>CANOWY010000001.1 GCA_947571135.1 uncultured Mycoplasmatota bacterium
AGCAAACAAAAAGCGATACATTCTTTATGAACATATCACTTTGTCAACAATCTGACTCTAACTTAATATGAAAAGTTAGAGTTTTTAACTTTATTCCGTTGCCTTCACATCTGGGCTAATAGAATTCCCTTCACTACCCTTTACATAATAAAATACACTAGCACTACCATTTGTTACTGGTTTTCCCGTAACTGGATCTTGTAAAATACCCACAATATTACTTGGTGTTTCGTACCAATTTTCTTCCTTATCTTTTAAATATTCTTCAATTGTATTGACCCAAATATTTTTAGCCCACCTACTCGCAACACTTTCAATTTCACTCGCATTATCATAACCAAGCCATACCATTAAAAGTGCATCTTTATTATACCCCACAGTCCAATAATCTGTTTTTGTAGTACCCGTTTTTAAAGCATATTTTTTACTCATTTTAGAAGCAATAGACAAAGCGGTAGGAGAAGTATAACTTTGAAATTTAGCATTACTTGTATTCGATAACATTTCATTTAAAATATAAACATAATTAGAATTCAAAACCATTTTCTTTTTATTCTTGTGTTCATACAAAACATTTCCATTTAAGTCCTCTACTTTTTCAATAAAATAATTATCTGTTAGATAACCTCCATTTGCAAGTGTCGTATAACCATTAGCAAAGCGTATCATCGACATTTCACTTGTACCAAGTGCTAAAGATGGATTAGGAGTTAATTCTTCTGTGATGCCCATTTTTTTTGCCGTTTCCACCAGTGTTTCCTCCCCTAAAAAAAGATGTGTTTTTACGGCATAAATATTATCTGAAAACGCAAGTGCAGCGGCCATCGTAATATCTTCATTAGCATACAAATTATTAAAATTATTTGGACTATAAACTTGATTATTTGAAAATACAAAATTAGTAGGTTCACTTACAAAAGTAGAAGAAGAAGTCATTCCATTTTCTAATGCAGCATAATATAAAAATGGTTTCATAGTAGAACCTACCTGCCTTTTTGCTTGTAGGGCACGATTAAATTGACTTTCAGCATAATTTTTTCCACCCGTTAATGCACGTACTGCCCCACTTTCAGGGTCTATTAAAACACCTGCTACTTGTAAACTTTCATCAGTAATATTTTCTAAAATTTCATTTTCTAATTTAGTTTGAGCATTCATATCTAAACTTGTATAGATTTTTAAACTTCCAGAATCAAGTAAAGAAGTAGGTATCCCTGGTAAACTTTCTAACTCTTTTAAAACAGCATCTTGATAATACATTAACATTTGTAAATTATTTGTTTCTCTTTTTCCATATATTTCAATAGGTTGTTGAAATAAATTATTATAAACCTCTTCTTCTAATGCCCCATTATGAAACATAGATAAAGCCACTATCTTTGCTCTTTCAATACATTTATCATAATGATTAACAGGATTATAATTACTAGGATTTTTAGGAATTCCAGCAAGCATTAAAGCCTCTTCTAAAGTTAAATCACTAGCATTTTTATTAAAATAATATTTACTTGCATTTAAAACACCATAGTTTCCTGCTCCAAAATTAATCGTATTCAAATATCCTTCTAATATTTCATCCTTATCATAATGTACTTCAAGTTCTAAAGTTAAGAATGCTTCTTCTATTTTTCTTCGCCAGGTTTGGTCAAAATCCAAATACATATTTTTTATATATTGTTGGCTTATCGTACTAGCACCTTGCACAATGGTTTTATTTTTGATATTTAACATCATCGCTTTTGCAATACGTAAATAATCAAATCCTTGGTGTTTATAGAAGTTTTTATCTTCAACATTAATAACTGCATCAATTAAGTAAGGAGAAATATCTTCTAAATTTACCCATTCACTGCTTCCACTTCCTTGATAGACAAGTTGAGAATCTTTGTCATAAATATACATTTGTCCTATACTTGTTAGTTCTAATTTTGGGCTGAAATAAGCATAAGTATACAATCCTATCATTATAATAACAAAAGAAACAAACATAAAAATCCCAAACTTAATTAAAAAACGAACATGACGCATAGTTATTCACCTTTTTTTAGTATGAGAAAAAGAATACATTTTTATGCTTTTCTAATAAATAAAAACTAGAAATTTTTAGTTATTCTAGTTCGCTATTTAAGATTCTTTATTTCTTTAAAGTTTAAGTTCATCATGATTAAGTATTTGTATTCTTCTCCCACTCAAGTATAATGGACGTAAATGTCACAGTGAAGAGCCATGTTTCTAGCATGAAGATATTCTTTAAACATTGCATTTAACTAATCTCTAATAAGACCTTTTTCTGTTGCTAATAAGACATCTAAGTATTTTCTTTACAATATCACGATTTTTCATTTTTAACAGAATTTCTTTAAAATGTCGATCTTCTATTTACAAGTGCCACCCATATTGATTACAAATTTTTTGAAAGTTTTAAGTGTTTCATAAACATCAACTAAAGTATCACCAGCAGGATGTTTCATAATACCACCATTCCCACTATCGTTATATGTTAAATAATATTTACCATCTTCTAAATCTACATTAATATAATGTTCTTCATTGTCGATAATACAAGTAAATTCAGTTTGATATTTGGAGGTAAAATCTTTTTTTATAATGAAATGAAGTGCTATAAATATGCTTGAAAATAAAATAAGCAAATAAATTGTTATAACTAGTACTTTTATAGTTCTTGTTGTTTTTTTAACAACCTTTTCAGTATTATTTAATTTTGTTATAACGATATTTCTAATATCATTATTGGCTAACTCATCTAAACTAACATTAAATATTTTAGTTAATTCTTTTGCTTGTTTTAAATCAGGTGAAGTTTCACCTAATTCCCATTTTGAAATTGTTTGCCTTGTAATTTCCATTTTTTCTGCTAATTGCTCTTGTGAAAGATTATTTTTCTTCCTTAATTCAAAAATTTTGTTTCCTACTTCCATATATATTCTCCTGTCTATAAATATTTTACCATTCTCTATATTTATAAAATAGCAAATATAAATGGAAACTTTGCACTTTTTTATAACATTTTCTAATTTTTTTCAATTAATCTATAGATTGCATGTTTACCACAACATATTGTTTTTAAAGAATACAAATCTAGGAGAGTAATTATTTATCTTTTTAGAAAAAAATCAAAAAATCTATTAATGAAAATTTTTATTTGATTTCTATCAAAGTATTATTTTACAAGTTGCACACCCCCTACTCCTATGTTATAATGACCTAGAAAAAAAGAGGAAAAGAAAATGAAATGGAAAAGTTTTACGTGCTTTTTTTATAAAAATAATGAAGAAGTATATAAAGATACATTTGAAAACAAATTAAATAATGAGAGAAAAATAGTTTTTAATATGTTAGATTATGAAACAACAATCAATATAGAAGAAAAAACATTTTTTCGTGAAAATAAAGAATACATATTTTTCTTAGATTTACAAAAGAAAAGTTGTAAAGTAAAATTAAAAAAAGAAGGCATTACATTCGATGTAAGTGTGGAAGAAGGAAGTATGGAGGTTTTAGATGATAAAATTATCATAGAATACTTTATTGAAACCGATGAGGCACGAAATAAAATCATAATCAAAGAAAGAGTTGATTTTCATGAATAAAGAATTAATAGAAGAAATAAAAAATCTATATAATATAGATACAAAGGCCGAAATATTAATATCCAATCGTCCAGATTTATGTGATTATCAATACAATGGAACTTTCGAACTAGCCAAAACGTTACACCAAAATCCTTTTGATATAGGAGAAAAAATTGTCGAAAAATTACTAAAAAATACAGAAGCATTAAAAAAATTTTCTAAAATAGAATGTGTAAGACCAGGATTTATTAATTTTACCTTAACAGATTCTTATATCAATGAATGTCTGAATAAAATGAAAAAAGAAAATAAGTATAATGTTACTCTTCCCAAACAAGAAACAATTGTCATAGATTACGGAGGAGCCAATGTTGCGAAACCTCTTCATGTTGGGCACTTAAGACCTGCAATTGTAGGAGAATCTATCAAAAGACTTTTAAACTATATGAATCAAAATGTCATAGCAGATGTCCATTTAGGAGATTATGGCTTGCAAATTGGCCAAGTAATTTATGGACTAAAGCAAAAAAACATTGCTCCAAGTGAAATTACATTAGAAATCCTCTCTGATTTATATCCAAAAATCAGTGGTCTATGTAAGGAAAATGAAAGTATCAAAGAAATTTGTGCTAACATTACCAAAGACTTACAAGAGGGAAATGAAGAGTATCAAACATACTTCAAAGAAATTTTAGAAATATCAAAAAAAGACATCAAAAAAATGTACGATTATATAGGAGTATCCTTTGACCTTTGGTTAGGAGAATCTAATGCCTATCCATATATTTTAGATGTAAAAAACTCCTTAGAAAAAGCAAAACTATTAAAATCTAGCGAAGGAGCCCAAGTTGTGGATGTTAGAAAGGAAAATGACAAAATTGAAGTTCCCCCATTAATCTTCCAAAAATCAAATGGTGCCTATTTATACGGAACAACAGATTTGGCAACTCTCTTTCAAAGAGAAAAAGACTATCATCCTAATAAAGTTTTGTATGTTGCTGATAGTCGTCAGAACCTTCATTTTACCCAAGTATTCCGTGTTGCTAAAAAAATAGAAGAAACAAAAAATATTGATTGTGAATTTTTAGGACTGGGAACAATCAATGGCAGTGATGGAAAACCTTTCAAAACCCGTGCTGGAAATACACCAAAATTACAAGAGTTATTTCAGGAAACCAAAGAAATATTTTTAAATAATGAAAGTCACAATACAGAATATGAAGAAAAAGACTTAGAAAAAATCATCGGCGCTATTATAAAATTCGCTGATTTACAGAACAATCGCGAAAAAGGATATATTTTTGATATTGAAAAATTTGCGGGAATTACGGGAAAAACAGGGCCATATATTCTTTATACCTATGTAAGAACAAAAAAAATTATAAAAAATAATGAAACTTTTGTAGACAACTTATCAAAAACAATATATAATGTTCACGACCGAAGTTTAAGATTAAAAATTCTAGAATTAGATGAAATCTTAAATTATGCCTTTAAAACAAGGATGCCTTCGGTAATTGCAAATTATTTATATGAAATATGTGTTTTAGTGAATACATTTTACGAAAATAATCATATTAATAATTTAGAAGATTATGAGAAAAAAAGAGATTGGGTAACCTTACTTTCCCTAACTTTAGATATAATAAAAGACTTACTTGAGATTTTAGTAATGGAAATCCCATCTAAAATGTAGGAGGAAAAATTATGGATTTAAAAAGTCTTAGTAAAGAAGAATTAGAAACTATGTCTTATGATGATATTGCATTTGCAATTCTAACAGAAAAAAAACAAAAAATGAAAATAATAGACTTATTTAATGAAATTGGAAAACTAATTAATTTATCAGAAGCCATAATAGAAGATAAAATTGGAGATTTCTTTGAAATGTTAACGCTAGATAAAAGATTTATTATGTTAGATGATGGCACATGGGATTTAAAAACTCGTCATGCTGGAAACGTAATTATTGATGATGAAGATGAAGATATTGTAACAGATGACATGGAAGACCTTGAGGAAGAAGAAAACGAAGATGAAGAAATTTTTTATGATGAAACAGATGACGATGATGAAACAGACGATTTAAAAGATTTAGTTGTAATTAGTGATGAAGACGAAGAAGATTCCATGTTATAACTATTCTTTTTCTTTATAAATAAATACGAGAGGAAATAACTTATGGAAAATAGATTAGAAGCCATTCTAAAAAGATATCATGAAATTGAAAAAATACTGATGGAACCAGAAGTCATGCAAGACTTTAAAAAAGTAAGTAAACTTTCTAAAGAACGAAGCGATTTAGAAAATATTGTAAAAAAATATGAAGAATATAAAGATGCGAATGAAAAAATTACAGAAGCCAAAAGTTTAATGAATGATGTAGACCTTCGAGAAATGGCAGAAATGGAAATTATTGAACAAAATGAAAGATTAACAAAAATAACAAATGAATTAGAAATTTTATTAATTCCAAAAGACGAAAATGATGGCAAAAACGTTATTATGGAAATTCGTGGTGCGGCTGGTGGAGATGAAGCCAATATATTTGCTGGAGACCTATTTAGAATGTATACTTACTACGCCGAAAAAAATAACTGGAAAATAGAAGTCATTAACGAAATTTCTGGAACTAGTGGCGGATTTTCTCAAGTAGAATGTATGATTAAAGGAGACAATGTATATTCAAAACTAAAATACGAAAGTGGAGCGCATAGAGTGCAAAGAGTCCCAGAAACAGAGTCTGCAGGAAGAGTTCATACTTCCACTGCCACCGTTGTTGTCATGCCAGAAGTAGAAGATGTAGATATTGAAATTAAAGAAAGTGACTTAAAAATTGATGTTTACCATTCAAGTGGAGCAGGAGGACAATCGGTAAATACTTCAAACTCTGCCGTTCGAATTACCCATTTGCCTACCAATACCGTAGTAACTTGTCAAAATGAACGTAGTCAAATGAAAAATAAAGAACAGGCTATGTCTATATTAAAAGCCAAAATATATGATAATTTAGAACAACAAAAAAATAATGAAGTAACACAAGAGCGTAAAAGTAAGGTTGGATCAGGAGATCGTTCTGAAAAAATAAGAACTTATAACTATCCACAAAATCGTGTAACAGATCATCGCATTAACTTTTCTATTATGGAACTAGATCGTGTGATGGACGGAGGCCTTGAACCAATTATTACGGCTTTAATTACAGAAGATCAAAGAAGAAAATTAGAGGGAGAATAATGTTTACAAAAAGAACTCTAACCGATTTAGATAAAAAATTATTACAAGAAAAATATCAAACAAACTACGAAGAAGCAATAAAAAAAGTAAATGCCGGCTACCCTATTCAATACTTAATAGGGAATGTCGCTTTTTTAAATGTTGAAATTAATGTCAATGAGCATGTCTTAATTCCTAGATTTGAAACAGAATATTTAGTAGAAAAAGTTTTAAAAAAAATAGAGAAATACAAACAAGAATCATTAAAGTTTTTGGATATATGTACGGGGAGCGGTTGTATTGCCATTGCTATTGCCAAAAATACAAACTTTTTTTGCCAAGGAATCGATATTTCAAAAGAAGCCTTACAAGTTGCAAAAGAAAACAGTATAAAAAATAACGTGACAGTGCAATACAAACAATTTGATATTTTAAAGGAAACAATAACAGAAAATTATGACGTTATAATATCTAACCCGCCTTATATCGGAAAAGAAGAAAGTGTAGATGAATCTGTTTACTATGAACCTCCAATCGCTTTATATGCAGAAGAAAATGGCATTATTTTTTATAGAAGAATACTAGAAAAAATCCAAAATAAACCAAGACTAATTGCCTTTGAAATTGGAGAAACCCAAAAAGATGAAATTATAAAATTAGCCACCCAAAAATTTCCAAATGCGAAAATATCTTGCGAAAAAGATTTATGTGGAAAATTTCGTTATATTTTCATTGAACAATAAATACACTAATAATAGGTCATGTAATAAAAGAGATGTGGAACATATCCTTAAAAACTTGACAATCTAGTGTAGAAAATATAAAATGGAATAGAGTTAATAACAAAAAAGTCACATTTTAGTCACAATTCAATTATATAGTGTTATTAATAAAGGAGTAATAGTATGGTACAAATGATTTATTATATATTATTTATCATCACGCTTTTATATGGCTTATATTTTGCTATAACAGGATTATTTGCTTTCAAAAAAGAAGACATACCAAAAATTCGTCCATTTAGAGCAAGAACAAAATTTGCTGTTGTTATTGCGGCAAGAAATGAAGGTAAAGTTGTAGGGGATCTAATAAAAAGTTTAAAAGAACAAAATTATCCTAATGATTTATATGACATTTATACATTTGTAAACAATAGTAACGACGATACTTATGAAGTTGCAAAAAAAGCAGGAGCGAAAGCCGTGAATGTGACTGTTCCAGTAAAATCAAAAGGAGACGTATTAAAATTTGCTTTTGCCAAATTAAAGAAAAAGGATTATGATGCCTATATTATTTTTGATGCTGATAATGTTGTACATCCTGATTTCTTAAAATTAATGAACAACACATACCTTTCTGGATATAAAGTAGCACAAGGAAGAAAAGATAGTAAAAATATTGAAGATAACTGGTTAAGTGCAAGTCATTCTATTTTCTATTATATTCAAAATTTCTTTTTTAACAAAGCACGTATGAAAATAGATTCTGCTGCTGCAATCAATGGAACTGGATTTATGGTTTCTAAAAGTGTAATCGACGAAGGATTTGATCCGAAAACAATAACTGAAGATATAGAATTATCTATTCAATGTGTATTAAAAGGATATAAAATTGCGTATGTAGAAGATGCTATAACTTATGACGAACAAGTTTTAAAATTTATGGATTCTTGGAATCAAAGAAGTCGTTGGAGCAAAGGAATTATCGAATGCTTTCGAATCTACAAAAAACCTTTACTAAAAAAGATTATAAAAGAAAGAGACTTTGCAGCATTAGATAAATTTATGTTTGCCATAGCACCTTATTTTCAAGTATTAGGTGTTGGATTAACATTAATGCTTGGCGTATTTAATATTTTAGGAATTGAATTAAACGATTTATTTTCTTACTTTTTCTCATTAGGTTATGTATGTTTCATGATTGGTTACTTATGCTGTATCATTATGAATATGTTTGTAATTCTTTATTATAAAAGAGATATTGAAACAACAATGCATGGAATATTATTATTTATGGTATTTCTAATGTCATGGATACCAATTAACATTATATGTTTATTCAAAAAAGACTTAAAATGGGTACAAATTGAACACAATAGAAAAGCAAATATGGACACTTTATTAAACGAAAATCAGTAATATGAATAAAAAATAAACAATTAAGACATAATTATTTAGGTGAACTAAAATGAAAAAAATAATTATTGTCTTATTTTTATTTACAGTAATATGTTTTATAAACAAAGGTGAAGAAGAATATATAATTCCAGATAATGCAATAAGATTAAGAGTCATTGCAAGTAGCAATACTTTTGAAGATCAAGCAACCAAGATGGAAATAAAAAACAACATTGAAAATATTCTAAAAAACGATATAGCAGTCCCTCAAAACAAAGAACAAGTAAGTCTTGCTATCAATCAAAAAATACCTGAAATTAAAACAATGATTAACAACTATAACCTTCCCTACCAAATCAATTATGGGAAAAATTACTTTCCAGAAAAAAGTTATAAAGGTGTAAAATATGAAAGTGGAATGTATGATTCTTTAGTTGTCACATTAGGAAAAGGTGAAGGAGAAAATTGGTGGTGTGTACTCTTCCCTCCCCTATGCTTAATGGAAGCCCAAGAAACGAATATGAAAGATGTCGACTACGAATGGTTTGTAAAAGATATATTTAAAAAATATATGTAATTTTCTAAAACCTTCCTTAGTATATTTAACTAAGGAGGATTTTTTTATGAAAGAAAGTCTTACAATACTTACCATTGCCATTGCCTTAAGTATGGATACTTTTTCTCTATCCCTTGGAATAGGAACTGGCAATATATCCAAAAAAAGATGTTTACTCTTCTCTATTATTGTAGGAATTATGCATTTTATAATGCCTTTAATCGGAAACTTAATTGGAAACAAAATCGTCGAAATATTTATGTTAAAAAGTAATTTCCTCTTAGGAATTATTTTAATTTATTTAGCCATTACAATGTTAATTGAACTTATAAAACAAGAAGATAAACCAAAAAACATGAATATATTTAATATGCTTTTATTCTCGTTAGGCGTTTCCATAGATAGTTTCTCAACGGGAATTGGACTCAGTGCTATTACTAGTAACATGTTTACAGCAGTTGTTATATTTTCTATTACAAGTTTTTGTTTCACATATATAGGTTTGTTAATAGGCAAATATGCCAATCGATTACTAGGAGTTTATGCAACTATTTTTGGGTCTATTTTATTAATTATAATAGGTGTTTTTCATTTATGTAAATATTAAACCGGCATGAACTCGACAAATCAGACATAAAATTATATAATTAAAGAGATAAAAGGAACGTGATGAAATGCAAAAATTAGTAATACAAGGTGGTAATTTATTAAGTGGAACTATTAAAATAAATGGTGCTAAAAATAGTGTAGTTGCCCTACTACCCGCTGCAATTCTTTCTGATGAAGAAACCATTATATACAATGTTCCTCATATTACAGATGTTGATGTTTTAAAAGAAATTATCGAATTATTAAATGGAAAACTGGTAGTAGAAGAAGATTCTATAAAAATCGATTCTAGTCAAATTATAAATACAACAATACCAGAAAAATTATCCAATAAATTACGTGCTTCGTATTACTTTATGGGAGCCTTGCTTTCAAAATTCAAACACGTAGAAATTTATTTTCCAGGAGGCTGTAACTTTGGTGCAAGACAAATTGATTACCACTTAAAAGGATTTGAAGCCCTAGGTGCAACCATTACGATGGAAGAAAATAAATTTATTATTGATGCCAAAGAATTAAAGGGAGCAGAAATTGCTTTAAACTTTGCGAGTGTTGGAGCAACCATTAACTTAATGCTCGCTTCAGTAAAAGCAGAAGGCAAAACGACGATATACAATGCTGCAAAAGAACCAGAAATTGTGAACGTTGCTTCCTTTTTAAATAACATGGGAGCAAACATACAAGGTGCTGGAACAAGTACAATCAAAATAACAGGTGTAAAAAAATTAGGACATGCAATTGTAGACGTTATTCCAGATCGTATAGAAGCAGGTACATATATCATTGCTGGGGCTCTAATAGGAGATAATTTGAAAATTTCTAATATCATTCCAGAACACTTAGCAAGTCTTCTTGTAAAATTAAAAGAAATGAACATTAATTATGTAGAAACAACAAATGAAATTATTATTAGCAGATGCCAAAATGCAAAAGCAACAGACATTAAAACAGGAGTTTACCCTGGATATCCAACAGATCTTGCCCAACCCATATGTGTATTACTAGCAAATGCTACTGGAACATCTCATTTAACAGAAACTATCTATGCCAAACGTATGGGGCATGTAGAATACCTAAAACAAATGGGAGCCAATATAGATATTATTGATAACACTGAAATTATTACAGGACCTTCAAAATTTTATGGAACTGATGTTGAAGCAAGTGACCTAAGAGCAGGAGCCACTCTTTTCCTAGCCGCTCTAATAGCAGAAGGCAAAACTAATATTACAAACATTCAATACATTTTAAGAGGATATGAAAATATCGTAAAAAAACTATCCAATGTTGGTGCTAATATTCATATAGAAGAAATAAAATAGTAGTAGAAACTACTATTTTTATATGGGGGAATTATGAAATATAAAATATTAATTATTATTACTTTAGGAACCATTTTTACATCAATTATTTACTTTCATACTGATAAAGACAATCTAAACGTTTTAGTTCTTGGAGATGGCATTTCAACTGGAATGACTTCTTATCATATAGAAGGATACGACTATAATGAATACTTAATAGAATATTTAAATGAAAATAACAAATTGGAAAACTACTATAAAAACTTTAATGAAGTAGATGAGACAGCAAGCAATCTCGTAAACAAATTAAATAACAACATAGAAAATATAGAAAAAAAAATAAAATTAAAACAAGCCGTGAAAGAAGCGGATATTATCACCATAACTCTTGGTATGGACGAACTAAATAACTATGCCAAAAAAAATAATTTAGGTTCTACTAAGATAAATGGATATTTAAGTAAATATAAAGAAGTACTAACAATCTTAAGAAAATTAAACAACAAAAAGATTTATTTAATTAGTCTATATGAAACCAATTTAGTAAATAAAACAAAAATAAAAAAAATAAATGAAGAATTACAAAAATTATGTAATCAAAATAACATTACATATATAAATATAGAAGATATAACAGCAAATAAAGAGTTCTTTACGACTAAAAATGAGTACTATTTAAATTATAAAGGCCAAAAATATATTTTTAATAAAATAAAAGATACATTAGAACCTCCAACTATGAAAATTATTTGAAAATCAAAAAATATTAATTTTGTCTAAATTCGTATGAATTTGGCAACTTGGTCTTTTTTTGAGAAATTCTCTAGCAAATTTCCTTTCCTTTATATTAAATTTGGTAAATTAGTAATTTAACGTCATTATTTAGTTGTATTATAGTGTATTTTTCGAGATGCAAAACCTCTAGCGTTTGCCACCTTCATCTGTTATCGAGGGAAGCAGTTACAAATGAATAAGCAAGACTTTTTAGTTTTGGACCTAACAATAATTCTATTAATTTTTTCAACTAGAAAACTAATTTCAAGGAGATTAAAGTAAAGGATTTATCTGATAGAAATATTAACAGTCAGTAGAACAAGTTTATAGAAAAAAAATAAGCAAGAAACAAGTTTAAAATCATAAACTAAATTAGGGGATTGCTAATTTGTTTAAATGTGATATAATACAAAAGACGAAAGAATCTATGCCTAAGATTAGGTATGGCGAAAGGAGCGAATTATGAGAGCGAATATTCATCCAGAAATGAAAGAAGCCACTGTAAAATGTGCTTGTGGTGCAACTTTTAAAACAAGATCAACAAAAGAGAATATTGAAGTTGAAATTTGTAGCGAATGTCATCCTTTTTATACAGGAAAACAAGGAAATACAAAAAGAACTGGAAATATTGAAAAATTTAACCGTAAATATGGTCTAAATAATGATAATAAGGCTGCATAAGCAGTTTTTTTTATGCTATAATTAAAATGTGTGAGAAAAAAAGTAAAAAAAGCAAATAATTAAATAAAGAAAGGAAAAAAATAATGAAAATTTTTATAGGCTCTGACCATCGAGGAGTTGAAATAAAAAAAGAGATAATGAAAAATTTAGAAGAAGATGGATTTGATATATACAATACCAAAACTCCAAACAAAGAAGTAGATGACTATCCTGATTTTGCATTTGAAGTAGGTGAAAATGTCATAAAAAACGATGATTCTTTAGGAATCCTAATCTGTGGCAATGGGATAGGAATTAGTATAGCAGCAAATAAAGTAAAAGGAATTCGTTGTGCAAGAGTGTTTAATGAAGACGATGCCTTTAAATCAAAAAATCATAATGGAGCAAATGTGATTGCCATTGGAGCAGACATTCCTTTAGAAAAAGCCATGTCAATTATAGATGTCTTTATCAGTACCAAAATGGCAAATGAAGAAAGACACCTAAAAAGAATAAATAAAATCATAAATTACGAAAATGGCGAATATAATGAACTATAAATTATTAGTATATGTTTTTAATATTATGTTGTGTATTTTTTCTTTAAGTGGTATCAATTATGAAAAATTTATCAAAAGTAAACGAGTATGGGAAACAAGAATACTAGTTGTTGTTTTATCACTTGTACTTGCCTACCTACTCACAAACTTTATCTTTGATTTTTTAAGTGTTAGTACAATATCATAAGGAGAATATTTATGAAAAACAAAATACTCATTTGTATAGTCGTTGTTTTAAGTATTATTACAGTAGCAGTGGTTAGTAAAAATAAAGAAACTAATCACTCTTTTTTTGATAAAGACGACACCATCAAAATAAAAACAAAAGAAGAGCGCATTGAAGAATTAAAAATAGAAGATTATCTTATAGGAGTTTTAGCCGCCGAAATGCCTGCTTCTTTTGAAATAGAAGCCTTAAAAGCCCAAGCAGTTGCTTCACGCAGTTATGCTATGTATAAAATTTTACATAATGAAAGCGAAGACTATGACATTTTAACAAATGTAACAAACCAATCCTATATTAACAAAGAAGAAATGCAAGAAAAATGGAAAAACAATTATACCACATATTTAAATAAAATCACAAATGCTGTCCGTGATACCGAAAAAGAAGTTATGTATTATAATAATGAAATAATTGAATCTTTTTACTTTGCTATGAGTAATGGAGCAACAGAAGATGCCAAAGCAGTATTTCAAACTGACTTACCTTATATAAAAGCAACCACATCTTCTTGGGACAATGAAACCCTAAATAATTTTGCCGTTACCACAAATATAGACAAAGACCAATTTTGTAAATCCTTAAAATTAGAAGAATGTAATGCCATAACCATAGATAATATAAATTACAGTGCAAGTCATCGCATAAACAGTTTAGAAATCAACAATAAAAAATTTAAAGGAACAGAAGTAAGAAGTTTATTAAATCTTCGTTCTACGGATTTTGATATTGACATTGGCGAAAGTGAAATCATCATTACCACAAAAGGATATGGACACGGCGTAGGCATGAGTCAGTATGGAGCAAATGGTATGGCAAAAGAAGGATACAACTATAAAGAAATCTTAAGCCACTATTACAACAACATCACAATCAATAAAATGGTATAAAACTTTTTCTTTTGGGTGAAACTATCTAACAGGAAGGTGATTAGATGACTAAAAGAAAATTGAAAGGAAGCGTAAAACGAGTATTATGTGTTGCAAGTATAAGTGTAATTTTTATCTCCTTATTTTTTGTAACAAAGAACTTAAAACCAACCAATGAAAGTGATGAAGAATATGTAATGAACTCTATTTTAGATCCCATTACTCCTGTTACAAACATAACTGAGACACCAAAGATTACTAGACCTTATACCAGTGACAAAGTACGAATCAGTAATTACTTCTATGAAAAAGATGCAAGTACTGAAGAGCAAGAAAAATCATTAATCTATTATGAAAACACATACTTACAAAATAGCGGTGTTGTATATAGTAGTGATGAAGAATTTGACGTCGTTGCCGTTTATGATGGAACTGTTATAGACATTAAACAAGATGATATTTTAAACAATATTGTTTATGTATCTCATAATAGTAGTCTTACCACTATATATTATGGACTTAAAGACATAAATGTAAAAATTAATGATTCTATAAATCAAAATACAGTTTTAGGCAAAAGTGACAAAAACAAATTTTCAAACAATGCAAATTCAATGTTATTCGAAGTCAATTATGATGGCAAAGTATTAAACCCTGAAAGTTTTTATGTCATGGATATAAATGAATTAAATTAAGTACTAGACAACCCCAGAGATAAATATAGTTTATCAAGGGGTTGTTTAAATAATGAATAAAGATTTACTTACAAGAGTAAGAAAAGAAGCACTATATATAGTTCAAAGTAAAAAAACACTAAGAGAAGTGGCAAAAGTATTCGGAATAAGCAAAAGTACCATACATAAGGATATGAAAGAAAGATTAAAAAAAATTTCTCCTGAATTATTTAGACAAGTAAGGAATGTTTTAGAAGAACATTTAGAAATTCGTCATATTAAAGGGGGAGAAACAACAAAACAAAAATATTTAAAAAAACAAGTGAGTTGATAAAATGAAGAAAATGCATTATGTTATATACCTATGTGACGATGAACTCTTTTTTTTGGATATAAAAAAAGATAACATAAAAAAGGCCAAATTTAAAAGCATCAAAAAAGATGAACTAATAAATAGTTCATTATTTATAGATGAATTTAGTAAATTTCTAAAACAAAACCATATTAAAGTATCTTTATTTGGAGATAATATTTGTTTTATAAAAAATAAGAATATAAATTTGGTTACTCTAGAAAAATATGAAGAATTATTAAAAGAATATTTCTATAAAATAGAGTATAAAGATTTAGAAGAAATCCTAAAAATTGATACGAATACTGCTTATTTAAATATTACAAATCATTATCTAGATTATTATTTTATGAAAAAAAATGAAAAAAGAACATTAAGAATTGACTTAAGTCTTTTTAATGAACAATTAAATAAAGCATTGCAACATATTTTTTCAACAATATTTAAACCAAAACGATTAATGGTATATGGAAATCTTGAAAACATTTCTAAGATTGCAGAAAACATAACGAATAATTATAATATAGCCACTACTTTCCCCGAAGTCCATTATCATTATATATTTGAAGAATACAAAAAATAGCAATTTTGTATTTTTTTAATGCAATTTATGTTATAATTGCAAATAGTAAACGTAAGGAAGTGTAGAAGTGTGATTAAAATTGTAGTGGTAGAAGATGACAAAAAAGCACAGTTAGAAATAAAAAATATTTTAAGACAATTAGATATATTTAAAGAGGAAGAAATTAAAATAGAATATTTTACAAAATGTACAAACGCATTAAAAGAAATCATAGAAGACACAGCGGATCGTAAAATCTATATACTAGATATTGAACTAGAAACGAAAATTAGTGGAATAGACATTGCAAAATTTGTTCGTGAAATCGACTGGGAAAGTGAAATTATTTTTATTACAAATCATGATAAAATGTTTGAGACAACTTATCGTAACGTGTATAACGTTATGGACTTTATTGAAAAATTTCATGACATGGATCACAAATTAAAAAAAGATATGAAACTTATTTTTAAGAAGAATTTTGACAATAAAATGTTTAAATTTAGTAGTAGAAACTTAAACCTTCAAATCTTTTACCGTTCTATTACACATTTATATAGAGATAAAGAATCTAGAAAGATTATTGTAAATACTGACAAAACAAACTATGCAGTTTATCTAAATGTAATCGACGCAGTAAATTATTTAGACAGTCGATTTAAAATGGTACATAGAGCATGTATTGTTAACTTAGACAGAGTACAAGTTTTTAATTGGACAAAAGGTTATTTTTTATTAGATACAGGAGAAAAAGTACATATGTTATCTAAAAAGTATAAAAAGGAAGTGGAAGAATATTATGAAAGAAATAATTGATGTATTGATTCCAGTACTTGTATCATTTTCATGTATATTTTTTTGTGATTTATGTTATGCAAAATTAAACAATACAAAATTAATTATAAATAAAAAAAATATTCTGATTATAGTGCTAACATCAATTTTAGTATTATGTAATAATTTGTATACTAACGACGAAATTAAAACAGTTTTTTCTTTTGCTGTAATCTGCTATAACTTTAAATTGATTTATAAAAAAGATATTAAAAATATTATTATCAGTTATATAATAATTTTTCTAATATTGATTTTATTAGAAATATTATTAACTACTGGTCTATCTGAATTAAAAATTTTAAATAGCAATAATGGCGCAATGTTAATAACTTATTTAAAATTATGTTTATCTATTTGTATAGGATTAATTGAATATATAATTTTTTCCGTAAAACCTATGAAAAGGTTATTGCAAAAATCGTTAAAATATTTGATAACAAATTCTAGTGTTACTAACATTTCTTATTTAATGTATTTAACAACAGCAATATTAGGAATGTTAAGTGTTAAAAATTTTTCAAGTAGTAATGAAATACACTTTTTAATTTGTTTAGTTATCATATTTATAATTTTATTTGCCTTTGTATTTAAATCTAAAACTACTGAGATAGCATTAAAAGATTCTAATAAACGATTAATTGATTATAACGATAAATATGGGAAATTTTTAGATGAATATAAAATTTATAAACATAATATTAAAAACAAATTATATGCTATAAAATCCTATGGAAATAAAAAAGTAAATGCTTTAATAGATGATTTACTAGAAGAAGAAACAAACTTTAGCATTAAAAACAACAATTTGTATAATGTTCCAAAAGGAATTAAAGGTATAGTAGCAGAGAAGTTATACAATTCGAATTTAAATGTAATTGTGGACAATAAAATAAAAAATGACCCTTTCAGTAAACTGCCTCCTAAAGTATTTAATAGTATTTCGGAATGTATAGGTATTGCGCTAGATAATGCGATTGAAGCAAGTGAAGTAACAGATAATCCAATCATATTAATGGATTTATTTGAAGATGAAGAGAATATATTTATTAAAATAGGAAATAATTTTTGCAATAGTATAGATATAGATGAATTAGGTTCTATCTATTATTCAACTAAAAATCGGGGTAGTGGACTAGGTTTATTTTCTATCATGCGTAATCATTTAGTAAAGGAAAAAATAGATATTATTAATGATTTTTACTATATAAAATTACAAATAAAAAAAGCACGCTAATTATACGGCGTGTTTTTATATTAAAGCATTTCTTCAGGACAATCAGTTTCATCCCAGTATCCTAAAAGAGTAAATGTTGAAACACCATTGTTCATTACTTTTGCTAAAGCAGAAAGTACATTTGCAAAGATTGTAGACATCGTATATTCCCTCCTTTCCATTTGTTTAAATCTATATAAATAATTTAAACCAAACTTATTTCTTATAGTTTTTATAATTTCTATAAGGAATCTTAAATAGTTTATAAGTCAAAGGACAAATACATATTGTTTCTAATAAAAGTAAGAAACTAACAATTTCATAATAATTAGCATTGTTAAAATAAAAGGAAGTAAGTATAAAAATAATAGATAATGTAACTGCAAATATTTTATTCATTCTTCTTTTTTTCTTATCAAGCAAAGGTCTAGAGGGAGTATCAGCAGGAGCCCATAATAATAGCGCTAATAATCCAATACCAAAACTCAAATAAATAAATTCAATTGGAAAAATAAAATACTTTATTAACAAAGGACCAAATATATAAATAGTAAGTGTAATCATCCAGCAGTATATATTTTTAGAAGCATGAATACCAAAGGCAAACCCTCTAAGAAAAGAATATAGAAGAATTGTTAGTAGTGTAATAGCAAAAGTCTTAAAAATAATAGATAAAAGCAATACAACTCCAGTTTTGGTAATGAAAGAATAAAGTGATTCTAAAGTATATCGAAAAATGTTAATTTGTTTATCATCACAGGCGTTATTCTTAATCAAGTAATTTAAAGAATGATTTACAAAAGAACTTTTCATAACTTTCATCACCCACCTTTGTCAGGATATCATTTTTATATTACTTATTTTCAGAAAAAAAGGCTAACAAAAAAGTTTTAGGTCTAAAAAGAAACTTTCTAAATATACAAAAAATATCTAGAAAAAAGGGACGTGATTTTTAATGGTTAAGACAAAAATTTTCCTATGCGAACTTTGTCGAACGTATTTTATTGTTTATCACCCCCCAAAGGTGGTATTGTTAAGTTGTGGGTAGTAAATATAGAAGAAAGAGGTGTTGAAATGCGTGGTAAAGTGAAGTGGTTCAACAATGAAAAAGGCTATGGCTTTATTGAATGCAATGACTTAGAAGATATATTCGTTCATTACTCTGCTATAACCAAAGAAGGCTACAAAACTTTAAAAGAAGGAGATATCGTTGACTTTAAATTAATTGAAACTTCTAAAGGCCTACAAGCCGTTGATGTAACTTCTACACAATTAACTACTGTTTAGTAGTTTTTTTATTTTTTCTATGTTATAATCGGATTAAGGAAGGTGAATTATGGAAATCATTATAAGAGGGGACAAGATAACCGTTACAGAAGCCATAAAAGAATATGTAACGAATAAATTTGAAAAACTTGATAAATACTTTGAAAATCCGAGTGATATTAAGGCTTATGTCAATGTAAAAGTAAGTAATTTATCACAAATTATTGAAGTAACCATTCCAACTAGTAAATTTACATTACGTGCAGAAGAAGGACATGAAGATTTGTATGCTGCAACAGATCTAATGGTCGACAAGTTAGAAAGACAAATTAGAAAAAACAAGACAAGATTAAAAAACAAATTTAAAAACAATGACTTAATGGATTTAAACTTAGAATTTGACGTAACAGATGAAGAAGTAAACGAAAGAGAAATTGTAAAAAGAAAATCTATTGAAATGAAACCAATGGACGAAGAGGAAGCCATTTTACAAGCAGAGTTATTAGACCATGACTTCTTTGTATTTAAAAATATCGATGAAGAATGCGTGTCAGTTCTTTATAAAAGAAAAGATGGACGTTACGGAATTATAAACGTGAAATAGTTAAAAAAGTGCTTAAGACTAAATTTAAGCCTTTTTTATTTGCAAATCTTCTTGTATTTTAAGGAAAATGTAAGTAAACTATGATGGTGAAGTTTTAAAGGAGGTGTGTTACATGAAAAAATATTATTTAGGAGAACTGCCTGGAAGGAATGGACAAAGAGATAAAATTTATTATAGTTGTAATCTAAATGAATTTTTTGCAATAAAAAAAGATGGAGAAGAAAGAAAGTTAAGCAAGAAACAAACAAGATTTTTATATAAAAAATACCATATTAAATGTGACTTACTTAATATAATTCATTCCACAAAAACAAAAGTCGTCCTATTATACTTAATTGGTATTTTAATATTGTATCGCTTATTATCAAATTTAGAATCTTATAGTGAGAAATATGGCAATCTATTAATTGAAGATATACCAAAATTAGAAAAAGAATATTCTTTTGATGAAAAAATTCTAAAAGAAGAAAGAAATCTTCAGTTTTTAATCAATATGTGTAAAAAATATATAGATAGAAATAATAATTACACGGAAGAACAAAAAGAATATCTAAAACTTATATGGAGCAAATACTTAACAGATGAAGGAGAACTCTTTGAACGAGAAGCCATATTAGAAATGCTAAATAAGATAACGAGTGTTCAAATAGAATACAAGCCTTATGAAAATAATTCCGTAACAGGTAGATATATAGAGGAAGATAACACCATTATTTTATATGAGTCTTATGCTACAAACGCTACTTTAGTACACGAAACCATACATTGTACAATAGGGGATGAATTGCAAAAGAAATATCTTGATTTAGAAGAAGGATATTGTGGAGCCTTATGTGGAAAATATTGCGATGAATTTACTTATAGAGAAGAAAATGAATATCTTTTGTTAATAAGTGAAATAATAGGAAAAGAAAAATTAAAGTCATGTATTATCAACGGAAAAGAAGACGAGTTAATAAAAGAAATAGCCGATAAGACTTTTACTGAAAAAAACGAGATAAGAAATTTAATAGTAAAAACCTACAAATATAAAGCGATTCCGTTAGGAAAAGAAAATTTCTTAAAAAGAACCACCTTATTTAAAGAAATTAAAAAAGATTTAGCGAGTCTTGCCATAAAAGCAGATGAAAGCAATGCCAAAAATTTTATAGTCTTAAATGCCTATTATGACAAATATACTTTAGAAACCTCTTTTTTAGAAGAACGATACCATTACACGATAAAAGAAGAAATAGAAGGCATTCCAGAATACATCACGATTTATGAAGAAAACAAATACGATTTTGACGATTTATTCGAAGAAGACTATAGATTGCAAAAAAGAAAAACAAATGAGTAGGAATATGTTATAATATACTGTAAAGAAGGAGAGATACAAGATGGGATTTTTTAGAAAATTAATAGATTCAGAGTATAAAGAATTAAAAAGATTTGAAAGTATTGCTGATAAGATAATAGCATTAGATGAGAGTATGCAAAAATTATCCGATGCCGAATTAAAGAAGAAAACAGAAGAATTTAAAAAAGAATTAGAAAATGGCACTGATTTAAATGACTTAATCGTTCCTGCTTTTGCAGTTGTTCGTGAAGCGGCAAGCCGTGTGATTGGAGAAAAGCCATTTTATGTGCAAATATTAGGTGGGCTTGCCATTCATTTTGGAAACATTGCAGAAATGAAAACAGGAGAAGGAAAAACCTTAACAGAAACTATGCCTACCTACTTAAATGCCTTAACAGGAAAAGGGGTACATATAATTACTGTTAATGAATTCTTAGCCAAACGTGACTCTGAATGGATGGGGGAAATCTTCAGATTTTTAGGGTTAACAGTAGGGCTTAACTTACGTGATTTATCTCCAAAAGAAAAAAAGGCAGCCTACGACTGTGATGTTTTGTATTCAACAAATAATGAAATAGGATTTGATTACTTAAGAGATAACATGGTAGCCCGCGCAGAAGATCGTGTGCAACGTCCACTTCACTTTTGTATCGTCGATGAAGTAGACTCTATCTTAATTGATGAAGCAAGAACACCTCTTATTATTTCAGGAGGACAAGCAAACAGCGGGAATTTATATGTCGATGCCGATAAAGCCGTTAAGAATTTAGTAAATGAGGAAGATTATACCATTGACGAAAAAGTAAAGAATGTTTCTTTAACAGAAGCAGGAAGTAAAAAGATTGAAAAATTCTTTAAAGTAGCAAATTTATATGATATTAATAATACAAATCTAGTACATCATATCAATCAAGCCTTAAAAGCCAATTATGGATTTAAAAAAGATATTGATTATGTAGTAAGCGATGACCAAGTAATTATCGTTGACCAATTTACTGGACGTTTAATGCAAGGTCGTCAATTTAGTGATGGGCTTCATCAAGCGATTGAGGCAAAAGAGCGTGTAACAATTAATGTAGAAACCAAAACAATGGCAACAATTACATTCCAAAATTTATTTAGAATGTATGAAAAATTATCAGGTATGACTGGTACTGCAAAAACAGAAGAAGAAGAATTTAGAAATATCTACAATATGTATGTAATTGGGATTCCAACCAATAAACCAATTACACGTGTGGATTTACCAGATCTTGTCTATGCAACAATGGAAGGAAAATACAAGGCCATTGTAAACTGTATTAAAGAAATACATGAAACAGGGCAACCGATATTAGTTGGAACAATTAGTGTAGAAGCCAATGAACATTTGAGCAAAATGTTAACAAAAGTAGGCTTAAAACATGAAGTATTAAATGCCAAAAATCATGAAAGAGAAGCCGAAATTATTGCAAATGCCGGAAAAAAAGGAGCAATTACTATTGCTACCAATATGGCAGGACGTGGAACCGATATCAAACTAACGGAAGAAACATTAGAACTTGGTGGCCTTTATGTAATCGGTACAGAACGTCATGAATCACGTCGTATTGATAACCAATTACGTGGTCGTTCAGGACGTCAAGGAGACGTAGGTACTAGTCAATTCTTTGTATCGTTTGATGATGACTTAATGCGTATGTTTGGAACAGATAGAATTAAACAAGTTGTCCAAAGTATTGGTATGACAGATGACCAATCTATCCGTTCTAAAGCCATCACAAGAAGTATTGAAACTGCACAAAAAAAGGTAGAAGGAAACAACTTTGATATGCGTAAGAGTCTTCTTGATTATGATAATGTCGTAAACGAACAAAGAACGATTATCTATGAAAAACGTAATGAAGTATTAGATAATGAAAATATTCATGAAAGTGTTATTGAAATATTTAAAAATACCATTACTACTTTAGTAGAAAAACATATTGAACCAGAAGGGTATTTAACGGATGATGATAAGAGTGAAATCATTGAATTTGTAAATACCAATTATATGAAAAATAAACCAATTGATGTAAAAGAAATAGCAGAATTAAAACAAGAAGAAATAGAAGAATACTTAACAGATAAAATTTTAAAAGACTATGAGAAAAAAATTAGTGTAGCACCAAACTTCCAAGAATTCGAGCGTGCTATTACTCTTCGAATGATTGACTCATTATGGGTAGATCATATCAGTACTATGGAACATTTAAAAGAAGGAATTATGTTACGTGGTTATGGGCAAGTAAATCCATTACAAGCCTATACAATGGAAGGTTTTGATTTATTTGAAAACTTACTTGATAAGATTGATGAAAATATTGCGGGCTTTTTATTAAAAGCCAATATTGAACAAAATACAGAACGCAAACAAACCATTGTAGGAGTAGCAAATGATGGAAAAGAAAAAGTAAAACAAACTCCGAAAAAATCAGAAAAAAAAGTAGGACGTAATGATCAATGTCCATGTGGTTCGGGCAAAAAATACAAACAATGTTGTGGAAAATAAAAAAAACACTTTATTTTAAACAAATTATCAGAAAAATAATATAAATGTTAGCGTTCAAAAGTGCTAGCATTTTTTCTTTACTTAAAATTAGTAAACGAGAAACGAACATGACAAAAATTTTATAAAAAATACCGAACTGTAATAAGTAGAAGTTATTCACATTTTTTGCTATAATGAAATCGGTGAAAAATATGGACAAAAAAGAATTATCTAATACTTTAAATAAACTATTAGAAAAACTAAATGACTTAGGGAGGTCACTTTGACTTAGAACAAAAACAAAATCATATTGAAGAATTAAAAAAACAGACGGAACAAGAAAATTTTTGGCAAGATATAGAAAATGCTACAAAAATAAATCAAGAATATGTTGCTTTAAAAAAAGAATTAGATACATTTTCTAACACTAAACAGAACATTGTGGATAACTTGGAACTTATCGACATTATAGAAGAACAAGAACTTCTTAACCTCACAAAAGAAATTAAATCGTTAGAAGAGAAATTAAATGAATTAGAAATTGCTTGTCTACTTAATGAAGAACACGACAAACTGAACTGTTATTTGGAAATCCATCCAGGGGCAGGAGGAACAGAATCTTGTGATTGGGCAAACATGCTTTCTCGAATGTATATGCGATTTTGTGAGAATAATGGATATTCTTATGAAATTATTGAAAGCCAGAAAGGTGAGGAAGCAGGCATAAAAAGTTTTACAATGTATATAAAAGGAATGTATGCGTTTGGCTACTTAAAAAATGAAAGAGGCGTACATCGTTTAGTGCGTATTTCTCCTTTTGACTCTAACGCTAGAAGACATACTTCTTTTGCTTCAGTTTTAGTAACACCTGAATACAACCAAGAAATTAATATTGAAATTAAAGAAAGTGATTTAAAAATAGACGTATATCATTCAAGTGGTGCAGGGGGACAATCTGTAAACACATCAAACTCAGCCGTAAGAATTACCCATATACCCTCTAAAATAGTTGTAACTTGCCAAAACGAAAGAAGTCAAATGCAAAACAAAGAACAAGCGATGAAAATACTAAAAAATAAATTATACGAATTAGAATTACTTGCCTTAGAAAACAAGATAAATGACTTAAAGGGAAATATGGAGAACATTAATTTTGGGAGTCAAATCAGAAGTTACGTTTTAGAGCCTTATAAAATGATTAAGGACAATCGCAGTGGCTACGAAACAAGCAACGTTTTAAAAGTATTAGACGGAGATTTACTGCCAATTATGGAATCTATTCTAAAAACAAGGAGAAATAAATGAAAAAAATAATAAATTTTACCACTCTTTTTGTAGGTTTATTCCTAGCCGCTTTCTCTTTTAATTTATTTCTCGCACCCTTTAACCTAGTTGCTGGTGGGGTAAGTGGACTTGCCCTAATTGTTCACAAAGTATTATCCCTAGACGAAAGTACCTTTATTATGATAGTCAATCTTCTTTTACTAGGAATTAGTTTTCTCTTTTTAGGAAAAGAAAAAACTAAAAATACGATATTAGGTTCTCTTTTATTTCCTATTTTTGTTAATCTAACCAGTTACATCATACCATATATAGACATTAAGGAATTAGAATTAATTGTTGTTTCGATTTTAGGTGGACTTTTAAGTGGTGTTGGGTATGGCATAATATTCAAAAGTGGTTATACCTCAGGTGGTACAGATATACTAAATCAAATCATAGAAAAATATATGCACATTCCAATGTCAACTTCTATTATTTTTGTAGATGGCATTATCACGCTATGTGGAGGTTTTATTTTTGGCTTGCCATTAATGGTGTACTCTCTTATAAGTTTAATTTTAATTAGTATCTTCAGCCATAAAACTATCATTGGAGAAGGAAAAAGTAAAACATTATACATTACTTCTTCTAAAATAAAAGAAATAAAATATTATTTACATAAAGAACTGAAAGTAGACAGTACAGATTTTGATATTATTGGTGGATACTCTAATGAACCTCAAAAAATGATTATGTCCATTATCAATACTAAAGATTACTATCGAATAAAAGAGGCCATTAAATTAATTGATAAAAATGCATTTATAACGGTAACAGATGCTTACCAAATTATAAATGAAAATGTTTCAATACGCAGGATTTAAAAAAAGAGACAATTTAGGAGGTACTATGAATAAAACATTAACATTTTTAAATCAAGTAGTAAAAGAAAACACAACCATTGTCCTAGGACTTTCAGGAGGCCCGGATTCAATTTGTCTTTTTCATATGCTAGTAAATATCCAAAAAAAGAAAAAAATAAAAATAATCTGTGCTCATGTGAATCATAACGTAAGACAAGAAAGCGAAAAGGAAGAAAAGTTTGTTAAAAAAATTTGTGAACAAAATAACTGTTTATTTGAAACGATTAAATTAAATATAGACACAAAAAATAACTTTGAAAGCAAAGCAAGAAAAGAAAGATACAATTTTTTTGATAAAATAGTGAATAAATATCATGCGGAATATCTTATGACGGCTCATCATGGAGATGATTTAATGGAAACTATTCTTATGCACATTACAAGAGGAAGTAATTTAAGAGGATATGCTGGATTTAGGGAAATAACCACTTATCCACAATTCAAACTTATAAGACCATTAATTCATATGTCCAAAGAAGAGATTTTATCCTATTGTAAAGATAATAGTTTAAAGTATTGTATGGATAAGTCAAATGAAAGCGATACTTATACAAGAAACCGTTATAGAAAATATATTATCCCTTTTTTAAAAAAAGAATATAAAAACGTTCATCGAAAATATTTAAAATTTAGCGAAAGATTAGAAGAGATAGAAGAATATTTAAAAAAAAATACAGAAATTGCATTGACTAAAGTATATGATTTTGATAAAGTAAATTTGCGCGAATTGAATAAATGCGATTTGCTCATTAAAAGGCGTGTAATTGAGTATATATTAAAAGAGGAATACCAAGACGATATCTTATTGATTAACGAAAAGCATATAGATGCTATTCTACATATATGCGAAATAGAAAAGCCGAATACAGTGTTGTTTCTTCCTCTTAAAAAAAAGATAGTAAAAGAGTACAATACAATGTATTTTTGTAATAAAGAAAATAAACCTAGTAAAGAATATATACTAGATGACTTTGTAAAAATAAGCGATACAGAAATCATAAAAAAACTAGAAGATACTAATATTGAAAAAAGTAACTTTATTATAAGGTTAGACAGTAACGAAATTGCCTTTCCCTTAAAGTTGCGAACTCGAAAAGAAAAAGATGAAATGGCAATTAAAAACTTAAATGGAACAAAAAAAATAAAAGATATTTTTATAAATGAAAAAGTTCCAAAAACGAGAAGAGATACCTATCCAATAATAGTAGACAATAACGATACTATATTATGGTTACCAGGATTAAAAAAATCAAAATTTGATAAAAACAAAAATGAATTTTATGATATAATATATAAATATGTAATTAGTGAGGAGAAAAATAATGAAAAGAAATAATACAGTAAAAAATTTATTTCCTTATTTAGTTCTAATAGTGGTAGTATTTTTTGTATTAACCGTATTAAACTTTGGAGGTGCTATTAATCATAGTATTACGACTGGAGAACTATTAAGTGAATTAGAAAAAAGCAATGTAACAGAAATTACAATTACTCCAAAAAGTAATGATTCTGTATATTACATTGAAGGAAAACTAGCAAACTATAAAGAAAAGGAAACATTTTCTGCCAAAGTAGTTGCAGAAGATTTAACTGAAATCACGAATTATGCAAAAGAACATGACTTAAAAGTCTATGAAACAAACAAAGATCCAGGATCTATTTCCTTATTATATGTAGTTATGAATTTCTTACCTATTGTAATTGTTGTAGTAGGTGCTTATATTCTATTTACAAAAATGGCAGGAAGCAATAAAAACTCTATGGATTTTGGAAGAAGTCGCGCTAGACTTTCAGAAGATGGTGGAACTACTAAATTTAGTGATGTAGCAGGACTTAAAGAAGAAAAAGAAGAAGTATCTGAACTTATAGACTTCTTAAAAAATCCTAAAAAGTTCCAAAAATTAGGAGCGCGTATTCCAAAAGGAGTTTTACTAGTAGGGCCTCCAGGAACAGGTAAAACTTTACTTGCCAAAGCCGTTGCAGGAGAAGCCAATGTGCCATTCTATTATATAAGTGGTTCTGATTTCGTAGAATTATTTGTAGGTGTAGGAGCAAGTCGTGTGCGTGATATGTTTAAAGAAGCAAAGAAAAATGCTCCTTGCCTAATATTTATTGATGAAATTGATGCCGTAGGACGCCAACGTGGTGCTGGACTTGGTGGAGGTCATGATGAACGTGAACAAACATTAAACCAACTGTTAACAGAAATGGATGGTTTTGGTGCTAATGAAGGAATAATTATTATTGCTGCTACGAATAGACCAGATGTTTTAGATCCTGCTCTTTTAAGACCAGGAAGATTTGATAGACAAGTTACGGTGAATTTACCAGATACAAAAGAACGTGAAGAAATTTTAAAAGTTCATGCTAAAAATAAAATACTTGCAGAAAACGTAAAATTAGAAAATATAAGTGCTCGTACTCCAGGATTTAGTGGAGCAGACTTAGAAAACTTGCTTAATGAAGCCGCTTTACTTGCAGTGCGAAAAAATGAAGAAGCCATTACAATTGATGATATTGACGAAGCAACAGATCGTGTTTTAATGGGGCCTGCTAAAACTTCTCGTAAAATTACCGACAAAGAAAAAAGGCTTGTTAGTATTCATGAATCAGGACATGCTGTAATTGGAATAAAATTAGAAGATGCGAACGAAGTCCATAAGATTACGATTATTCCACGTGGTATGGCTGGTGGATATACAATGATGCTTCCAAAAGAAGAAAAAATATCTGTTATGACTGAAAAAGAATTAATGGCTATGATTACAGGACTGCTTGGCGGACGTGCTGCAGAAGAATTATTCTTAGGAGAAATTACAACTGGTGCAAGTGATGACTTTAAAAAAGCAACCAATATTGCCCGTAGTATGGTATCAGAATATGGTATGAGTGAGTTAGGGCCAATGCAATATGAACAAAAAAGTGAAGGTGTTTTCCTTGGAAGAGATTACAATAAATCTAGAAATTACTCAGACCAAGTGGCACTAGAAATCGATAGAGAAGTTCGTAAAATTATTGAAAGTTGTTATAAAGATGCTAAGAAAATTCTTAGTGAAAATAAAGATTTAGTCATGACATTAAGCGATGCTTTAGTAGAAAGAGAAACCTTAACGAAAGAAGAAATTGAATCATTAGTAACAACTGGAACAATTAGAGAAAATTTAGAGCCATTAAAAGAAGGAGAACCTTCTTTACTAAAGTTAAGAGAGATAGCAAAGGCTAATAAAATTAAAGGATATACTAAAATGACGAAAGAAGAATTAGAAAATGCTATAAATGAATTAGACGAATAAAATAGTCTAATTTTTTTTTATAAATGTTAATTTTAATTGTATTTATAAATACAAAAGTATGATATAACAGATATAGGAGTTGGAAAAAAATGGCAAAAAGTTACATAATAGGATTAGACCTTGGTATAAATAATGTTGGATATGCAATCATAGAGGAAGAAACACGTCATATTATTAAAAAAGGAGTTAGATTATACAACGCTTCTAATGGAGCAAAAGATAGAAGAATTTTTAGAAATACACGTCGAAGGATGAAAAGAAAAGAGAATAGAGTTAATGAATGCTTAAAACTTTTAGAAAGTATAGGCTTCCCTAAAAAAAACACAACAGATTCGCTTTTGTTAAACAAAAGGATAAAAGGTTTAAAAGAAAAATTAGATAAACAAGAAATTGTAAATATAATATGCTATTACATGGTACATCGTGGATACATTCCGTTTGGTGATGAAGAACGTATGTTAGTTGATTTGCAAGGAATGAAACCATGTGAATATTATAAAAGATTGTGGAACGAATCTGGAAAATACAGAGCATTAGAAAATGTAATAAATCACGAAGATTTAAAAAGAGAATTTAGTGAAATTTTAAAAGTACAATGTAATTTTTATCCTGAATTGAATAAAATAATTGGATCATCAAAAGAAGAAAAAGGCTTACTTTGGATTTTCAGTCGAAAAAGAAAGTTTTGGGAAGGACCTGGGAGTCAAAATTCTTGGACTCCATATGGAAGATTTAATAGCAGGGAAGATGTTTTAAATTATATTGAATTAAAAAACAGTGGACAAGAAAAATATCTTTTTGAAGATCTAATTGGACATTGTAAAATATTTAGAGAAGAAAAATGTGTTCCTAAAGCAAATTTTTTTGCTGAAAAATTTAATTTATTAAATGACTTTCTCAATATACGAATAATTCATCCTGAATCAATTAAGAAAGAAAATTATATTTTTCAACAAGAAAAGAGTAATAATTACCAATTGACTTCTAAAGCATTAGAAGAAATTATAAATTATTGTTTAAATTTTGAAGGGAAGACACTTTCTTATACAAAAGTTTTAAAAGAAGTACTTGGCTTAAGAAAAGATGATATTTTGGGATATCGAATGGACAAAAGTGGTAATCCTGAGTTTTCACTATTTAAAACATATCGCTATGTCATAAAAATTTTTAAAGAAAAAAAATTATCAACTACATGGCTTATTCAAGACAATTATAAAAATTATAATCGCTTAATGGAAATTTTAGCAGTTGCACCTGGCATTGTAGAGATTGAAAAAATGCTTACGAGTATTCATATTTGCACAGAAGAAGAAAAAGAAGTAATTAAAGAAATAAGTCTCAAATTAAAAAAAGATAGCGCATTAGAATATCATTCGTTAAGTGAGAGGGCACTTAATAAAGCCATTATAGATATGATAAGTACTGAGATGAATTTTATGCAAGTTTCTAAAAAATTTGATTATGAGAAAGAATCTAGAGAGTATTTTTTGAAAAATTATGGTAGTGGCGAAGGTAAATTACTTATGACAACTAAATATGTAGATGAGATAATTGCGTCTCCACAAGTAAAAAAAACTTTAAGACAAGCAATAAAAATAATAAATGCTATTATAAATGAAATGAAAACATATCCACGTGTAATTGCAATAGAATCAACTACAAAAATGAATGGAAAAGATAAAAAGCAAGAAATAGAACAAGAACAAAAAAGAAATGAATTTCGTCGTAAAGAAGCAATAAAAATATTAGAAGCGCTTTATAATGATGATAAAATTACTGAAAATATGGTAGAAAGAATAAAATTATTTTTAGAAACAAATAGAGAATGTCCTTACTGTGGTAAGAATGTTTCTATAAATGAAGTAATAAACAATACTCTAGAAGTTGAGCATATTTTACCAATTAGTCAAAGTGCCGATGATTCTCAAGATAATAAAACAATCTCATGTAGAAATTGTAATGAAAAAAAAGGAAATAAAACGCCATATAATTTTTTAAGTAAAGACGAATTTGAAAAGTTCACAACACGTATTTTAAAATACAATATTTCAGATAAAAAAAGAAATAACTTTTTGACAAGAGAAGATATTAATAAATATAAAATAAGATTTTTTAATCGTAATTTGAGAGATACTGCATATGCAACAAAAGAATTGGTAAATCAAGTACATTTATTTAATAACTACTTAAAAGCAAATATTGAAAATATAGAAATAAAAACTTTATCAACACCAGGTCAATTAACTCATAACATTCGAGATAAATGGAAACTGAAAAAAGATAGAGATGACGGAAAATACCATCACGCAGTTGATGCTTCTATAGTTGCAGGCATTGCTACTACAAAATTAGGAGAACTTATTATCGAATCACAAAATGATACACAATTCTGGATTTTAAAAAAAGATGTAGCAACAAAAATACCTGAATATTTAGAAAACTTCAATTTAAAAGAAATGAAAAATGAAATTATAAAAATACAAAATGATCAAGATAATCAAATATCCATGCAGGTAAATAAAGATCCTAATCGTTCCATTTCAAATGCCAATATATATTCATTTATTAAAAAAGGGGAAGAAGATTATTACATTATAGAACAAATTGATGATATTTATTCGCCAGATTTATTACGTAAAGAAAAAGAGAAACTAGATATTTTATTTGATGAAATGAATTCAAAATATACTTTGTTGTGCCAAGAGAAAGATCCAAAATTATTTCGTTATTTGAAAGAAATTTATAAAACATATCAAATAGATAAAACCAATCCTTTTAGAAATTACTGCGAAGAAAAACTAACAGAAGAGGAAACATTTGATTATTTAAAACATGGAATAAAAACTCCATCTAAAAATAATAAAGGTGTCCTAATAAAAAAACTAAGATACATGAGGAGTACAACTGATCCTTATCTTCTAGAAAAGAAAAATATAAATAAAAAAGAAAATACTTATATTGGATTAGATAGGGTATCTATTTATTGTACTCGTCTTTACTGGGATAAAGATTTAAAAAAGATTATTTTTATGCCAATTTATTGTCCATGTGTAGATTTTAAAACAAAAAAAATTAATAAAAATCACCCCTTATATCAACATTATTATAAAAAATTTGTCCATGAAAAGAATGTAGAATTTATTGTTGATTTATTTAATGGCAATTATTTAGAAATTGAAAAACCAAATGGTGAGATAATTTATAGATTTGTTGAAAGTTATCATAAAGTTGGCAAAAAAATTTCGTGTCAAGGTGGCAATTATTTATCATCTAAAGATAAATTTATTCTATATGATGTAGATATTCTCGGAAATAAGAAAAAGCGTTTGACTTGGCCAAAAGATTCAGATATAATGTAGATATGGATGTTGAAAAAAGTTTTCAATTTCCTAAATTACACAGGGTTTCCTATTATAACTTATTTTAGGTAACTGAGGAATGCTTAAAACCGGCATTCCTTTTTTTGATAAAAAAATGGCTTTTCGTACTATATATATTGAAAAAGCAGTTCGTCTAAGATTAGATTTAAATAATATTGTTGTGAATTATGAAAATGATGATTATCATATCAATATAGATGAAATAAATTCCTTAATTATAGATGATCCACGTTGTAACATATCTCTACGATTACTATCTGCTCTATGCGAAAAAGGAATCAATGTGATATTTACAGATTCCTCTCATATGCCAATTGGATCTTTACAAACATTATATAATCATACTAGGGCTCCAAAAAAAATTAAATTGCAAATGTCTTGGGATAAAAATTCTCAAATTTATCTTTGGACCGAAATAGTAAAACAAAAAATAGAAAATCAAATAGATACACTAAAGAAAAAAGGAAAATTAGAAAAAGTAGATTTAATAGAAAAAATGAAAACAGAAGTTACACTTGGTGATTTAAAAAATAAAGAAGGTCTTGCAAGTAGAGTTTATTTTAAAGAACTATTTGGAGTAACTTTCAAGCGTTTTGATGAGAATATAATAAATTACGCTATGAACTATATATATCAGATATTACGATCTAAAATTGCTCAAGAGATTGTAGCATGTGGTTATATTCCTGCTATAGGAATCTGCCATAAAAGTGAATTTAATTTATATAACTTAGCAGATGATTTTATTGAACCTTTTCGACCTATATGTGATTATTACGTTTGTGATATATTAGAAAATACAATAGAAAATTATTTGACTTCTGAAATTAAACAAAAAATAGTAAACATTCTAAACCATAATGTATGTTTTAAAAAAGCCTCTTATAAAATTCATATTGTGATTCAATTTTATGTTCAATCATTGTTTAAATATCTTGAAACAGGAGATATTGCACATATAGAATTTCCAACACTATGGAATATGTAAATTTGTATCGTCAAATGCGTTTAATTTTAATTTATGATTTACCTGTTCAAGATGAAATGGAAAGAAAAGTTTACAGTCGATTCCATCGAGATATTACTAGATTAGGTTTTTATATGTTGCAATATTCAGTTTATTCAAAAGTAATACAAAATGATACATCATTAAAACAGTACTTATTTAGAGTTGAAAGAATAGTTCCAAAAAAAGGGAATATCATTGTGTTAAAAGTAACAGAAAAACAATACCAAGAGATGATATACTTACGTGGTGAAAAAAATAAATTTGATATTTTAGTTGGTGGAAAGGAATTTGTTGTTTTTGGAGGTGATCGAAATGATGAATTTAAAAATCGTGAATAAAGAAGAGGAATTTTTAGAGCCAATTTTAAAAGATAATTCTCTTTTTATTTTAGATAAAAATACATTTTTTAAATTTTATTATCAATTTTATCAATGTCTTGAAAACAAAGATAAAAATATAAAGATTAATATCGGAGAAAAAATGCTTGAACCAAAAAATACTATATTATTTTCATTTTGTGATTATAAAGAGATTTTAGAAAATTTAAAATATAAAAAAGGAACTCTATTTTATGAATACTTGTTATCATGTTTAGGAGAACTTAACATTTTAGAAGAGGATGTAGTATTTTATGATATAGCAAATATTGCAAAGAATATAACTGAAAAAGCAAATGTAAAAGTATTTTATAATTTAGAAGAAGATATTGAAAAATTGTTATTTAGTACTGTAGATTTTACATTAGATTTTGAAGTAAAAAATATTGTAGAAGTTTTAAAAAATTTATTAAAATCTTATATTGAAAAGAATCAAAATAAAATTTTTATCATTTTTTACGATTCAAGTTTATTGTCTTTAAAATTTGAATATTTTGACTTTTGCTATACTTTTGATATTTCAGAACAAAAAGACCTTGATAGATATAATTTGATTTGTATGGAAGAAATAAAAAAGTTTGATATTAATTCTTTTGTAGAAAAATTGGAAAGTATTTGGCCTGTGGAATTCTATAATGAGAAAGTAATCAATTATGTTCAAAAATATTTTATTTTTAAAAAGTGTAATATTTCATTAATTGCACATGAAGAACCAGAATATTTAACATATAAATTAATGAGTAAGATATATAATGAGGAGATCAGTATAAAATTGGATAATTGTACTATTCGCGACAATATTAAATCTTTTTTAGAACAGATTTGAAACCTTTATGATATAATATTTATAGGTTTTAGGATCCTGTGTAATTTAGGAAGTTGAAAACCAATTCCCAGTTGGGTAGATGTTCTATCAAGTTTTAGGATCCTGTGTAATTTAGGAAGTTGAAAACGTGTTGATTTGATTTGCAACGTCAGTTAGTGTTTTAGGATCCTGTGTAATTTAGGAAGTTGAAAACAGATAGAATTCGTGCTCACTCAAACGGTGTGTTTTAGGATCCTGTGTAATTTAGGAAGTTGAAAACGTTTTGTCTTCCTGTTATATTAGGAACTTTGTTTTAGGATCCTGTGTAATTTAGGAAGTTGAAAACTACTATAAAAGCACTTAAAACGGATACTCCGTTTTAGGATCCTGTGTAATTTAGGAAGTTGAAAACTACTATAAAAGCACTTAAAACGGATACTCCGTTTTAGGATCCTGTGTAATTTAGGAAGTTGAAAACTTTTACTATAAGAAACTCCACAATCTAGCAGTTTTAGGATCCTGTGTAATTTAGGAAGTTGAAAACATACGAAGCCGATGTAAAGGTTCAATACTTGTTTTAGGATCCTGTGTAATTTAGGAAGTTGAAAACAACTTTTAAGATTAAAACACCTTATACAAAGTTTTAGGATCCTGTGTAATTTAGGAAGTTGAAAACTTGACATACTAGTTCCATCTATCATTAAAGGTTTTAGGATCCTGTGTAATTTAGGAAGTTGAAAACTATCCACTATGATTGTAATACATCTTATCGGTTTTAGGATCCTGTGTAATTTAGGAAGTTGAAAACCTAAGCCCTTAAATTCAAGATATTTCTCAAGTTTTAGGATCCTGTGTAATTTAGGAAGTTGAAAACTACTTTTATACAAAATCTTGCTAACTCTACGTTTTAGGATCCTGTGTAATTTAGGAAGTTGAAAACTTTTCCACATCCTGTTAGCATAAATACTGCGTTTTAGGATCCTGTGTAATTTAGGAAGTTGAAAACAATTTTTGAACCTTTTTGAGGTGGTAATTTATCTGTCATAAGTTTTTGAATTTCGGCTAACTTAACGCGTTTGTCATATCCATCTTGCATTGTAGATATTTCTTTCATATTATCCATAATAAATTGTACTTCTTCTGGTTTTAAATCGAAATCACTTTTATGCTTATCTATCCAATCTTTAGATTTATTCTTAATCATTTGATTATATGCTTCAGTAAGTTCACTTTGAGCGTACTTAACCATGCCTTCAGGAGTCATACGTTCCATAATATTAAAGGCCTGTACAGTTTGACCAGCCTTAGAACCAATATCACGCATTTTCTTAGCAACTTCCACCATAGAATCATAATCGCCATTATCGGCATATTGTTTAAGTAAAATCCACCCTTCTGCTACATCTGTAGCATCTGCATTTACACTCTCTTTGTTAAACCATCTTGTACTTTCAACTTGACCATCCTTGTTTAATCTTTCAAATGCTTTATCTAAACTTTCTTTGTTTGTTACTTTATCATAATATTTAACTTCATTTTCGGATAAAATTTTATTCTTTTGTTCTAAATTTAACATGTCTGTTTTTTCTAAGATATTATTCCAATATTTACTCTCACCATCATTTACTTGATTTCTATTAACTTTTGGCAATATAGGAGTAGTATTAGCATCATTTGAATTTAAATTAGATATTTCTAATGGGTTTAATGTCTTATTACTTTCTGTAAATTCTTTACTATATGGAGCATTTATTTTATTTTGTGCTTTAAGAGAACTTATATCTTGCATATTTGTTCTAGTTCCAGTTGCTTTATAATTCTTTTCTAAATGTTCTTGCCAAGATGTATTATTTTGAGTTTCTTGCATAGAATGTTTAGTAGATGGCAATTTGACATTATCCTTTGATTGTGTTATATTGTCATTAAGAAAAGGAATACTTATCGATTCAGTCGCAGTATTAACTGGTGAACTGATTTGGGTATTCCTTTTTAAGTTTGTTATGTCATATAACATTTTTTTATTGCCATTTTTAGCAACATTTATTAAACCAGTATAGGTTTTATCTCCTACTTTAAAAGTAGTTTCGTAATAATCCCAACCATCTTTAGCAAAATTATGTATTCCATCATCCAGAGCACTATATTTATATTTTGAAACTTCTAATAAATTATCTAATTCTGTAGAGGCTTTCATTTTTGAAATCTTATCATTTTTTTGAAGGGTATTTTTTGGAAAGGTATATTCATTTGCCGTTTTTCTATTTACAACAACTACATCATTATTTGAATTTATACCAGTATTCTTAAAATTATCCAAAATATATTGTTTTGCGATTTTAGTTTGTTCGTACAAATTCTTACCTTCAAATATATCTTGGTTTGTGTCCACATTCACATATTTATTACCATTTACATCTTGTTGGATACTAAACATATTATTATTTAAATTATTACTTTGAGTTCTATATGCAGTCTCCCATTTATTCTGTAAATCTTTAATGAATAGACTTTCTTTTGAATTACCAGTTATTTTGTTGGCTAAAGATACAATAGCATTATAAATACGTTTGAATATACTTGGTTGTTCCATAGATAAATTATTAATAAATTCTTGATTACCGAATAATTGTCCTGATATATCTGCTAATACTTCACTAGATACATCATTTGTGCCATAAGTTTGTTTTAGACTTTCTAAGGCATTATTAAACTCACTATTTTTACTAGCATAGTCAATTACTAATTTTTTCATAGAATCAGTTTCTATTGCATGTGTAACTTCATGCATAATAAGAAATTCTCCTGCTCGTTGAGAGTTAGGGTTTATTTTTATTTCTATTTCCCCATTTTGATTGTTAATTTGAGCATTTATCATATTCCCATTTTTAGAAGTTATGTTTGTATCAAATGTAATATTATAATTTTTATCTGATACTATTTTTTCTAAGGTATTTATAAAATCGTGTGTTTGTTGTGAATTGTTAAAGTATTAACTAGTAAATTTTTTATTGGATAATAAATAATATAAAATAAAAATAAAAAGTACCAATTTTGTTAAAATTCCTATGAATTTGGCAAATTGGTCTTTTATTATGTCAAAATCTCCAGTAAATCCCCTCTGTTTTTCTCCCGATTTAACAAATTCGTAATTTGCATTCCTTTTTTACTTGTTTTATAGTGGAACACACGGACACCAAGCACTTAAACTTAAGTCGTTTCGTTTAAAAGAAGTTTAAAATAGTTTGAGAGAAAAGCAAAGGATTTAGCAACGAAAGGAAAGAGTAAAATAAACATGAAAATAATAAAAAAAGAAACATTTCTAAAAATATTTACAATAGAGGAAAATCGATTGTTATTAGACACCATGATTTTAAATTTTTTTGGCTTAGAAGCAACGAATAAAATAGAAGAAACAGAAATAGAAAAAGAAGATATCGTTCTAACTTTTATACTCATGATAAATACAGAAATAATCTTAAAAATTAATGTAAAAGATACTAAAAATTTATTCTATGCTTCTAAAATATTTTATCTTAATTTCAGTTATCAGGAGGTAGCCAAATCTCATGAACTTTTAATCCCATGTTATTGGGAAATCTATATTCCATATTGTTATCAACACCAAAAGAACAACCGTAAACTTTTTTTAGTTGCAGCCTTACTTTATTGCGAAAATAAAAAAGAAGTAGAAAAAATATTAAAAAAACTAAACATAGAGAGTCAAAATGATATTGAAGAAATTTTAGAAATTGTAGAAAAAAATATCGAGTTTTTATAAAGACAAATATCTATTATTGTGTTAAAATATTTCTAGTAACTAAAAATTGAGAAGGATGGTAGTATGGCAAAAATTATTTCAATTGTAAATCAAAAAGGAGGCGTTGGAAAAACGACCACAAGTATCAATTTGGCCGCTGCTTTAGGAAATGAAGGCAAAAAAACTTTACTAATCGATTTAGATTCCCAAGGCAATGCTTCAAGTGGTTTAGGATTAAATACCAATGATTTTGAAAATGATATTTATGATGTAATAACTGATGCTTGCACTATCAAAGAAGCCATTATAAAAACAAAGTTTAAAAACTTATCTATCATTCCGTCTACAATCAACCTTGCAGGGGTAGAAGTAGAATTTGTAAAAAAAATGTTAGAAGATAAAGAATTTAAACAAAATGAACAATTAGAACAAAAAATGGAAGAAATAAAAGATCGCTATGATTATATTTTAATTGATTGCCAACCTTCTCTTGGCTTAACTACCATGAATGCTTTAGTTGCTAGTGATTCTGTGATTATTCCAGTTCAATGCGAATATTATGCATTAGAAGGAATTAACCAACTTCTAAATTCTATTATTTTAGTACAATCTAAAATGAACCCAGACTTAAGAATTGAAGGTGTACTACTCACCATGTTAGATGGTAGAACAAATATAGGATTAGAAGTCATGGAAGAAGTCAGAAAATATTTTAAAAATAAAGTTTTCAATACCATAATACCAAGGCTTGTACGTTTAGTAGAAGCGCCTAGTCATGGGAAACCTGTAAATGCATATGATCCTACAAGTCGTGCAACACTTGCATATGCTAATTTAGCAAAGGAAGTGATAAGTAGAAATGGAAACTAAAAGAAAAGCACTAGGAAAGGGCTTAGAACAATTATTTTCTAACGAGGTAATTGATTTTGATAACTTTGAACAAGAGATAGTAGACTCTGCAAAATCAAATGATATTATTGAAATTACATTAGAGGAAATTAGAAGTAATCCTTACCAACCGCGAAAATCGTTTAATGAAGAAAGCATTAAAGAATTAGCAGATAGTATTAAAGAATATGGAATTGTCCAACCTATTATTGTAAAAAAAACCATAAAAGGTTATGAATTGATTGCAGGAGAACGTCGTACTAAAGCCGCACGTGTAGCAGGATTAGAAACAATACCTGCCATTATAAAAGAATTTGATGATCAAGAAATGATGGAAATCGCTTTAGTAGAAAATATTCAAAGAGAAGACTTAAACCCAATCGACGAAGCAAAAGCGTATGAAAATATTATTCAGTTAAGTGGTATGACACAAGAAGAATTTGCCCGTCGTTTTGGAAAAAGTAGAAGTCATGTTACCAATATGTTAGGATTATTAAAACTTCCAAATGCTACCAAAAAACTAGTTGAAGAAAATAAAATTAGTATGGGGCATGCCCGTTCTTTAAGTAAATTAAGTAATGAATTATTAGTAAATGAACTAGCAGATAGAATTATTACTGAAAACTTAAGTGTTAGAGATTTAGAACATATTATAGCAGAAAGTGACTTACCCAAAAATAACAAGATTACAAGAAAAGCAGAAGAAAAAAATATGCATTATTCTATATATGAAAAAGTAATGCGTGAAAAGTTAGGAACAAAAGTAAAAATCAAAGAAAATAAAATAGAAATTCCGTTTGATAGAGAAAAAGACTTAGAAAGAATACTTGAAATTTTGGGAATAGAAATTACAGGTGATTAGATGGAAAATGTAAAAGGGGTGTTTTCATTTTTAGCAAAAAAAGAAGTATATGGTCTAGCCTTAATTATTTTAATAGCAATTTTAGTTTATCACTTTGGTAAAATTGGAATTGAAAAAATTATTATTTCTGGAAAAAACGATTTCGAAAGAAAAAAAAGAAATACCATAGTAAAATTAATATCCAATATTTTTAGATATGTCATATATATTTTACTAGGTCTCACCGCTTTAGGACTATATGGTGTAGATACAAAGGCTTTAATTGCAAGTTTAGGTGTTGCAGGAGCCGTTTTAGGACTTGCTTTACAAGACACCATAAAAGATTTCATCAGTGGGATTACCATTATTATGGACAATTTTTTTGTTGTAGGAGATATTGTAACTTGTAAGGACTTTACTGGAGAAGTTATCGATATGGGATTAAAAACTACAAAAATAAAGAAAGTAAGTGGAGAGGTGTTCGTGATTGCAAATCGTAATATTGATGCAATTGTAAATGTTAGTCAAAAGCCGGCTAATGTAATTATAGACATTCCCACCGCTTATGAAGAAAAAACGGAACGCGTTGAAAAAACAATTATGAAAATTATAGAAGAGATAAAAAAAATAGAAGGTGTAAAAAAAGAACCACAGTATTTGGGAATTTCGGCTTTAGATGATAATTGTGTAAAATATACCATTAGTTTTACTTGTCCACAAGAACGCCAGTGGCAAATCAAAAGAGACACCTTAAAAATAATTAAAACTCTTTATGAAAAAAATAAAATAAAAATACCATATACTCAAATAGAGGTGCATCATGAACAAAACATATAAACTAAATGATTACGTAATAATGAAAAAACCTCATGCTTGTAAAACGAATGAGTGGAAAATTACAAGAGTGGGCGTAGATATAAAAATTAAATGTGTAAATTGCGGGCGTGAAATTATGATGGATCGCTTAGAATTTGAACGTAAAATAAAAAAAGTATTGGGTGATACAAATGAACGTAAATAAATTAAAAGAGAAAATAACTCTACATCCTATAATGACCATTATTATGATGATTGCTCTTACCATTATAGTAAGTGGCATATTATCGGCATTAGGAATACAAGCAACATCAAGAAGAATTAGTACTTCTTCTTTAGAATACAATACGTACATCGCCGAAGTAAATTCGCTGTTTAGTTTTAGTGGCCTAAAATATATCTTTACCAGTACCATTTCAAACTTTATGGCTTTTGCACCTTTAAGTAGTTTTATGATAATTTTAATTGGAATTGGAGTTATGGAAAAAAGTGGCTTTTTAAAAGTAGCCTTTACCTTACTTACCAAAAATGCAAAAAAAGTAAACGTAACCTTTGTTTTAGTCTTAATTAGTATTTTATTAGGAATAATTGGAGATTTATCATTTGTTCTTTTACTTCCTATTAGTGCTATACTATTTGAAGTAGGTAAAAGAAATCCTACCATTGGAATTGTAGCCTCTTTTGCAGGCCTTACCTGTGGGTATGGAATTAATGTAATCTTTACAAGTATAGATTCATCTTTACTATCCCTTACTGCTTTAGCAAGCCATGTTTTAGACAGTGACTATGTTTTAAAAGCAACAAGTTTTGTTTTCATAATGTTTATAGTTGTACTAGCCATAACTTTTTTAATAACCCAAATAACAGAAAAACACATTATTTATAAGTTAGACCGATATGAAATTTCAGAACAAGAGGGTGAAGACGAACTAGTCATAGGAAAAAAACAGAAAAAAGGATTAGCCTTAGCCTTTTTAGCCTTCATTTTCTATTTTCTAATATTCTTATATAACATTATTCCAGGACTGCCCTTCTCTGGGAAATTTCTAGACAATAGCCAAATATTTTATATTGATAAGTTATTTAGTTACAATTCTTTTTTCAGTAGTGGTTTCGTATTTATTGTCACTATGGGAATGATTATTATCGGATTTTTCTATGGAATCGGTGCCAAAACAATAAAAAATCATCGAGAACTATGCAATGCTTTAGGGCACTCTTTAGACGGTATTGGAAAAGTAATTGTATTAATCTTTTTTACCTCAATTTTAATCAATGTATTTAAATATACAAATATAGGCACCGTAATTGTAACAGCCCTAGCGTCTCTTACTAGTAATACGGCATTTACTGCAATTCCACTTATAATTCTATTATTCTTAGTCAGTGCTATCTCGACTATTTTTGTACCGTCTTCTATTACGCGTTGGTCTATATTATCTGCTGTAACGGTACCAGTATTTATGAACGCTGGAATTTCACCAGAATTTACACAAGTTATATTTAGATTTGGAGAATGCACAACACTTGGATTAACCCCATTGTTTGCCTATTTTGTTATTTATCTAGCATTACTAGATAAATACAACCAAAAAGACCAACCTATTAACATCATAAAAGCAATTAAATATCAAATGCCTTTTGCTGCATCTACTTTCGTTGTATTGTTGACAATTTTAATTGTGTGGTATATAGTAGGACTTCCAATAGGTGTAGGAGTGTCTCCAACATTATAAAGGAGTGTGTTAAAATATGTACAAAAAAGATTATAACCTTTGGGTTAGATATCATAAAGGACAGATAAATAGAGAATTAACAGAAGAAGAATATAAGGATATAAAAGCCTCTGATTTTGCTATGCATTTTCTTGTGCCTACTAAAGCATTAATACAAGAATGTGGTGGTTTAAGTGCTATAGAAAATGCTGATTTTTTTAACGATTATTATAAAGTATTTTACCTAGCAAATATCTTTTGCGTTCCTATAGAAGTTATACAAATAAAACTTGAATACATTCTAAAAGAAATAGAAAAGGCTAAAGAAAGAAAACAGAATGCTAAACTTGTAAGAAAAATTCAATTAAAGAAGAAAGAAATTGCCATGTTTGGAGAATGTATTAAGTAATGTTGTTAAAATATTGAGAATGGAGGTAGAAATATGTCATTAAAAGCAGGAATAGTAGGACTTCCAAATGTAGGTAAATCCACTTTATTTAACGCCATTACTAAAAAAAATATACTGGCCGCAAATTACCCGTTTGCAACTATTGATCCAAATATTGGAGTTGTAACAGTACCCGATAAACGACTAGAATTTTTGGAGAATATGTACATTCCAAAAAGTTTAGTACCAACTACATTTGAATTTACAGATATAGCAGGCCTAGTAAAAGGAGCAAGTAAAGGAGAAGGACTTGGAAATAAATTTTTATCCCATATTCGTGAAGTCGATGCAATCGTAGAAGTTGTAAGGTGTTTTAAAGATGAAAACATTATTCATGTTGAGGGTGGAGTAGACCCTATTCGTGACATTGAAATCATTAACTTAGAATTGATTTTGGCAGATTTAGAAATTATTGAAAACAGAATTGATAAAATTGCAAAAAAAGCAGAGACTACTAAAGACAAAGTAGCCCTAAAAGAAGTAGAAGTTTTAAAAAAAGCAAAAGAATCATTACTTAATAATCAAGCCTTAAGACTTTTAGAGTTTGAGGAAGAGGAACTGGGAATTTTAAAACCATTTAATTTTATTACATTAAAACCTATTATATATGTTGCGAATGTTTTGGAAGATGACATTGCACTAGGTGAAAACGAATTTACAAAGAAAGTAAAGGAATACGCCGCAAAAGAAAGCGCAGGTGTCATAGTCATGTGTGCTAAGATAGAATCCGAGTTAGCAGAACTAGAAGAAAATGACAAAAGAGACTTCTTAAAAGACTTAGGGATAAACTATAGTGGACTGGATAAATTAATATTTGCCACTTATGATTTATTAGGGCTTCAAACTTTCTTTACTGTCGGAAGTGATGAAGTAAGGGCTTGGACATTTAAAAAAGGCTGCAACGCTAAAAAATGTGCAGGACTTATTCATAGCGATATTGAAAGAGGTTTTATTAAAGCAGAAATAATGAAATTTAATGATTTAGAAGAATTAAAAGAAGAGAAAAAAGTACAAGAAGCGGGAAAACTTTATTTAGAAGGCAAAGAATATATAATGCAAGATGGAGATATAGTGTATTTTAGATTTAATGTTTAGGTTTTTTTCTTGGATAAAAAGTGTTATAATGAACATATAGTAAATAAGGAGGAAAAAATGACAAATAAATTAATGAGTAAAACATTCCTATGGATGTTTGCAGGATTATTAGTTACATTCTTAACGGGTTACTTTGTATCAAATAATGAAGTTATGATTATTAACATTTTTAAAAATTCTACATATCTAATCTTATGTGTAGTGGAACTAATTTTAGTAATTGTACTTTCTGCAAAAGTAAGAACAATGAATAAAAATATAGCAAGAATTTGTTTCATACTGTATAGTTTTGTCTCAGGACTTACATTCTCATCTATATTCATTGTATATGAATTGACTTCAATACTTTATGTATTCCTACTAGCCTCTGTTGTATTTTTAGTCTTTGGTTTAATTGGATATTTTACAAATTTAGATTTAACAAAAATTAGTACTTATCTTATGATGGCACTATTTGCAGTTATCATTTGCTATATTATTAATTTATTCGTAAGTAATAATTCGTTTGATTTGATACTATCTATAATCAGTATTCTAATATTTATAGGCTTTACTGCTTACGATGTACAAAAGATTAAACGTTTAGGAGAAGAAGAATTAATAGAAGAAGATAACTTAAGTATTGTTGGAGCATTAAATTTATATTTAGACTATATTAATATTTTTCTAGATTTGTTAAGAATATTTGGAAATTCTAGAGATTAGTTCATCATAAAGTATAAGCGTATGAAAGCGTTTATATTTTTTTTTGACTTTTTAAAAATTTATGATAGAATAAACATCGTTTTGAAAGGGGAATTTTTTAATATGAAAAAACAATACTTAAGTTTAAAAAATATTTTGCTATTATTAGGAATGGGTATATCTTTAAATGGTTGTCAAAAGGAAACGAATGAAGTAGAAAATCTAGTAATAAACGAAGTAGAAAGTAAAGAACCAGTTTTGAATAAAAATCTTGCTAGCGACACAATAAATCAAATGTTAGAAGAAGCCAAAAAGTTAGTTCCAGAAATAGAAGTAAAAGACATCACAATAAGTGCTATTGGAGATTGCACACTCGGAACAGATACTCATTTTGGTTATGAAAATAGTTTTACAAATGTTTTAGCCAATAACCATACTTATGACTACGGTGAAAAAGGATATAATGATACAATAAATATTTTGGAAAATACAAGTATTCCTTACTTTGGATATGAAAACTATTCTATTTTAGAAGTAGAAGACATGAAAATAGGATTAGCAGGTTTTACAGGTTGGAATGAAGATGTGACTAAAGAAAATACAGAAAAAGCAATTGAATACTTTCAAAATAATAATGCAGATCTTATTATTATGACATATCATTGGGGAATCGAAAGAGAATATAAACAAAACGAAATACAAGAAAGTATTGCAAGACATGCTATTGATAGTGGTGCAGATTTAGTTTTAGGACACCATCCACATGTATTACAGGGAATAGAAAGTTATAATGGAAAATATATTGTATATTCATTAGGTAATTTTGTATTTGGTGGAAATAGAAATCCAAATGATAAAGATACTATGATTTTTCAAGAAACATTTCATTATGAAAATGGCGTCTTAAAAGATACATCAATAAAAATTATTCCTTGTTCCCTATCAAGCAGAACAGATTTAAATGATTACCAACCAAAGATTTTAGATGGTGAAGAACATAAAAGAGTATTAAAAAAAGTACTAGATAGCAGTACTAATTTAGAGTATACGGAGTAAGGCATAAAGCCTTTTTATTTTGTATCATTTTACAATGCTTTGTGGATAAGGTTTTAAAAAAATACTAGATACTTGTGAATTAGAAATAAACATAAGGCACAAATAGCCTTTTTTCTTTTTACAAAAGCCTTTATAATAAAGAAAAGGAGATTTTTATGAAACTAAGTGAAGCCCCAATTAATCCAATATGGAGCCAAGAAACAAAACAATATACAAATGATAGGATAGACTTTTCGTTAATAAACCAAATTGTATTGGAGGGAATTAGTGATAACAACATATCAAGTAATTATGCCATTTGTTTTGGAACAAGTAGAAAAATAGAAATGGTTGCTCGAGTAGAAAAAGCGGTAGAGTTGTATCAAAAAGGAAGAATACAGAAAGTTTTATTTACAGGTGGAAAAAATGGAATCTCAAGTATTAAAAACAACCAAACGCCAGAGGAAGTAAAAAAAGACAATTTAGATATATCGTACTTAATCCATGATGATTTAGCAGAAGCAGAGCGAATGAAGAAATATGCAATAGAACTTGGAATGCCAAAAGAAGACATTATTATTGATTGTAAATCCAATAATTCTAATGAAACTTTACAGAATTTACTCGAGTTTATCAACATAAAAGAGAAAGAAAATTTAACACATATTACTTCTGCTTATCACTTAAAATGTTGCTTAGCCTCTGCAAAAAAATATGTTCCTTTAAAGTTAACATATACTTTGGTATTGGCAGAAACGGGATACTTTGAAAAAGAAAATTACCAACTTACAAAATTAGGATGTGAACTATTAAATTTTGAGGCTAATCATTTAGTACGTTTAGCAAGGGAAAATAAAATTGCCGATTTAGATATTTAAAATCAAATCTTTTTTTGATAAAATAGGAGTGTAAATACAAGTTAGGGGGATTTATATGAATGATGTGGCAAAATTAATAGTTTGTTTGAATTCTTATGGTTTCATTCCAAAAGAGATGACAATTGTTTTTGAAATAGGCACATTAAACAATTTAGATTTATTGACTTATTCTTATCAAAATGCAAATGATTTTTTTCTAAAGAATAGAAATAAGATAATAAATTGTATAAAAAAACAGATCCCTTGTTATGAAATAAATGTTAACTTTGAATTTTTAGAGTTAAAATCAGAAATCGACATTCCTATCTATATAGAAATGAAAGAAGAAACTTTGCCTGTTTTGTTTAAAACGATTAGAACGAATGATAAAGAAGAAAATTTAGAAGTATTTATAAAAGAACGTTTGAAAAATAATGGCCTTTATTTATTGTATTTATGTGATAGTTACATTCAAAAAGATGTAGAGTATGAAAGCATATTTAAAAATTGTAATAGGCATATTTATACTAAAATTATGGAGAATTTAGTGAAAGAAGAAGAAATTGATTATGTATGGAATTTTTTTAAAAGCAAAAATAGGTTTTTTGCTATAATTCGCTTTCTAGTAAATGCTGAAAATATGGAAGAGGCATTAGATTGTTTTTCCAAAATGATTCCTTTAAAAGAAACTAGAGAATCTAATGACTATGAGTATACAAGGAGGATGAAACAAACTTGGTTACCTTATAAAGATAGTGAATAAAATAGAGGTTTAGAAATAAGATATAATAGGAGAAATAAAGATTTACAAGCAATAGTTTTTTTGCTATAATACTTGCGAGTATGAAATTACTCCTTGCTTTAGTAATTCTAAAGCCAAATAGACCATAAGGAGGTGTAGAAAAATGAAAAAATATGAAATTATGTTCATTGTAAAGTCTACAAACGAAAGTGATGAAATTAAAGCATCTGCAGAATTTATGAAAAATATCATTACAGAAAACAAAGGAAAAGTTGTAGAATTTAACGAACTAGGTGAAAAAAAATTAGCCTATCCAATCAAGAAAGAAATGAATGGATATTATTATGTTATGGTAGTAGAAGCAGACAATACGGCTGTTAGTGAACTTAACCGTAAATCATCAATTAACGAAAATATTTTAAGACATTTAATCATCAGATTAGACGAGGAGTAGAAAATGAATAAAGTAATATTAATTGGTAGACTTGCAAGAGACCCTGAAATGCGTACTACAGCAAGTGGTATGAACGTAACTCGTTTTACATTAGCAGTATCACGTCCATTTCAAGATCAAAATGGAGAACGTGGAGCAGATTTTATTAATTGTGTTGCATGGCGTAGACAAGCAGAAAACATTGCAAAGTATTGTGTAAAAGGAAGCCAAGTGGCAGTTGAAGGTAGAATTCAAACTGGTTCCTACGATGCTCAAGATGGAACAAAAAGATATACAACTGATATTATCTGTGATAATTGTACATTCCTAGGAACTAAAAATAGTGATAATGGTTATACAAGCCAAAGCAATAACAATTATAATGAGACTATACCAAGTATGCCAACTTCTGACATTTCAGAAGATCCATTTAAAGATTTCGGAGAAGAAATTGCTCTAAGCGATGATGATTTACCATTCTAAGAAAGGAGAAATAAAAATGGCAGAATTTCGTAGAAAAAAGAAAAAAATATGTCAAATGTGCGCTGGAAAAAGCGTTGATTATAAAGATGTAATGATTATTAATAAATATATAAATGAAAAAGGAAAAATCATGCCTAGACGTATGACAGGGGCATGTGCAAAACATCAAAGACATATTGCACAACAAATTAAATATGCAAGATTTATGGCTTTAATACCATTTGTAAAATAAACATTCTAAGTTCAGGATGTTTTTTTAATGCTATGAAAAAATGAATTATCATTTTTAGCATAATATGACCTTATAGAAGAATAAATTTTGAGATAGTAAAAAAAGAATGGCTATGTTCAATGAAAAAGTGACAAAAAAATGTATAGTAAAGCCAAAAACTTTCAAACTATATTAATGTTAGTTGTTGACTTTGTAAAATCTATGATATAATCAAAAAAAGTAATAAGAATAAAAAGAAATTATTTGAAAAAAGAAAGAGGTTGAATATGAAAATACTAGTAGGTTTATCCAATGGACTTAAAAGTGAAAATGTTCCATATCAAATGTTTATTGTCGATGTAGATTCAACAGAACCAATGAAACAAGAATGGAGTCCAGTGAAAATTGAAGCGTTAAGCAGTTGCTCTAACGTACGCGTAAATTTAGGAAATTACAAATCTGTTACACAAAATCCAATGGAATATTTGGAAGCAGAGTTTGATTTAAGTAAATTAGTAGATATTACGTCTAATCAAGCAGAATTTCAAATTATTAATGTTTACAAAGATGATATAGGAGATCCTATTCTTTATCGTACTGTAAATTCTGTAGGAGAGGTAGAAATGCACCATATTTCTGAACTTGCCTATAAGAAAAAATTTAGTATATATGGAGATAATGTGAACAGTCTACCATCTTATGTAAAAACAACAACATTAAAAGATGCGTATGATTGGTGGGCAAAAAGAGACAAAGTGAAAATTCATAGAAGAACCACTCGTTTTGTATATGAAAACTTTGATACGCATGAAGATATGCCAGTCCAACTTCTATACCATTACTTAACTGGTGTAAAAGGATTTAAATTAGGTTATCATACCATTACCGATATCAATGAAAAATATTCTGAAAGTAAAAAATTACATGAATATTTCCTATTTAATGGAACAGCAAATGTTAAACTAAAAGAAAGTATTCCAACGGTTGAAACTGGAATAGAAGAAGTAGGAATTTTTGGAAACAAAGATCCGTATCCAGATTCAAGAAAACTTGGATACTATGGTGCTACGATGTCTTTAATTTGTAACAGAAAGAATTATCCAGCATTTGATTATTATAGCAAACCAACGTCTGAGGCAAATTACGATAAAGAAGGTATTGAAGTAACCATTGATATTACAGACGGCAATATGGCTGTTTATAATAAATGCGAAGAAGCAAATTGTATTTCTACCGATTGGCGAATTGGAGAAAATAATGACTTCTTTGGTGTAACTCTATCAAGTTTATTAACAGAGAAACTTGGAGAATTAAGTAAAAAATTCCAAAATGAAAAAGAACGAGTAGAATTTGGACATTGGTCAAGTGCCAATACAAATGATTGGTTCCAAGTTATGGCATTTGCCTTGTCTACTCAATATTATAGTAAAGAATTAAGAAATAAATTAACAGAAATTTTAAACAACTTTCAATATTTATTTTCTTCAAAACTAGCCGAAATGATTGAAAAAATTAGTGCAAAAGATTCTTTAGAAACTATGAAATGGGCAGAAGAAAACGTAGAAAAAGTCATGGTAGATATTTCTTTTATGAAAGAAGATGAATCAATTCAAAAATCAAGCATAACACTAGATCAAATGAAAAATTTATTTACTTTCAAAAGAAACTCATTTGAACTACCAGATTGGCTACAAATTTATTCTCCTGAAACCATAGAAAAATTAGGTGGTGTAGAATACTTAAACCAATTTATTGCTACTCGTGGAGAAGAATCTTCAGAATTATTCTTATCTATGTGGGCAGAAAAACTAGAAAGCGACCAAAAATACGCTTCTGTTGAGCCAAAAGAAGATATTTTGGAACAAATTGATAAACTAGATGATATTCCAGTAATTAATCCAGAAAAAGAAAAAGCCAAAAAAGCGGCTTAATCTCAGAAACTGTCTAGCAATAGGCAGTTTTTTTGTGATTGAAAAAAGAATTGGTTCTTGTTAGAATAACTATTTGTGATATATATGGAAAGAAAAAATGGATATGTGATAATAGAGAATTGGAAAAAAATAAATAGAAATTTTATAGGACATAATGCTAAAGTAAAGGCTGGTTCATGAATGGAACAGACGAATATTTATTTAAGTCCTATTTAAATGAATTAGAAAGATATAGAGAATTATATTATACCTTGATTATAAAAAAACTTGGATTAAAAAGTCCCGAGATAGATTTGGCAAAATTTAAAGATCAATTAGGTACAATTGCCAAAAATTATAATCCGCAACATCGTGAATCTTATACGATAGTAGAAGTTTTATCATATGCCTCAAAATATAACTTAAGAGATTTGCCAAATGAAATCTCTAACTTTTGTATAGAAAAAAAATGGAATTATTCCATAAAAAAAGTTCCGATAGAAATTAAAGATTGCTTAATAGAGGATACGCAAAGATGTTTGGAAAGTGTAGAGAATATAGTAAATAAAAGATAAAGTTAAAAATATAGATATAATAGAAACCAGGAATTTCCGTTGCTATCTAAAACATTTCCATGGTATAATGAATAACGAATAGGAGGCTTAAAATCATATGAAAGTAATTCTATTACAAGATGTAAAAAAGCAAGGTAACAAAGACGACATAGTAGAAGTAAGTGATGGCTATGCTAACAATTTTTTAATAAAAAATAAACTGGCTGTCCCATACTCCAAAAAGAGCAAAGAAGTATTAGAAACAGAATTAGAAACAAGAAAAAAAGCCGAAGAAAAAAGAATAGAAGAATGCCAAAAAATGGCTCATGAAATTGAGAAGAAAAAATTAGTATTCACACTAAAATCAGGAAAAGATGGGAAAACATTTGGCACTATATCTTCCAAACAAATAAACGAAGAATTAAAAAAATGGGGATTTACAATTGATAAAAAAAGTATCTTTGTAGATCATGCAATAGATACTTTAGGATGTCATGAAGTGGAAATTGAATTACACAAAAAAGTAAAATGTAAAATAACAATTGAAATTAAAGAAAAATAAAGAAGGTGAAAAGCATGGCTATAAAACAAATGCCTCAAAACAAAGAAGCAGAAATGAGCGTACTTGGTGTATGTTTTTTAAACAAAGAAGCCTTACAAAAAGTATGTGAAGAAGTAAATATAAGCATGTTTTATAGTGAAGCCAACAAAAAAATATTTGAAGCCCTTCTGGAATTACATAAAAATAGTACTCCCATTGATATAACCACTGTTAAAAATGAACTTGATAAACAAAAAAACTTAAATGCAATAGGAGGATTAGAATACATAAGTGAAGTGATTGATTCTGTTGCTACAACAGCGAATTTAGATTCTTATATTCAAATTATTAAAGAAAAAGCAATCCGTAGAAGACTGATTGATACAGCGACGAATATCATTACAGATACTTATGAAGAAGAAAAAGATTTAGCACTATTACTTGACAACTCTGAAAAAAAGATAACAGATGTTGCCAAGTCGAGAGTATCAAAAGAATTAACCCCAATATCAGAAGCATTAAGACAAGCCCAAGAAAATTTAGAACTACTTGCCAAAAACAAAAGCGAAATTACAGGACTTGCTACTGGTTTTTATGATTTAGATAAAGCAACCAGTGGATTGCATGGAGGAGAACTTATTATTTTAGGAGCCCGTCCCGCTGTTGGTAAAACTGCTTTTGCATTAAATATTGCCACCAATGCTGCCATGTCAACCGATAAAGCCGTTGCTATTTTTAATTTAGAAATGACCTCTGAACAGTTAGTAAATCGTATGCTAAGTGCAGTAGGCGGAATTGAAGGAGATAAGTTAAAAACAGGATCTCTTAACCATAATGACTGGAAAAAATATAACGAAGCCATGAGCCAACTTGCCGATACTAACATATATATTGAAGATGATGTCTCTGTAACAGGGCCAGAAATAAGAGCAAAATGTCGTCGTCTTGCCAATAGTGCAAAAGGCCTTGCTTTAGTCGTGATTGATTACTTGCAGTTAGTTACAACTGGTGGAAGAGCGGAATCTCGTCAAGTGGAAGTATCAGAAATTTCTCGATCCTTAAAGAAAATGGCAATTGAACTAAATGTTCCTGTAATTGCCTTAGCCCAATTAACTCGTGGAGCAGAACAAAGAAAAGATTCTAATCAACCAAGACTAGTCGATTTACGTGAATCAGGATCAATTGAACAAGACGCTGATTTAGTAATGTTTTTAAACCGTCAAGATTATTTTGAAGAAAAATCAGCAGATAAAAAGCCAACCATTATACCAGTAGACTTAATTATAGCCAAGCATCGTCGTGGCTCCACTGGGCTTATACAACTAATATTAGAATTAGACAAAAGTTGCTTTAAAAACTACCAGCGTGTAGAGCCAGTTATGGAATATTAAAAAGGGTGATGAAAATTGAAAAAAACAGAATTAACCAAAGCCATTATTTTAACAAGCATTACAGGAGTTCTCTTATTAATTATTGGTCTAACTACTCGTGATTTTGATTATGCAAAAAAAGTATACCAAGTATATTTAAATGGAAACAAACTAGGATTAATTGAAAATCAGGAAGATTTATATGCATTAATTAACGAAGAACAAAAAGAAATAAAAGAAGCCTATGGCGTATCAAATGTTTACCCTCCTAATGGTTTTGTCATTAAAGAACACAATACATATGAAGATGAGGTTGTTTCTGCCAAAGCCATTTATGAAACAATAAAAGACAAAGAAGATTTTACGGTACAAGGATACACAATTAAAATTAAATTCAAAGAGGAGGAAAAACAAGATTTAGTCATAAATGTTCTAGACGAAAATGTATTTAAAGAAGCCTTAACGAGTGTAGTGACAGCCTTTGTAGACAAAGATGAATTCTATGCTTATATAAATAATACACAAGAACCTATTGATGAAGTGGGAGAAATTATAGAGGACTTATATTTTGAAGAAACGATTACCATAAAACCTACTTTTATTAGTGTAAATGATAAAATATATACAAATGCCAATGAATTAACGCAATATTTATTATTTGGGCCTGAAAAGAAAAAAGAAGCCTATACTGTAAAACAGGGAGATACGATTTCCTCTATTTCAGAAGAACAAAAACTAAATACACAAGAATTTTTAATTGCAAATCCTAAATATAAAAATGAAAATAGTATACTAACAATTGGAGACAAAGTGGACATTACTCTAATTAACCCAGTACTTACCTTAGTAGAAAATATTTACTCTGTATCAGATGAAGAACAAAAATACGAAACAGAAGAAAAATATGATTCAACCAAACCAATTACATTTAGTGAAATTACTCAAACGGGAATTACTGGAATTGAACGTATTAGTAGAGAAACACAAGTTGTAAATGGAGAACCAAATCAAGGTGTTGGAAAATTTAGTTCTGTGACAATTAGAGAAACTCAAAATGAAATTATTACTAAAGGTGGACATAAACCAAATGGTCACTATGTAGATCAAGGCGGTGCCTGGGGATGGCCGACGAATCGTCCATACGTTATAACTTCTGAATTTGCGTATCGTTGGGGGTCTTTCCATAATGCGATTGATATTTCGATTCACCCAATGGGGTCTCCGATTTATGCGACAAAAGATGGAGTTGTAGTAGAAACAGAAAAAAGTTGTGCCAATGTTGGAAGTTATCGTAACCAATGTGGTGGAACTTATGGAAATCATGTAATTATCAATCATAATAATGGATATTATACAATGTATGCTCATATGTTACAAAATGTAGAAGTAAATGTCGGAGACACTGTAAAACGTGGTCAAATTATTGGTTACATGGGAAGTAGTGGTTCTTCAACGGGAGTACATTTGCATTATGGTGTATCAAAAGGAGAGCCAAATCATGGTGGGCAATGGATTAATCCTCGGAGTCTGTATAGATAATGCGTGTTGTTGTTCTAGCAAGTGGCTCCGAAGGAAACTCTACTTATATAGAAACAGAAGGAACCAAACTACTTATTGATTTAGGAAGAAATACCAAATACATCAAAGAAAAATTAGCAGAAATTAATAGAAATCCTGAAGAAATAGATTATATATTGATTAGCCATACCCACAAAGACCACACCAGTGCCTTAAAAACGTTTGTTAATCGTTACAAAACAACTGTACTTTTAAGTCAAGAAATGTTTTATGATTTAGAAGATATAAAAGAATACGAAAATATTGTTATCTATGAAGATGATATCTATCTAAAAGACATTAAAATTAAAACAATTAAATCTTCACATGACGCACCAGACGCCAGAAACTTTATAGTAGAAAATAAAGGAGAATCTGTTGTTTATGTTACAGATACAGGCTATTTGAATCGTAAATACTTTGATATATTAAAAGACAAAGAAGTTTATTTATTTGAAAGTAATCATGATATTGAAATGCTTTTAAATGGGCCTTATCCAAAATGGCTAAAAACACGAGTTGTTGGAAGTTATGGCCACTTATCAAATAAAGATTCTTCCTTTTACTTAAGTAAATTAATTGGCCCTCATACAAAAAAAGTGATTTTAATGCATTTAAGTCATATCAACAATACAGAAGAAAAAGCACTTGAAATGATACATGAAACATTTAAAGAATATGAAATTGAATTTAAGGACATTGCCTGTGCAAAACGTTCTGAGATTACAGAGGTAGTTTAATGATTAAAATTATCTGTTTAGGAAAATTAAAAGAAAAATATTTAAATGCTATGGTTTTCGATTACGTAAAAAGAATTAATCGCTATCATAAAATAGAAATCATAGAACTAAAAGATGAAGATTCTCTTGAAAAAGAAGAAGCGAAAGTTTTAAAATACATAGGAGAAAAAGATTTTATTATCACTTTAGAAATTGAAGGAAAAAGTATAAAAAGCGAAGAACTAGCAAAATTAATGGACACTACATTTATTACGCATAGCACAATTACCTTTATAATAGGAAGTTCTCTAGGATTATCAGACAAGATAAAAAGCATTAGCCATTATGCTTTATCTTTTTCGAATCTTACATTTCCGCATGGTTTATTTAGAGGAATTTTACTTGAACAAATCTATCGTGCCTTTAAAATTAACAACCACGAAAGTTATCATAAATAATTAGGAAGTAGCGATAAAGATACAATCGAAGAATTAAAACCACTAATTTTATATTTACTTTCAGAGTAAAAAAACTTGCATATTAAATATATAGTGGAACAACTTACATCTGTTTATCTATCGCTAATAGTGATATAATTATGATGTTGTTGAAATGCGATTGGAAAGTAATGAAAATAAAAAAGGAGCAGTAAATATGTTAAACAATGATTGGGACCAAGTATTAAAAATAGTATTCGAAAGTGAAGGATTTAAAAAGTTTTATCATATAGTCGAAAATGAATACAATACCAAAACGATTTTCCCACCAAAAGATTATATCTTTAATGCTTTAAAATTAACCCCATACAAAGATGTAAAAGTAGTGATAGTGGGACAAGACCCATACCATGGTGTAGGAGAAGCCCATGGACTTTCTTTCTCTGTCCAAAAAGGAATTAAAGTTCCACCGTCTCTTAAAAATATTTATAAAGAATTAGAAAGTGACTTAGGAATTCCTCCAGTTAACGAAGGAGATTTAACGTATTGGGCACGTCAAGGAGTTCTTTTATTAAATGCGGTATTAACCGTTGTAAAAGATACCCCAGCAAGTCATAGAAACTTAGGTTGGGAGCGTCTTACAGATTACATTATTAAAACATTAAATGAAAAGCACGAACCAGTCGTATTTATCCTTTGGGGGAATTTTGCTAAAGAAAAAAAAGCATTTATTACCAATCCCCAACATTTAGTTTTAACATCTGCTCACCCAAGCCCATTCTCTGCAAACTATGGCTTTTTTGGAAGCAAGCCTTTTTCAAAAACAAATGAGTTTTTAGAAAAGAACAATATAGTTCCTATTGACTGGAATTTAAACAATCAAAGTTAAAAAGTTGAACTTTCACAAAATAAAAATTCAAGAATTATGAACCTTGAATTTTTTATAATTTAAAATCATCGTACACATCATCTGTCATATCTTTGCCATCAAAAAAAGCATTAATTTTAAATTGATGAACTTTGGCAACAATATTAGAAGGAAATTTACGAATATAACCATTTAAGTCATTCGTATTTTTGTTATAATAATTTGTAATCGCCGCTATTTTTTCATCCGATTCTTTGATAGAAAAAAAGATTTCTTTTAATTCTTTGTTACCGGCAAGTTCAGGATAATCATCTCTAAACTTTCCTAAAGTATTAAAGGCTTCTTTTAATTTTCTATCCAACTCAAAATTAGTAATTTTTTTATTCTTCAATTGGATATATTCCTTAAAATATTCTTTATTATCTTTTAAAGTAGTTTTCACGATAGAATCTCCACGAACTAACATATCGTATCTTTTTCGTAAAGTTTCATCGATAATTCCTTCAGCCTGTTCAATTTTAGTTTTTAAATATTGCATTTTATTATAGTAAGAAACATAAAGTATGGCAATACTTGCTCCGATAATAATGAAAATCAACAAAATAGTAAAAAAATTCATATACTTCACCTATTCTTAAAAATATTATACCATTATTTTTTCATTTCTTTAACAGGAATGTTATAATTAGAAAAGAAAAGAGGAAAGCCTATGCAAATAAAACGTATTCCCGTTGGGGATTTAGAAGCAAACTGCTATATTGTAACTAAAGAAGAAAAAGCCCTATTAATAGACCCAGGCGACGAAGCAGAAAAAATAGAAAAACATCTAGAAGGTTTAGAGTTAGTAGGTATATTACTTACACATGCACATTTCGATCATATCGGAGCACTTTCTTATTTTGAAGAAAAATATCACTTAAAACATAATGAAACGAATACGCAAATATTTACATATGAAGTGATAAAAACACCAGGTCATTCCAAAGATTCTCTTACATTTTATTTTCCAGAAGAAAACATAATGTTTACAGGTGATTTCCTATTCCAAGGAACAATTGGTAGAATGGATTTATCAGGTGGTGATGAACAAGAAATGAAAGAAAGCCTAAAAAGAATATCCACTTATGAAGATAGTATTACTATTTATCCAGGCCATGGTCCTTCCTCTACCTTAAAAGAAGAAAAGAAATATTTTAATTACTATTACAATACGTTATAAATAAAAAATAACCTCCCCTTTAAAAAGATAGGGAAGTTTTTTTAATTTTTAAAATGTTTTTTCAGAATAAGCATGACTATAACGAATACGTTCATCAAATTCTACATAATCTAAATAAATCATACGAATTAAATACCATTTTCCTGTGTTAGGATCACTAATAATCAAATGATCTTTTCCGGCCTCTTCAATAATACCGTTGTAGATTTTATCTCTCCATTCCACGGAATCGGGATAAGACACATAAGCCCTTACTCTTTGTCCTTTATTTAATCTTAAAATATTCTCAATATAACTTTGTTCTGAATCGATATCTGGATTATAACTTATATTTCCTGGAGGAGTACTTCCAGTATAATTTCCATTAAAGCCTACATTGTCACTTGCTCCTGGAAATGTTGGATTTTGGTAATAACTACCGTTCATTTTAATTCACCTCTACTAATTATTATGATATTTGTTTCAAATTATGCAAATGTTTAGTATAATGTGTATGGTGAATAATATGGATTTAAACTTTGATTTAAGAAGTATTAGAGAAACTGTAACAAAAAAGAACTTTTATATTAGAAGCATTGTATTAATAGTAAGTGTCACATTATTAGCACTCAATTACAATTTATTTTTGTCTCCTAATCATTTTGTTATTGGGGGAACTAGCGGACTTGCTATTATTATCAATAGATTATTTGGACTTTCTCATTCTATTTTTATAGGAATTACAAGTGCTATACTCATTATCCTTGCCCTTGTTTTTCTTGGATATAAGGAGACAAGTCGTTGTATTATTGGTTCTATTTTATACCCATTTTTAATCTCTTTAACAGAGCCTTTAGCAAACTATTTAATACCTTATCTACAATTTGATAGTACTATAATTGTAGTATTAATTGGAGGAACTTTGTGTGGCGTATCAAATGGTTTGATTTATAAGACGGGATTTAATACTGGCGGTAGTGATGTTTTAATGAAAATTATTAACAAATATGGAAAAATGCCAGAAGGAAAAGCTGTTTTTTCAATTAATATAGTTATAATGATATTTGGTTGTATTATATTTGGAGCGAACAAGTTCATCTATTCGTTAATTATTTTATTTATAAATACTATGCTAATTGACCGTATTATTATTGGTGTTTCCAATAGTAAATTATTCTTTATTTATACCAAAGAAGAAGAAAAAGTAAAAACATTTATAATGGAAGAATTAAAAACAGGGGTAACACTATTTAATGCTAAAGGCGGATTTAGTGGAGAAGAAAGTCATGTCCTTATGTGTGTAGTCCCAAATCAAGATTATTATTTATTTAAAGAAACAGTTTTAGAAATAGATAAAGACGCTTTCTTTGTAATCAATGATTGTTATGAAGTAACAGGTGGCGTCCAAAAGACGCGAAAGTTAATAGGAAGTATAAATGGTAAATAAAAATGGAAGAATTAGTACAAATATTATCAAATGCAAGTTGCAATTTAGAACTTTATCTAAAACAAATGAATGATTTAAGTGAAGAAGAAATAGTGGCTTTATTTGAAAATACAAATATAAGTAATGAAATCAAAGAAAATATCCTGATACATGCCTGCGAAAGAATGAACCACTTATCCGCAAACAGTTTTATTAAAATATCTATTTGGGCTGAAGATGTAAAACTTTATAAAAAAAATTATTTTTCAAAAATAGAAAAAATGACGTATCAAGAATTTGTAGATTTAATTTACAATGGTATTTATGAACCTGAAATTTTAATAGAAATTATGAAAACAGATGTTTACAGCAGATATTTACAACAAGAAAGAGAAGAGCCAAAAACATATGACATACAGTGTTTTGATATTCAGGGGAAATTAGATTCTTTTGACAGTATGGAAGAATTGGATTCTATTGGTCTAGAAACATTAAATATTATAAAAGAAAATAAAAAAACTGAAAACATGGAACTGATGGAATATGTTTATTTAAACACCCTTATAGAAAATATAGATTTGCTTCCATTAGATAGTAAAAGCATAAAAATTGGTTTAAATTTAATGGCAATACAAATGAAAAGACATCAAATTCTTACCATGAAAATGATTGAATTTTATTTATATTATCGTATTAAAGAATTAAATCTTAAAAGTGTTTGTAAAAATGTAATTGTAACTTTAGGAAGTAGTAATCATTTTGGACATTATACAGTGGATGGAGAAATAGTAAAAGGTGGAACATTAAGAATTTATTATGAATATTTAATAAATATTTTTCAAAAATATAACCAATCATTTCATTATGAAGGAATTAATGATGTAATCAATATTAATTTTTTAGAATTTATCTCACATGAGTTGAAACATGCATTACAAATGTTTCATTTTATAAGGCTTACAGAAAATTTAGATAATACAAAATACTTTGAAACAATATATACTAATAAAGAAATCAATTATTTTTTAAGAAATGGAACTTTGCTATATAAAGTAGGAGAAGAAAAATATCATAAATACCATGATACTTTTATAAAAGAAGTACAAGCAAATTTATTTTCATTTTTTGATACAAATAATCAAATACTTAAAAACTTTAAAGATTGCTATCCACAATATATGTTAGAAAACAATGTAATGACTTTTGCAAGGCGTATTGTTGAATTTTACACAAACGAAGATGGCACTTTGTTATCTCCTATGGAAAAATTTGATACGTTTTATCTAGAAAATATTGGGGAGAAAAAAGAACCTATTGTTACGACTGAAAATCCAGATATCATCTCTTCTTTAATGATGGGAGATAAAATTCCATTAGATGTATATGAATTTATCAAAAAAATAGCAAACAAAGAAATAAAAACAACTAACTTACTAGAAACACTAATGGTTTATCTACAAAATAATCCTGAGTTATCCACTCCCGCATTAACAAATGAAGTAGAAAAACAAACACCTACTTTATAGACTAGGTGAAATTTACCATTTATTTAAACACATTTAAATGATATAATTACTCTATAATATGAGGTGGTAAACGTAGTGAATTTAATAGAAGTAAAAAATTGTTATAAAGTATACAACAATGGAGTTACGGCCATTGCAGATTTAAATTTAGCCATAGCAAGAGGAGAATTTGTATTTGTAATTGGGGCAAGTGGAAGTGGAAAATCTACTTTAATCAAAATGTTATATCGTGAAGAAAAGCCAACGAATGGAAAAGTATTTGTTGGTGGTATTAATGTGGCAAAATTAAGAAATTCCAAAGTATTTAAATTAAGAAGAAAATTAGGAATTGTGTTCCAAGATTTTAAACTGCTCCCAAAATTAACAGTATATGAAAATGTGGCGTTTGCACTAGAAGCCATAGGACTACACAGCAAAGAAATTCGTCCTAAAGTAATAAAAGCCTTGGAAAACGTTGGACTAAAAGATAAAATGCGTAGTTTTCCTAATCAACTATCTGGAGGAGAGCAACAAAGAGTATGCATTGCAAGATCCATCGTAAATGAACCAAAACTACTTATTTGTGATGAACCAACAGGAAACTTGGACCCAGACATTTCAAGAGAAATTGTGAGTATTTTAGATAAAATTAATAAAGAATTTGGAACGACAATTATAATGGCAACCCATGATAGAGACATTGTAAATAAAATGAAAAAAAGAGTAATATTACTGGAAAATGGTGTCTTGGCAAGTGATGAAAAGAAAGGAAGTTATGTAGTACATGAAAGCCATTAGAATATTAATTCGTGGAATACGTGATGCATTTAAAAGTGTAATTCGTAACTTTAGTTTATCAACGGCGGCCATTACTTGTAGTAGTATTACACTAGTATTAGTAGCAGTTGCTATGATTATTTCTTACAACGTTAAAAATATCACTTCTGAGTTAGAACAGGAACTTACAATCGTTGTATATATGAAAGAAACAGGAACTGAAGAACACATAGAAGAAATGAAAAAAAATTTAGATACTATGAAAGAGTCAGGAAATGTAGCAGACTACAAATATAAAAGTAAAGATGAATGGAAACTTGAAATGAAAACGTATTCAGACACATTTAACACAGCATTAGAGTTTTTAGAAACTAATCCTTTACTTGATTCATTTATGGTAACAGTAAAAGATGTATCGCACTTAAAAGAAACAACAGAAGAGATAAGAAAATATGAATCTGTTTCCAGTGCTGATTATGGAGAAGGTATGGCAGAAAATTTAGTAATTGCTTTTGATGTTATTGAGAAAGTTACGATTATTATTGTTCTTGCCTTGGTACTCGTTACGGCTTTCTTAATTGGAAACACCATTAAATTAACAATATTTTCTAGAAAAAATGAAATTGAAATTATGCGTTTAGTAGGTGCTAGTAATATTTCTATTCGTTTGCCTTTCCTATTTGAAGGATTATTTTTAGGAATATTAGGAAGTATTATACCAATATTAGTAACCATATACGGATATGTATTACTATATGATCATTTTAATGGATACTTATTCACTCAAATTATTCAATTAGCAGAACCATTTAATTTCATTCTATATGTATCAGGATTATTGCTAATTATTGGTGCTATTATCGGTATGCTTGGAAGTTATCGCGCAGTAAGGAAGTATTTGAAAATATGATAAAAAGAATAATGAAAAAAACGTTTTCGATTTTAATGTTGTTTATTGTATTGTTTACTTATACAATAAGTCCAATTCCTGTAGATGCAGCAGAGATAAAAGATCCACAAACTTTAGGAGACTTACAACATAATTTACAAGAATTAAAAAACAAAAAAGCAGAAAATGACCGTAAGCAGCAAAGTGCTAAAGATGAAATTCAAAACAAAAAAAACGCGATTACAAAAGCCGAAGCCGATATTACCCAAGCCGAATCAGATATAGACGAAGCAGAACAAAGAATAATAGAATCAAATGAAAGAATAGAAGGACTAAAAGAACAAACCGAACAAATTTTAAAAGTATTGCAACAATTGCAAAATCAAAATGTCTATTTGGAATATGTATCGGATTCTTCCTCTATAACAGAACTTGTTATGCGTATTTCTGCTATAGAACAGATTACAGACTCAAATCAAAAAAATTTAAAAAATTTACAAAATCTAATAAAACAAAATGAACAATTAAAAGTAGAATTAGCAGAAAAACAAAAAAATTTAGAGCAAAAAATAGAGGATTATCAAAAAAAGATTGAAAGTTTATATGGGGACTTAGAGTCTTACGATAAATTTGAACTTGATATAGATACGCAAATAAAATTATTAGAAGCCCAAGTCAAAGAATACGAACGATTAAGTATAGAAAAATACAACAAAATTGTACCTACTGCTCGATTAGATGAATTAGACAATGCTCCATACAATGCAGGTTGGTTAAAACCTTTAAAGAAAGGTTCAGTTACAAGCCCAGAAGGATATAGAACACACCCTGTAACAGGAGTAAAATATAGTTTTCATAGTGGAATTGACATTGGAAAAAATGCTGAAGGGACACCTGTTTATGCAGCGGCTGCAGGAAAAGTTTCAGGAATAGTCAATCGATATAGTTGTGGAGGAAATATGGTGTACGTAACAGTCACAGTAGGAGGAGTAAAATATACAACGTATTACTATCATTTACTCAGTATAAAAGTTAAGTTAAATCAAATTGTTACACAAGACACTGTAATTGGTACAGTAGGAGGAGGTTCTACTGCTAAGAAAAATGGTGGATATGATAGTTGTACCACTGGTGCACATCTTCATTTTGGTGTAGCAAAAGGACATTATTCTGGAAGTATTCCAACATCTAAAGTAATTGTCCCTCCAGGATTTAATAACAAGAAAGGGTATAGTTGGTCAACAAGATCAGCCTTTTATGGATAAAAAAGTACCAATTTGGTTAAATTTGTATAAATTTACTAAATTGGTCTTTTCTTTTAGAAAAATATCTAAAAGATTTTATCTGATTTTTCTAAAATTTCCCAAATTGGTGATTTGTATTTCTTTTAAGTTGTTTTATGGTGATACTAATTATTTTGATAATTCTTGTTGGTTGTAAAACTAGTTTTTGGTGAATTTGGGAAATAAAAAAGAACACTATACATAAAGGATAAATGGCTCGCTTAAATTAAGTTTACGAGGTTGCTAAAAAATACCTCATATTCCTCCAATCACTATGGAACAAATTGTAGAGTGCACAGATTTATCCATAGAAGAAATAGAACAATTAAAATTAGTTAAAGAAACAATTTTAAGGTTTCCTTTCTTTTTGAAACAATGACGTGATATAATAATTAATTATAAGTTAAACTTAGAAAGGAGCAATCAATATGACATTTTCCACTCGTTTAAAAGAAGAAATGACCGAATATAATAGTAATCTAATTGAAAAAAGAGCAGAATTGTCTGCTATCCTAAGATACGATACTAAAATAGAAAAAGATAAAATTACCATTACTAGTGAAAATGCAAAAATTGCGCGTCGTATCTATACCTATTTAAAAGAGGTTTTTGGAATAAACATGAAAATAATAGTTCGTAATCAAAAAAGATTTCGCATAAAGCAAATTTATATTTTAGAAATTAAAGAAAAAGTATCCTATATTTTAGAATCTTTATATATCTATGAACATGGCAAGAAAATAAAAGCAAATGAAAACTATTTCGAAGCCGATGAAGAAAAAGTAGCGTATCTAAGAGGAACGCTTTTAACAACAGGCTCCATTAATGATCCTAGTACAAGTGGGTACCATTTAGAATTTGTTTTTCTAACAAAAACAGATGCAGATTTTATAAAAAAAATGTTAAAAAGTATCAAAATGGAAGCAAAAGTTTTAAAAAGAGGAAACCGATATATGACCTATATTAAAAGCGCAGAAGTAATAAGCGATATAATTAAAATGTTTAATGCTGTAAATTCTCTTTTTTATTTTGAAGATATTCGAATTTATCGTGATCATAAAAATATGGTCAATCGTCTTAATAACTGTGAAATAGCCAATCAAGAAAAAACTACAAAAACAGGAATGCAACAAATAGAAAGTATTGAATACATAATGCAAAATAATTTAATGGAATTATTAGATGAACATACGAAAATCGTTTTGGAATATCGTTATAAATATCCAGAATCTTCTTATTCTGAACTTGCAGATATTATTTCTCTAGAAACAGATTATAAAATAGGAAAATCAGGAATTAATCATCACTTTATTAAAATGAAGAAATTAATAGAACAAACCAAAAAATTATAAAATTTTTCCAATCTTTGACTTTGTATTATCTTTCCAAAGTCATTCATTTTGATTGATTTTTTTCTTTTTTTAATCTCTATTAGCACAATATATCAATATATAGATATTTTCATCTTTTTATACCCTATACCTAATTTTTGAAACTAATAATCAACATATTTGATAGTTAATAATTTATTATCAAATCAAGAGAATTAGATTTTTTAATTATAGGAGGAAAATAATGAAAAAGAAAGTAAATTGTAAAATTCTTGGTGTTATTGCAATTAGTTTTATACTATTATGGGCAAAAAGCGTATCTGCTGCGGAAACTACATTTAGAGCAACAAATATTACTTATCAAAACGAAAAAGTTTGGGATGGAAAAGGAGAACCAAATGCAAGTGGTTCTGAATCAAATACATCAAGGTTATTTGGTGGAGGGACTCCGCGTCTTTACTTATACCACGTAAAAACTTCCGCAACAGATCCTTGTCCAAATTGTAAGTTTTCAATTAGAACATATCTTGATGTTTTAGATAACGGACTTTATGTTTATCCTCAAAAGTTTGTTACTTTTCAAATGGGGCAAACTAAAAATCTTGACACTGAAGCAGGAGTTGGGCAACCATGTATACACTATTTAGGAGGAAAGAGGACTGATTGGACACTTCAAGATTTAGGGGCTACTATTTTTGGATGGTTTGGTCTGGGGAACTATTAGTTTAAATTAAATTATATTAATTGTATTTAGAGATAAATTTTAATATTAAAATATAAAAATCTAATTTTCACTTTTTTAGATTATAATGTTAAAATATAGGCGGTGGTTATATGTCTAAGTGTAAAGCACTATTTAAAAGAAATTGGTTAATTCTATTGATATTGGCTACAGTGATGATACCTATCATAAAATATCATTTTACCTTCAAACAGTACTTAATACAAGATGAATTTAAAAGTAATTTTTGCCAAATGGTGGTTCATGAAGACAATAATCTAGAAGATTACGAAAACTTTTGTGAAAATATATTAAAACAACCTACTTTTAAAAATAATACTTATAGCAATGTTATGTGTCAAAAAATTATGCAACAAGGTGTAACACAAGAAGAAAAAACTTGGTGTGAAAAATTATTAACAGAAGAAAATAAAGAGCCGAAAACGGATTTTTATACTATGTTTTCTAATCTATTATTAGATAGTGTCCATAATTTTAATCCCTTATCTTTTCTATTTATCACTGTCCCTACTTTGGTAGGAATATGTAAAATATTAAAAAGGAAGCATATTATAAATGCTTTAACGCGAGAAAGTTATAAAAGTTTTTTAATTGATTTCTTTAAAAAAGCCTATAAATATTTTTGGGTACTACCATTTATTGCGCTTTTTATGATTGGACTTAGTATAGCAACAACTTCTTTTGATCATACTTATTCTTTAGTTCATAATAACAGCATTTGGGAATTGTCAACGATTCAAAACAGATACTTATTTATTATAGGGTATGTTAGTAATATAACACTTTATTCTATTTTCTTTATCAATTTAGCATTAATAGTGGCTAGGAAATACCATAATACTTTTGTTGCTATAATTGTATCTTATTTATATTACATCGGTATTGAAATATTTTTTGAATTAATTTTAAAAACTTTAATATATAGGGTATTTCACAGTGATATAGGACACATATTAAACATTATGAATTTATGGATTTATAGTGATTCTTATGGGTTAGGCGCGCTATTTACTTTTAGTATAACAATGACCATTCTTTCGTTTATAGGCGTTTATTTTGCCTATCGAAATAAAGAATCTTTCGTTTTATCTTGTGAAAAAAACAATTAGGAGGAATCATGAAAATAGAAGTGAGAAATGTAAGTAAAGCATTTAAGAAAAATATTGTCTTAGAAGATGTAAATATAACATTTGAAGATGGATATATTTATGGTTTTAAAGGAAGAAATGGTAGTGGGAAAACTGTATTATTAAAAATAATATGTGGAATTTATAAAGCAACAAAAGGACAAGTTTTATATGATGAAAAAGAATATAATAAAGCAACAGAATATGTACCTGAAGTCCGTGCTTTAATTGAAAAGCCGTGCTTTTTTCCAGATTTAACAGGATTTGAAAATTTAAAATTACTTGCCAAAATACAAAATAAAATAGGAGAGAAAGAAATTATTAATGCATTAGAAGAGGTAAACCTAATAGAAGAAAAGGATAAAAAATTTTCTAAATATTCCTTGGGAATGAAGCAAAAATTAGGAATTGCGCAAGTTATAATGGAGAATCCTCATATTTTAATTTTAGATGAGCCTTTTAATGCTTTAGAAAAGGAAAGTGTTGAAAAAATTAAAAAATTTCTTTTAAAGGAAAGGGAAAAAGGAAAAATCATTATTATTTCTAGTCATATGGAAGGTGATTTAGAAAGTTTTGCAGATAAAATTTTTAATTTTGAAGGCGGTAAAGTTGAATAGTTTTATTTACAATGTAAGTATTTTAAAAAAAGTATTTAAAAGTGGATTTTATAAAACATTTTTAGTTTTTTTAGCATTACTTTCTTTTATTTTATTTGATCTATTTGATAGTCCAGTTCCTATTACAATATATTCTTTACGTTTTGCTTTAGGGTTACTATTCACTAACTTTTTAGCAATAATTTGGTTTCTTTATCAAATTGGTGTAACAATCTATTTTTCTTATCTTTATTTTTTCTATGAGGTAGATAATTCTTTAGAATTTATACTTTTACGTACTGATTTTTTTCATTTTGTTTTAAAAAAATTTATTTTTTTAGAAATGTTACTTATTGTATTTAGAATACTATTTTATTGTTTTTTACACTTTCTTTTTTTTAAGAATGTAACATTTACTGTTTTGTTTTTTATGATTAATATTGGAGTTCATGTATTCGTATCGACTATCACTTTTCTTGTTTTTATTATTTTTCATAGTCGTTTTTAATTTTTTAACAAAAATATATGAAATTTAAATAACATAGATTTAATTTCTTAAATCAAGAGCAAATTTGTGTTTATACGTGGTACAATGTATACAATAGAAAGATAAATAATAATTTAATAAAGAATAAGGTGCAATATGATAAATAACAATGAATATGAAGAAAAACAAATTGCTCTTTTTGAATACCAAAAACTTACTAAAAATTTGTATAGAGAAAAACGAAAAAAAAGGTTGAAAGTTCTTTTAGTTATAATAATAATGGGAATAATGTTTAAAATTTTTTTTGGTACATTAGAATTTAACAATTTTTTCGAATATTCTTCATCTAAAGGTAGATATTATAAAATAACAGTAAATGAAAAACAAATACCGGCATCATATAGTCTAAGACATAAAATACCTATCATTCCTTTTTTGATAAATTTTAATAGTTATTATATAGGAAGCAGCGACATTGAAGGTTATAATAATGATAATTTCTTTTCTTTTAATACATCAGAAAAGTATATAATAGGGATTGAATCGTTTAATTGTTATTATTATGATCTAATGATAGAATGTAAAAATAATAATCAAAAAATGAAAAAGAATAATGATACTAGATATACAAGTTTAATCATTACTACAGCAACTAAGCCATATGAAAGAGTATACGAAGGAAAATTTATTGAAGATATAACACCTTATGTAGAGAAAAAAGGTAAGTATCATATAGAAATTACAGCAAAATATAGATTTTTTAATGAGGCAAAAATATATTTCTATTTTAATCATTAACATATTGTGCGAATTAAATTTTAAAATATTGGATATTTAAGGAGAACTACTAATATAATTTAAAGTATTTGAAATAAGAAATTTAACTGGCAAAGACCTAGATAAAATTTGTTTATAATAAAAGGAATTACAGAATCTCATCTATAATTCCATAAGCAAGTGCTTCCTTGCTATCCATATAAAAATCGCGTTCCATATCGACTTCTAAAATGGAAGTCTTTTTCTTTGTCCTTTTGGCTAAAATTTCAATTAATTTTTTCTTTGTTTTTAAAATATGATCCGCAACAATTTTAATATCCGTTGCTTGTCCTTGAATACCTCCTAATGGTTGATGAATCATGACCTCAGCATTCTCTAGGGCACAACGCTTATCTCCACAAGCAAGTAGAAATGCTGCCATACTCGCTGCCATACCAACAACAATTGTTCTTACATCACTTTTGATAAATTGTATTGTATCAAAAATAGCAAAACCACTACAAACTTCTCCACCAGGACTATTAATGTATAAGCAAATTTCTTCATGATTTAAAGAATCCAAATACAAAAGTTCACTAATAATTATGTTGGCAGAAGACATATTAATTTCACCTGTTAAAAAGACAATTCGATCTTTTAAAAGTCTTGAATACAAATCATACGCATACTCATGATTACTACTCTTCTCAACTACTGTTGGAATAATATTCATTTTTAGTATCACCTACTACTATCATACATAAATAGTTTCCTTTTTATACAAGAAAAAGATGTCTAATTTTGAATTTTGCAAGTTACAATAAGAAAAGTAAAAGAATTGTCAAAATAAAGTAAATAGTAGTATGTATTAAATCGAAAATAAACAGTATCTACATAAAATATAAAATAAATATACATTTGCTATAAAAAATATTTTCAAGATATATATTTAAATGAATTATCTTAACATATTAAGATCTAATGATAAATCATTAACGTACTTATAATAATACTCGATAAGTTCTTCTTCTGTAAAAGCATATTCTAAGTGTGTTTCATTTAAAATATTATAATAATCCAAAATATTTTTTAAATATATTTTTTCATTAAAACCAGTGGAATACTGAAACGGATAAATTACTAAATTATTATTTTCAACGGTAAAATAGAAGGCTCCTAAATCGTAGTACTGATTATTTACAACTAATTGATAATTTGGCATAACAACTGGTTGGTTATCTTTCATTATGATATTATAAAAAACGTTGTATGTTTCACATAATTCTATTAGATAATACTCATTTAATATAGTAGACAACTCTATATAATCTAAGGCGTTTAAGTTGAATTTTTGCAAATACATTTTTAAACTTATTGCGTTTGATGTGTTCGTGAGAATAAAGTCGCTAGCATAAATAATAGCACCATTTTTATCCTCGATTATGTATCCGAGTTCTTTCTTTTGATTTAAACCTACTTTTATAGTTAAATCTGATAAAAAATTATTAGTTAACAGAACTCCATTTAAATAAATAGGAATTTCTTTATATATACCAGGGTTTAAAAGATTTTGTTCAAAAGCCATTTTTTCCCAATATTCTTCTGTTCCAATACTATCATAATTTTCTAAAGAAGTAAGTTTTATATAGTAGTTTAGATTAATTCCACAAATGGTATTATATCCAAAATTTTCAATTTCTTCGCTATTTCCTTTTTCATTAATTACTTGTATATAAAATTTATTTTCTGTACCATTACTTTTTTCATAAGTTTCTATAAAAGGAAATATTTCTCCTCTTTTGTAAGCAACACCTTTAATATTTTGAAATGGAGCACACTTTTCTATAAGATCCTCTTTTGTAATTAATTTAACATTATATCCTCTATGCTTGAGTAGTTTATTATATTTCTTCAAATAATTATACATAATGGTAGGCTCTTTAGTATGCAAATCATTAGTATAAAATAAAATCCTAGTAAATCTAGTAAAAGGAGCATAAACGTTTTCTTTTTCGTTATTTAATTCTGTTTTACATATTTCAAAAAGTTCATTTAATAGTTCAGGAGTATTATCAAGCGTAATATATTCCCCATTTTTCTCTGTGATACACATAGAATCAAGAGTACAAACTATATAATCGATATCAACATTAGGATATTTTTCTTTTAGTAATTCAGTTAAATAACCAATTCCTTTTTGGTTATAGGCATTTATATCAAAATCTACATATTCTCTTAAGTATTCAAGAATAGCCCCATATTTATCATAACTAGTTTGTGTAGAAATAGAACTAGCAGTTACATTTGTCATCGCTTCATTTAAAGCAAATCCTTTTGTTAATGGAGCCCTATAAACTATTGTAGTATCATCTTCTCGATAGAATAAATCAGTAGTATGAGATAATTCATGATAGAAACGCTCATCTGTTATATTCTCTGGATAAATAATTTGATTTAAATTGGCATTATACTGACCGCTAAGGTTCTTGCCTATTTCTTCAAAAAATTGAGTAGAATCCATTGGAATTATTTTTATAGTTTTTATATTTTCGTAAAAAATTCTTAAATCAAGATTGGGATATTGTATTGTAAGAGTATTCAAAAACATATGCATTTTTCTCTTATAAGAATTTTCAATATAAGCATTATTGTCAATGGCAGCACTAATTTCTTCTATGGAAACATTTTTATAGCCCAGTATTTCATCTAATTGGCTTAAATCTTTTATTTCAATTAATTCTTTTTCAGAAGCAAATCTGTTTTCTTCTTCTAAAAGCAATTCCTTATCCGATAATTTAGGAATGTAGTTTTTAAAAGTACATGAAGTGGAACTAGTAATTACAATAGTTGCCAAAATTCCATAGATACCTCTTCTTACTTTTTCTTGAAAAGTATACTTGGTAACATTAACTAAAAATGAATTAAAATTATTATATAGATGATTTAGAAATTGAAAATCTTCTAAGATTGGATATATGTATTTTCCTTCTTTATTTATTTCAAGAAAAGTACGACGATTTTTTTCGTCAATGAAAATTGAAAAATTTTTATTATTATAATGAATGTCAAAAAGTTTTCTATATATTTTCATAGTATCACCATATACAATTGTATTAAAAATAGTATAAAAAAACAATGCAAAATAAATGATACGATTTTCAATTTTTTACTAAATGTGATTTCTTTTTTTCTTTAAATCTTTTACAAAAATACACAAAAACTTTCCTATACAAAACCCCAACATTATGATAAAATGAATTAGAATACGAGGGGTCATGTATGCAAGAAATAACCATAACGTTTCCTGATGGAACAAAACAAGTTTTTTCTTATGCCACACCACTTTATGAGATAGCAGAAAGTTACCAACCTAAAATGAAACATAACATAATCGGTGTGAAAGTAAATAACGAAATACTTCCAATGCACACGAAGATAACCAAAAGTTCTTCCGTGTCTTTTTTAGATGTCACTAGCCCTTATGGCTACCGTATGTACCAAGCAGCCTTAAAATTTATATTTGAAGTGGCTGTAAAAGAAACCTATAAAAATGTAGAAGTGCATTTTTTACACAGTGTACCAAAAGGCATTATGACAGAAATAGAAGGTACAACCATTACAAAAGAAGATATTAATAAAATAAAAGAAGCCATGGCAAAAATTATTAACAATGATGAAAAAATAACAAAATACAATGTTGAAAAAAAAGAAGCCATACGTTATTTTTTAAAACATAATCAATCAGAAAAAGCACATAATGTTCACAATACAAATAATGATATCGTAAGTTTTTACAAACTAAAAAACTACTACAATTATTACTATACTGATATGCCCTACAATACCAAAAATATGAACAAATTTGATTTAAAATATTTAGAAAACAATCGAATAGTCCTTGTTTATCCAAGTAGCAGAACAGAAGGAAGTGTACCAGAATACGTTCATTATGAAAATATTATTAAAACTTTTTTTGAAGGACAAAACTGGTTAAAAATTATGCACACTCCTTATTTACCAGATTTAAATGAACAAGTAAGCAAAAGCAAAATTAAAGAATTTATTGAAGCCAATGAACTTGTATTCAACGAAAGAATTTCGGGACTTGCAAAACGCATACATGAGAAAAAAGAAATAAAAATAGTTTTAATATCGGGACCTTCTTCTACAGGAAAAACAACTACTACCAAAAGACTTGCAAGTTATTTAAAAACGTTAGGATATCAAACAATTCCCATATCTGTAGATGACTATTACAAAGATGGTGAAGAAATTCCCAAACTAGAAAATGGAGAATTTGATTTTGAATCTCTTAATGCTATTGATACCAAATTATTTAATGAAGATCTCCAAGCCCTATTAAACGGAGAAAAGGTAAATCTTCCAATTTATGATTTTATTATTCAAAAGAAAAATAGAAGAGCAAATGCCGTGCAAATGGATGAAAATAGTATTTTATTAATTGAAGGACTTCATGGGTTGAACGAAGAATTAACCAATAGCGTAGAAGAAGAAAAGAAATTTAAAATATATTTAAGTCCTTTTATTTCATTAGGGATTGACCGTCATAACTACATTTCAACTGTTGACTTGCGACTTTTAAGAAGAATTGTGAGAGACAATCGCACTCGTGGAACAGATGTCGCAAAAACCATTGAACTTTGGCAAAGCGTACGAGAAGGAGAAGAGAAATATATATTTCCTTTTATCCACCAAGCAGATGTAATTATAAACACGGCATATGCCTTTGAAGTAGGAGTTTTAAAAGTATTTGTAGAGCCTTTACTCTATTCCGTTAGTTTTGATTCTCCTTACTATGAAGAAGCACGAAGACTCATTGATTCTTTAAGAGGGTTCTACCCAATTCCAAGTGAATATATAAGTAAAGATTCCATTTTAAGAGAATTTATCGGTTAAGAAAGGATAGGATTTTATGATAAAAGTAGCCATTAATGGATTTGGAAGAATAGGAAGAGTTGCCTTCCGAGAAATGATAACAGGAACGACTTTCGATATAGTAGCCATCAATGATTTAACAGACGCAGAAGAACTTGCTTACCTTTTAAAATACGATACCAATCATCGTACATTTCATGAAGATTTAATTAAACATGAAAACGATGAACTTGTAATCAACAATCGCAAAAGAATTAAAATATACAAAGAAAAAGATCCAGAAAACTTACCATGGAAAGAACTAAATGTAGATTTAGTCCTTGAGTGTACAGGTTTATTTACAAATAAAGAGGGAGCAGAAAAACATCTAAAGGCAGGAGCCAAAAAGGTGCTAATCTCCGCTCCAGGTAAAGATGGAATCAAAACCATTGTGTATAATGTAAATGACTCTATTTTAACAGACGAAGACCAAATTATTTCAGGTGCCTCTTGTACAACAAATTGCCTAGCCCCTGTTTTAAAAGTACTAAACGATAACTTTGGTATCCAAAAATGCTTTATGAGTACCATTCATGCCTATACAAACGACCAAGCAACGTTAGATATCCCCCATAAAAAAGGAATCAAGGAAAGAAGAGGACGTGCCGCCGCACAGAATATCATTCCTACTTCAACAGGAGTAACAAAAGCCATTGGAGAAGTAATACCAGAATTAAAAGGAAGAGTAGATGGTCTTGCTTATCGTGTACCTGTAAGTGATGGTTCTTTATGTGATTTAACCATCGAACTTAATAAAAATGTAACAGCAGAAGAAGTAAATACGGCTTTAATAAATGCACAAAACGAGACATTAAAAGTAACATTTGATCCAATTGTCTCTAGTGACATTATTGGAAAAAAATGTGGTTCTTTGGTAGATGGCTCTCTAACAAAAGTACTAGAAATAGACGGAAAACAACTTGTAAAAATTGCTTCTTGGTACGATAACGAAATGGGTTACACTGCCCAAATGCTTCGTACTGCAAAAAAGATGTTCAATACACAAAAATAAATTGCTATAATAAGAAAATTAAAGGTGATGCATATGAAACAAAGAATAGAAAAGATGGACTTAAAAGATAAGACTGTTATTGTAAGGTGTGATTACAACGTTCCCATTTATAATGGTAGAATTATCGATGACACTAAAATTGTGGCTAGTTTAGAAACCATTCGGTATCTTGTTAAAAATAACTGCAAAATCATTATTTTAAGTCATCTAGGGAAAATAAAAAAAGAAGAAGATAAACTATACAATTCTCTAGAACCTGTTTCCAAAAGACTAAAAGAATTAGTAGGAAGAGAAGTTTATTTCAGTCGTAAAATTTTAGATCCAGAACTTCCAAAACGAATAGAGTTAATGCTTCCACGTGATATTTTAATGCTAGAAAATACAAGATTTTTAGATGTTCCAAATAAGTTGGAATCAAATTGTGATGCCCAAGTTTCTTACTTTTTTGCCTCTTTAGCAGATGTGTTTGTAATGGATGCCTTTGCATCAAGCCATAGAGCCCATGCTTCCGTTGTTGGAATTACAAAATATATTCCCAGTTGTATTGGGTTTTCTGTTGAAAGAGAACTTGCCTCTTTAGACCGTTTCCTAAAAGAGCCAGTTCATCCCTTCACTGTCATTATGGGAGGCGCGAAAGTAGAAGATAAATTAGACTTAATTGAAACCATGTTACCTAAATGTGATTATTTATTACTAGCAGGAGGATTGGCCAATAGTTTTTTAAAAGCCTTAAACTTTAATATTGGTTCCTCTTTAGCCACTGAAAGTCCTAAAACGATTGAAAAATTAAAACAAATTATGTTGAAATACCGTAACAAACTTATGCTCCCTCTAGACGCCATAGTAGGAAGCACCTATGATGAACATTACACCCGCTATAAAAGAATCAACGAAATAGGAGACAATGAAGTTATATTAGATGTGGGGGTAAAAACGCTAGAGAAATATAAAACGGCTATTAAAGTGAGTCAAACCATATTCTTAAATGGAACTATGGGTCGATATGAAGATAATCGTTACTCTAACGGAACAAAAGAATTATTTAATACTTTAAAAAATGCCGATGCTACTATTGTTGTAGGAGGAGGAGATTCTGTAAGTGCCGTAAAAAATATGGGTTTTGTTGGAGACTTCACTTATTTATCGGTTGGTGGGGGAGCCACATTAGAATATTTAACAAAAGGTCATTTAATAGGAATCGATAGTATAAAGGAGGAAGAAATTGAAGTACTTGATGTGTAACTTAAAGTCAAATAAGACTTTAAAAGAAATATTAGAATATAAAAAAGATTTACGAAATTTAAACAAGAAAAATGTAGAATTTATATTATTTCCAACTAGTATTTTTTTAAGTTTTTTTTATGATGCGACTTATAAAATAGGAAGTCAAAATATATCTACGTATCAAAGGGGAAGTATAACAGGAGAAGTTTTACCCTCTCAACTAAAAAGTTTAAAAGTGGACTATGTTTTAATTAACCATGTCGAAGCAAAAGAAACAGTAGAAGATGTAATTGCTAAAATAAAAAATGCAACAAAAAGCCAACTGAAAGTTGTATTATGCATTGGAGAAGAAAAAAGAAAAACCGTAGAAGAAACCCTAGTAGAACTACATAAAAAACTAAAATCTGTTTTAATGAAACTAACTCCTCGAGAAAGAGAAAATCTGTTAATTGCCTATGAGCCTTCTTGGCTTATCAACACCAAAGAAATTATAGATGCTAATATTTTAGCAATGATTGTAAAAGTATTAAAGAATGAATTAAAAAAAGAATATAATCTAGACTTACCTATCCTTTATGGAGGAGGAATAACCCCAGAAAATATTGAAAAATTAACTAAAGTAGAAAATTTAAATGGTTATCTATTAGGTAATAGTGCTAATAAACCTGAAAATATTTTAGAAATAATGAAAAAAATCTAAAAAACGACATTTTTTTACAGCATTTTACACAACAAGACAAAACATTTTCTAGTATTTTGTCAATATCCTGTTTTATAATGAATTTGCGTGCAGTAAATATTTAAGAAAAAGGAGATAAAAATGAAAACAACAATTAACGTTCTTTTAATTGATGACAGTGAATCAGTTATTAGTAGAACGAAGCAGTATTTTAGCAGTCACGCAGTAATTAATGTAGTAAAAACTGTAAATAATGGAAAAGAAGGTTTAGAATATATTTTAAACCATCAAAATGAGTTTGATATGGTTTTAATGGATATTATTATGCCAGAAATGGATGGCATTAGTGTTTTAGAAGAAATGCAAAAACACAAAATCAAAAAGAATGTTATTATTTTAACAAGTTACAACAAAGAATTAGCAATTAAATTAGTGAACCAATATAATGTTGATTACTTTATGTTAAAACCAATCAATATGCAAACCTTAGAAAAAAGAGTTTTAGATATAGTGAATTTAGAAAGAGAACAAGAAGAAGTAAAAGATAATAGTGTAGAACTTGCCATTAGTAAAATGTTGCATTCTCTTGGAATTCCATCTCATATTAGAGGATACCAATACATTAGAGAAAGCGTATACTTAATGTATGAAAATCCAGATATGTTAGGTGGAATTACAAAATGTATTTATCCTGAAATTGCTAATCGATTTGATACAACTGCAAGTCGAGTAGAAAGAGCCATTCGCCATGCAATAGAAGTTTCTTGGTCAAGAGGAGACTATGACGTTATGGAAGAGTTATTTGGACATAGTGTAGATTACGATCGTAGTAAACCTACCAATTCAGAATTTATTGCCACTTTAGCAGACAATTTAAGATTAAACAGTAAAGTATTAGTTTCTTAGGATAACCCATTTTGTGGTTATTTTTTAATTTTTTAAATTTGACAAGAAAAGAAATATATAGTAAAATCCATAACTGTTGTGCTTAAAAGAAAAGAGGTTGAAGAATATGGGACAAAAGCAAAAAACAAAAAGAAGTTTAAAAGAACAATTTTATTTAAATATATTATCTTGGTATGAGAACAAAGGAATCAAAGCATCGGATGAAGCCACCATTATTGGGAAATATCATAAATGCTTTATTGTGGATAAAAAATACCAAAAAATTTGTGAACGCGTTATGAAGCATTATGAAAAAAATCAAAAAGAAAATTCAAGTATTTCTGCGGATAGGATTAAATTTTTAACTGCTTTCACTGCCTTCACTTTATATGCATTTTTAAACTCTTCAAATATAAAAGAAGTGCTAGCAGATACTGATATAAATTCTATGTTAAAAGAAATCCAAATAGAAGCAACAAATGAGGAAGAAATAAGCGAAATAGATAGAATCTATATAGAAGATGCAAAAAGAGCAGAGAAAAAGCGAATTTTAAAAGAACAATTTGAAGAATTACAAAAAAGAATAGAAGAAGAAAAGAAAATTGTTGAAGAACAAGAAAGAATTCGTATAGAAGAAGAACAACAAAGAATAGCCATTTACGATTCTTTTCTAGAAGAATATAGCGGTTACTCTCATTTAGATGCAGAAAAAGTAAAAGAAATTGCTAAAAAGACTACAAACAATTATGAAGATTTTACAAGTATTCTACCAAATAAAGATTTTGATCTCACTAATCCTGAGGCAGCATGTATGTTATTTGTGTGTTACTTGAATTGTGACGAATTAACTGTTTCATTAAATGAGTTTGGAATTTCTAAAGCAGAATTACTAACAACAACGGAAATAGAGACTACTCCACATGATAGCATAAAAGAACTTTATTTGAGTAATGGAGAAAAATATAGTAATTTTTATGGGAAAATATGCGATTTTTTTAATATCAAGAATAAATCTTTAGCACTTGCTGTTTCTATAGAAGAAATAGGTTGGAATGGTAGTTATTCATCGAATAATCGAAATAATGTAAGAGGAATGAAATACCGTTCTGGAGAATGGCAGGAGTTTGCAACACTAGAGTGGGGAATTATAGGTTCATGTAGGAATTATTTAGAACTTTATAACGATTATACTATGGATTCTATTTTGGAAATGAGTTGTTACCACATTTCTGGTTCTAAAGATTTACCACGAATTGAAGACACTGATGACGAGAAAAAAATTAAAGAAAAAGAAGAATTAATTGCAGAAATTATGAGATGGAAAGAAAATGTAAGTAGTTTTTATTACGAAATTTCTAAAAATTATGATTTTTATTTTACCGTAGAAGAAGAGAATGATTATACCCTTACAAGAACTCGAAATGAATAATTTGAGTTTTTTTCTTTATAATAGTATAATCAAAGAAACGGTGATAGTATGAAAAAAATTTTAACAATTATTCTAGATGGCTTTGGATACCGTGAAGAAACCCATGGGAATGCCATTTTAGATGCTGATCCTCAAAACTTTAATAGAATCTGGAATAAGTATCCGCATGCCCTACTTTGGGCATCAGAAGAACCAATAGGTCTTTTAAAAGGACAATTTGGAAATAGTGAAGTAGGACATATGACAATTGGAGCAGGAAGAAAATTAAAACAAGATATCGATCGTATTCATGAGTTTTTAGATACTGCAATTGAAGAAGATAAAAAATATGAAAAATTAATAAATAGATTAAAAGAAGAAAATAGTACTATTCACATTATAGGACTATTTAGTAATGGATGTGTTCATGCTGATAAGAACCATTTTTTAAAACTTTATGAACATTTAGTAAACGATGGAATAAAAAATATATATTTTCATTTAATTACAGATGGTAGAGACACTAAAACCAATGAAGCCTATTCCTTTATTAAGGAATTAGAAGACAAAATTAACGAAAAAAAAGTAGGAAGGATTGCAACCCTTTGTGGAAGATTTTATGCTATGGATCGCGATAACAAACTGGATCGAACCAAAGTATATTATGACTTAATCACACAAGGAAAGGGTGCTTCCGTAAAAAGCGTTGAAAGTGCTATAAACTCATGCTACAAGAAAAAAGTAACAGATGAATTTTTGCCTCCTATCCTTATAGACGAAAAAGGAATTATAAAAGATGGTGACTCTGTAATATGGATGAATTATAGAACAGATCGTGCCAAACAAATACTTGCACCATTAGTAAATAAAGATTATAATAGTTATCCAGTGGTTAGTTATAACAACCTAGACGTTTATAGTTTTATTCCAATTGATAAAACGATAAAAACCACTTCTTTTTTAGAAGAAGAAACAATCGAAAATCCACTAGGAATCTATTTAGCAAAACTAGGATTAACACAAGCAAGAATTGCCGAAACAGAAAAATATGCTCACGTAACCTATTTCTTTGATGGAACGTATGATGGAAATATTGAAAACTGCGCAAAAGTATTAGTACCTTCTCTAAAAATCAAAACATATGATTTAGATCCACGCATGAGTGCAGTAGAAGTCACAAAAAAAACGATTGCTTGTATGGAAAGAGATGTAGACTTTATTTTAGTTAATTTTGCAAATCCTGATATGGTAGGACATACAGGGAACTTTGAAGCAACATCAAAAGCAATTACGGCAGTAGATGTTTGCTTAGGAAAAATTTTAGAAGAAGCAGAAAACAATTTTTACAAAGTGATTGTAACAGCAGATCATGGAAATGCCGATAGAATGCTAGATGAAAATGAAGAACCTGTAACCACACATACACTTGCTAAAGTCCCATTTATAATAGTAGATGAAAATGTAAAATTAAAAAGTGAAGGAGACTTAACCAATATTGCTCCTACCATTTTAGATTATATGGATATAGCAAAGCCAAAAGAAATGAAAGACAGTGAAAGTCTGTTAATAAAATAAAAAACCAAAGGGGGAAAATTTTATGAAAAAAATTAAAAATATTTTATTCGTACTAATAATAATGGTACTATTTCCAAAAATAGTATATGCAGGAGATATACGATTCAATGAACCAGTAAAAACCTCACCAAACACTTATGAATTTACCGTAGTAGTAAATAACATTAATTTAAATGTGATTACTGGAAATCTAAGTATATCGAATGGAACTATTACAAACGTAAAAATGTCTTCTTCTTGGATGAATAAAACTGGAAACAATAATAACTTCTATTTCTACCATGATGGAGCAAGTACAGGTTCTTATACAGTGGCGACTATTGAAGTTACCATGACAGGCAATAGCGAATACAAAGTTAACAATTTAAGTTATAAACTAAATAAATGTGTACAAGATGGTTATGGAAACTATTTTGGAGAAAATGGCAAACTAGTTTCTAAATCAGTCTATGATTCTACCTGTAGTCTAAGTAAAGATGCAACTTTAAAAACGTTAAAACCAAGTAGTGGTACATTATCTCCTACTTTTAATCCAGCATTAGAACTTTATAGCGTAACAGTGGAGAATAAAGTAAGTACATTAAGTTTTAGTGCTACTACTACAAATAGTAAAGCCCACATTATATCAGGAAGCACTTGTAATCTAAAAGTAGGAGCAAACATTTGTAGAATTACTGTACAAGCAGAAGCAGGAAATCAAAAAACTTATCAAATTACAGTAACACGAAAAAATGCCTCAAATACTACTTTATCAGATGATGCTAGTATTTCAAATTTACAAGTACATGGCGGAACTCTAACTAGTTCTTTTAATCCTAACAAAAAAGAATACGATGTAAAAGTAGGCAAAAATACAACAGGAATTTATTTTACTTTTACAACGAATAGTAATAAACAAAACTATACAAGTAAAACTTGCAATATAAATGAAGCAACAAAAACTTGTAAACTGACAATTACAGCAGAAGACGGAGTAAGTAAAATTAGTTATGTATTTAATATTTTGCATGAAGGAAGTGCCAATCAAAATACAAATAGTAATGCTTCAAATAATAATACAAACTCATCATCTACTGGAACAAATACAACAAACCAAAATAATACAACGAATAATAATAATAGTAATAATGAAAATAATAGCCAAAACTCAACAGTATCAAATGAAGATCAAAATTTCTCTGATATCGAAATGAATGTAGATGGAACAGATAATCAACCTGAAGAAACAAATAATAATTCTAACGAGACAAATAAAGAAAACGAAAATAATAACCAAGAAGAAAGTAATGAAACGATTAAAATTCCAATAGTGAATAAAGAAATAAGCAAAAATATATTTTTTAAAATAATTGCAGTAGTAGATTTAGTATTAGGAATTGGGATAGGAATTTTCATAACAAAGCATTATAAAAAGAAAAAAGACAAAAAGAGAAAGGCGGAATAGCGTTTCTCTTTTCATTTGCAAAACTTTACGATATAATTTAAATAGAATAAGGAAGATGAGGAAATGAAAAAGAGAGGATTTACCTTAGTAGAACTGCTTGCGACAATAGTCATAATAGCCATAATTACATTATTAGCAGTAAGTGGATTTGGAGCAGTTTCCAGGAAAGTAAAAGAAAAGGCTCATGATAATTTGGTAAAATTAATCGAAACCAAAGCAGCAGAATATGCAAGTGAAACAGGAAATCTAATAACAAATGTAGATAATTTAGTCAAACTAGGGTATGTGGAAGCCGATAATGAAAATGGCGAAGTAATAAGTCCGAAAGATGGCTCCATATTAAATTGCCACATAGTAGATATAGTAAAAGTAGATGTCAATTATTATGGAAATTATACAGAAAATATAGAATGTAATCTAGAAAATATTACGATTATAAATCAAAACTTAGGAGTAAATGCCTACAAGACAAGTGATAATATAACAAAAGGAGAAAAAATAGAGAGTGGAAAATGGTCGAATCAAAATATAATATTAGAAGCCTATTTAGGAAATGAAATAGAAGCCGAAGAGGTAACAACAATAATATGGCAATCTAATATAGGTCATGAACAAAGAGAAGTAAATGGTAACTTTTTTAATCAAAATAAATATTTAGTAACAGCAGAACAAATAGTAAACACAACCTATAGCGTAACAATAGTATTAAAGAATGGAATATCATATAAAACCCAAACGAAAGTGAAAATAGATAAGCAAAGACCCATAATACACAAAGTATATATAGAAAATGAAAAAGAGTACACTGCTTATGATAAAAAAATAACAATAACAGCATCGGATGGGAATGGCTCAGGGATTTATGGTTATTACATAGGAGAGAGTCCAAATTGTAAAGAAGTAGAATATGAAGAAAATAGTAATAACACATATGAAACAAGAAAAGGAGAAGGAAAATATTATGTATGTGTAAAAGACAAAGCAGGAAATGTTTCAGAAGATATAAGCACAGAGAGTTTTGAAGTAAAATATATAGATAAAGAGCCACCAAAGATAGTAGCAAAAGAGAATCCCAAAACATTAGGAAAAGATGATTACACATTTATAAACAATACAATAGTAACATGGGGAAAATCAGGAGAAGGAGAAATAAGTTGTAATCCAACAGTGAGTAAAAAGACAGGAGTGTATGATGTAACATGTACAGCGATAGGAAAAAATGGACTTTCAGCAACAGTAACGTTTAATGTAAAACATCATTATCCAGCCACTTTTGTTCCAGCCACATGTCCGACTACAGTATATTCATGTTGTAAAAATACGGGCAACTGTTGGGAAGGGTCAAATGATTCAATTAATTGTGTTTATGCCTGTGAAGGAATAGGCAATAGAAATGAATGTCAGTCGAGAAAATGTGAAGAATGTCCAGATGGATGGACTGGATATGGCAGTGGCTGGTGTGATTATTTTGAAACATGGGTAGATTGCTCTTATTATAGTTGCCCACAAGGAGGCAGTCCAATAGGAGACACATGTTATTATTAAAAGAGGGATAAAATGAAAGAAAATAAAATAATAATCATACTTATACTATGCATAGTAATAGTTCTAGGAATAGATATCATTTTTGTAATAAACAAAAATTTAAAAAAAGAAGAAAAAATAAAATATAATTGCAAAGGCTCTATTACAAAGCATATGATAGAAAATCCAAACAGTGTATACCAAAGAAATAGTAGTTATGAATTTTATGTGACAAGCGCAAATGAAATAGAATCAGGATATATTATTACAGAATTTGCTTTTGAAAAAGAAGAAGATTATAACAACTTTCTAGAAAAAGTAGATAATAAAAGTGAAGAAAGAATTAAAGAATACGATAAAGAAAATTTGAAAATTGTATATACTTTTTCTAATACTTTCCCAAATGTGAAAGAAGAAAACAAATTTTACTACACAGAGGATTACTTAAAACAAATGGAAGAAAAAGGATTTTACTGTGAAAAAATTGGATAAAAAATAAAATAATACTCTATAAAATACATTATTTAAAAGATGCAGTTGAAATTAGAAAATCGTGTAAAATTAATTAAATCAAATTATTATATAGGAGAAACTGCAAACTTTAAATTTACAAATATTAAATAACGAGTGTTGGAATGTTTAGAAACGTATCAAAACTATATAGTGTATCTGGCACTTAGGTGTAGCAAATTATAATTGCGAAAGCGTTTAATGGAAGAGTAAAAAGATATACTCTTCTTTTTAACGTTCGAATATATGCTAAATTAGGCAAAATTTCTACTTGATTTTCATATAATATATTGCTATAATCAAATCTGTATGACGGCTTGGATGTGCAAGGTTGCTGATACACTAGGTTGAGTTGTTAAAACAAAATCTAAAATTTAGGGAATTTGTACGGAGCTAGTCTATACTAGATATAGGCGAAAGGAGACAGTAGAATATGTCAAAAAGTAAAGTACGTATTAATCTTAAGGCTTATGACAATAAAATATTGGATTTAGCAGCAGGAAAAATCGTAGAAACTGTAAAAAGACTAGGCGGAAAAATTAGTGGACCAATCCCTCTTCCTACTGAAGTTGAAAAAATAACAGTACTAAGAGCGGTTCATAAATATAAAGACTCTAGAGAACAATTTGAGAGTCGTACTCATAAAAGACTAATTGATATCTTAGATCCTAGTAAAGAAGTTATTGATGCTTTAACTCACTTAGATATTCCAAGTGGTGTAGACATTGATATTAAATTATAATAATTAAGAAAGGAAAGACAATATGAAAAAAGGAATCTTAGGACGTAAAGTCGGAATGACACAAGTCTTCACTAAAGACGGAAAATTGATTCCCGTTACTGTTGTTGAAGTTACTCCAAATATAGTAATGCAAGTAAAAACAGTAGAAAGTGATGGCTATAACGCAATCCAACTTGGCGTAGTAGACAAAAAAGAAAAAAATGCTTCTAAACAAGCAATTGGACACGCAAAAAAAGCAAACACAACACCTAAGCGCTTCTTAAAAGAATTAAGAAATGTAGAAGGAAGTTACACACAAGGGCAAACTTTAAGCGCTGATGTTTTTGAAGTAGGAGAAATCGTAGATGTTACTGGTACTTCAAAAGGAAAAGGTTTCCAAGGTGTAATCAAAAGACACAATCAACAACGTGGACCAATGGGGCATGGATCTCATTATCACAGAGGACCAGGTTCAATGGGTACTATGTTGCCAAAAAGAGTATTAAAGGGTAAAAAATTACCAGGACATATGGGGAATGAAACAATTACAATTCAAAATTTACAAATTATTGAAGTAAATGCTGAAGAAAATTACATTTTAGTAAGCGGGAATGTTCCAGGACCTAAAAATTCATTAGTTTTAATTAAATCTGCTGTTAAAAATAATAAAAAGAAAGCAGAATTCGAAGTGATTACTTACGAAGAAGAAACTGTTGTTGATGCTGTAGAAGAAGCGGAAACTACAAATGCAGTTACAGAAGAAAATATAGATACAACATCTGAAAATACTGTAGCAGAAGAAACAGCAGAAGAAGAAAAGACAACTGATACAGAATCAGTTGAAGAAGAAAATTAGGACACTTATTGGAGGGATAAAGAATGGCAAAAGTTGAACTTAAAAACCTTAAAGGTGAAAAACTTAAAGACATCACAATAAGTGATTCTATATGGAAAATTGAAACTAATGATGATTGTTTAAAAAAGATGATTCGTTTACAACTTGATGCAACTCGTCAAGGAACTGCAAAAACGAAAACAAGAAGTGAAGTTTCTGGTGGTGGAAGAAAACCATGGAAACAAAAAGGAACAGGTCGTGCAAGAGCTGGATCTAATCGTTCTCCTGTATGGCGTGGTGGAGGAGTTGCACTTGGCGTTACTCCACGTGATTACACATTTAAAATTAATAAGAAAGAAAGAGTGCTTGCTCTTAAAAGTGCTTTAACTTATAAATATACAGGTAAAGAACTACTTGTAATTGATGATATCAAACTTGAAACTTTAAAAACAAAAGAAGTAAAAACAATTCTTGATACATTAAATTTAGCGGGTAAAGTATTATTTGTGACTAAGGAAGACAATCCAAATTTATATATGGCTTCAAGAAACTTAGGTTACACATATGCGATACTTGCAGATGAAATTAATTGCTATGACATTGTAAATGCAGATTACTTAGTATGTGATGAAGAAGCAGTTAATTACATTGAGGAGGTATTAAAAAATGACTAACCCCGATATTATTATTGCTCCAGTTGTAACAGAAAAGAGTATGCTAAATGCTCAAAAAGGAATTTACACATTTAAAGTAGACAAAAGAGCAACAAAAACACAAATCAAAAAAACTATTGAAAATGAATTTGGTGTACATGTAGAAAAAATAAATACATTACTAACAAAACCAAAAGCCAGAAGAGTAGGAAAATACACGGGAAAAACTAAAGTTTATAAGAAAGCAATCGTAAGTCTAAAAAACGGCGAAACGATTGAAATGTAAGGGAGGAATTAGGTATGGCAATTAAGAAATACAAACCAACGACAAATGGTCGTAGGGGAATGTCTACACTTGCAAATGATGAATTAACTGCAAGCAAACCTCTAAAATCTCTAACTACTAAAAAGACAAAAACTGGAGGAAGAAATAACCAAGGAAAACTAACTGTTCGTCACATTGGCGGTGGAGCAAAACAAAAATACCGTGTTATTGATTTTAAAAGAAATAAATCTGGTGTCCCAGGTCGTGTAGCAACTATTGAGTATGATCCAAATCGTAGCGCAAATATTGCACTTATTCATTACAAAGATGGAGAAAAAAGATACATTATTGCTCCAAAAGATATAACAGTTGGAACTATAATAGAAAGTGGTGTAAATGCCGATATTAAGATAGGGAATGCTCTTCCACTTGAAAATATTCCAGTAGGTACAGTAATTCACTGTATTGAATTGAAACCTGGTAAAGGTGCTGAAATTTGTCGTAGTGCTGGAGCGTCTGCTCAAATTCTTGGTCGTGAAGGCAAATATGTTTTAGTAAGACTTCAATCTGGTGAAACAAGAAAAATTTTGGGAACTTGTATGGCAACAGTAGGTGTTGTAGGAAATGAAGACTATGAACTTGTAAATGTTGGAAAAGCAGGAAGAACAAGACATATGGGAATTAAACCTACTAACCGTGGTTCTGTAATGAACCCTAATGATCACCCACATGGTGGTGGTGAAGGACGTGCTCCTATTGGACGTAAAACACCAGTTACACCTTGGGGAAAACCTGCGCTTGGATATAAAACAAGAAAAAATAAAAAGGCTTCTAACAAACTTATTGTTAGTAGAAAGAAAAAGTAGGAGGATAACATGGCAAGAAGTTTAAAAAAAGGTCCTTATGTATTTGATAGACTACTTAAAAAAGTACAAGAATTAAATAAGGCAAATAAAAAAGAAGTAATTAAAACATATTCTCGTCGTTCAACAATTTTTCCTGACTTTGTAGGACACACTTTTGCTGTTCACAATGGTAAAGAATTTATTCCAGTTTATGTTACAGAAGAAATGGTAGGACATAAATTAGGAGAGTTCGCTGCTACTCGTAAATTCGGCGGGCATGCAGGACAAAAGTAGGAGGTTAAGAAATGGAAAGTTATGCAATACATAAAAGTGCAATGATTGCACCGAGAAAAGCAAGAATGACTCTTGACCTTATTAGAGGAAAAGATGTTGCTACTGCAGAAGGTATTTTAGAAACTACAAATACAAAAGCCGCTCGTCTTATTATGAAAGTTATGAAAAGTGCTATTGCAAATGCAGTTAATAATGATGGAGCAAATGAAGCAGATTTATTTGTAAGTGAATGTTACATCAATCCAGGACCTGTATACAAAAGAATTAAATTTGCAAGTCGTGGAAATGTTGATAGAAGAGACAAAAGAACAAGTCACATAACAGTTAAAGTAAGTGACGGTAAGGAGGTGCGATAGATGGGACAGAAAGTAAATCCTATAGGATATAGACTAGGAGTTAATAAAGACTGGGATTCTAAATGGTATGCTAAAAAAAGTGAATTTGGTGATACTTTAAACAAAGATATTAAAATTCGTGAATATATTGCTAAAAATTTAAAAGATGCTGCTGTTGCCTCAGTAATTATTGAAAGAAAAAAAGATAAATGTGAAGTAACAATCAATACAGCGAAACCAGGAGTCATTATTGGACGTGGTGGAGAAGACATTGAACGTTTAAGAAAATCATTATCAAAATATGTTGGAGAAGAAGTTTACATCTCAATTGTAGAAGTAAAAAATCCAGATTTAGTCGCAAAATTAGTTGCAGATAATATAGCCCAACAAATCGCCAACCGTGCTCCATTTAGAAGTGCACAAAAAAGAGCACTAAGAAATACAATGAAAGCTGGAGCAAAAGGAATCAAAACTTCAGTCTCAGGAAGACTTGCTGGTGCAGAAATGGCAAGAACTGAAGGGTATACAGAGGGAACTGTTCCATTACATACACTTCGTGCTGATATTGATTATGCACATAGTGAAGCTGATACTACCTACGGAAAAATTGGTGTAAAAGTTTGGATCTACAAAGGTGAAATTCTTCCTAGCAAATCTGTAAAAAAGGAGAGTGTTCAAAATGTTGATGCCAAAAAGAACTAAATATAGAAAACCTCATAGATTAACATATGACGGACACGCAAAAGGAAATACAGAACTTCATTTTGGTGATTATGGTTTAATGGCAAAAGAAGGAAACTGGGTAAGCGCTCGTCAAATTGAAGCCGCTCGTATTGCTATGACTCGTTATATGAAACGTGGTGGAAAAGTATATATTAATATTTTCCCACACTTAGCAATTACTAAAAAGCCTTTAGAAACTCGTCAAGGTAAAGGTAAAGGTAACGTAGATGAATGGGTAGCAGTAGTAAAAGAAGGTAAGATAATGTTTGAAATCAGTGGAGTTTCGGAAGAAATAGCACGTGAAGCCTTAAGACTTGCTTCTCATAAATTACCTGTTAAAACAAAATTTGTAATGAAAGAGGGTGTTTCAAGTGAAAGTTAGTGAAATAAGAAAATTAAACGATAAAGAAATTTTAGAAAAAGTAAAAGAATCTAAAAAAGAATTATTAAACTTACGTATTAAAAATGCAACAGGTTCACTTGATAAACCATCTAAATTAAAAGAAATGAAAAAAGATGTAGCAAGAATGCTAACTATTTTAAAGGAAAGAGAAAATAGCACAGGAGGTAAAGAATAATGGAAAAAAGACAAGAATTCGTTGGAAAAGTAGTATCTAGCAAAAACAACAAAACAATTACTGTGCTAGTGGAAACTTATAAAAGTCATCCATTATATGGAAAAAGAGTTAAATCGTCAAAAAAATATACAGCCCATGATGAAAATAATACTGCAAAAGTTGGAGATACAGTAAGAATTAGAAGCACAAGACCATTATCAAAAACAAAAAGATATGAACTTGTAGAAATTCTAATTGAAGCTGTAATTCTATAGGAGGTAAACTATGGTACAACAAGAATCAAGATTAAAAGTTGCAGACAATACTGGAGCAAGAGAATTACTAGTTATTCGAGTACTGGGTGGTTCTAAAAAGAAGTATGGAAACATTGGGGATATTGTAGTGGGAACTGTAAAGAAAGCAATTCCAAACTCAAACCTTAAAAAAGGAAAAGTTGTAAAAGCCGTTATCGTAAGAAGTGTGCAAGGTGTTAAAAGAAAAGATGGATCATTTATCAAATTTGATGACAATGCATGTGTTATCATTAAAGATGATAAAACACCAATTGGTACAAGAGTATTAGGACCTGTTGCTAGAGAATTAAGAGAAAAAGAATTTTCAAAAATTGTTTCTCTAGCGCCAGAGGTTTTATAGGAGGTTAATGATGAAAATAAAAGTTGGTGACAATGTTAAAATAATAGCAGGAAAGGACAAAGGAAAAACCGGGACTGTTATTAAAACATTAAAAAAAATTGACAAAGTCGTTGTAGAAGGAATCAACATTGTAAAAAAACATCAAAAGCCTACAAATAATAATGATAAAGGTGGCATTATTGAAATGTCTGCCCCTATACATGTATCAAATGTTTCAAAAACGGAAGAAAAAGCAACGAAAAAGTCTTCTAAAAAAGAAGAAAAACCAAAAAAGGAAGCAAAGAAAGAGGAATAGGTGAAAATATATGAGTACTTTAAAAGAATTATATAATAAAGAAATCATTCCTTCCCTAATGAAAGAATACAACTATAAAACAGTAATGCAAGTTCCAAAATTAGAAAAAATTGTAATTAACATGGGTGTTGGAGAAGGAGCACGTGAAGAAAAATTCATCGATGCTGCTCTTGAAGATTTAAAAACAATTACTGGTCAAAAACCAGTAGTAACAAAAGCACGTAAGTCAATCGCTGGTTTTAAACTTAGAGAGGGACAAACAATAGGTGCTAAAGTAACATTACGTAATGAAAATATGTATGATTTTATGGAAAAACTAATTAAAGTTGCACTTCCACGTGTAAGAGATTTCCGTGGTATATCTAATCATGCATTTGATGGACATGGAAACTATACATTAGGTATTAAAGAACAATTGATATTTCCTGAAATTGAATATGATAACATTTTAAAAATTAGAGGAATGGATATTGTATTCGTAACAACAGCAAACACAAATAAGGAAGCCGAAAGTTTACTAAAAGCATTCGGAATGCCTTTTAGAAATTAAGGAGGGACTAAATTGGCAAAAACAAGTTTAAAGGTTAAACAACAAAGAACACCAAAATTTAAAGTTCGTGCCTATACACGTTGTGAAAGATGTGGACGTCCTCATGGTGTACTTCGTAAATATAAATTATGTCGTATTTGTTTTAGAGAATTGGCAAATAAAGGACAAATTCCAGGCGTAAAGAAATCAAGTTGGTAGGAAAGGAGGAATTTTAAATGGTACAAGATAAAATAGCAGATATGCTTACAAGAATTCGTAACGCAAATCAATTGAAATATGAAACAGTTACCGTAATTGGTACAAAAATGACTTTAGGAATCGCTGAAATTCTAAAAAAAGAAGGTTATATAGTAGATTATAATTATGAAAAAGATAGTAAAGGCGATAAATTAACGTTGACTTTAAAATATGGTGAAAGAAAAGAAAGAGTAATTACTGGTCTTAAAAGAATCAGTAAATCTGGGCTTCGTGTATATGCCAAAGCAGAAGAAATTCCTCGTGTATTAAATGGACTTGGTATAGCGATTATCTCTACAAGTAAGGGACTAATGACAGACAAAGAAGCAAGAAATTCTAGATTAGGAGGCGAAGTACTTGCCTATATTTGGTAAGGAAATAACCTATGAGTAGAATTGGAAATAGAGAGTTACAAATACCTTCAGGTGTTACAGTAACAATAGATAACAACAAAATTTCAGTAAAAGGTTCAAAAGGAGAGTTATCATTAAATACATCAAGTTTAGTAAAGATTGAAGTAAATGATAATATTCTTACAACAAAAGTAGTAGATGGAAGTGCTCGTGCAAACGTTATGCAAGGAACAACAAATTCTTTAATTAATAATATGCTAATCGGAGTAAGTGAAGGATTTTCTAAAGGTTTAGAAGCTGTTGGTGTAGGATATAGATTTAATGTTCAAGGAAATAAAATTGTAGTGAGTGCAGGTTATTCACATCCTGTGGAAGTGACTGTTCCAGAAGGAATTAAAGCAGAACTTGTAAACAATACAGAAATAACTTTAAGTGGTATAGATAAACAAAAAGTATCAGAATTTGCGGCCAATATTCGCAAAATAAGAGAGCCAGAGCCATATAAAGGTAAAGGTATTCGATATAAAGGTGAATATGTACGTCGTAAAGAAGGTAAGAAAGCGGCTTAATGGAGGGATAGTATGATAAAGAAAGAATCAAAAAATAATGTTCGTAAAAGAAGACATAGTCGTATAAGAAAGACATTAAGTGGTACAAGCGAACAACCAAGATTAAATGTATTTAGATCAAATAGTGAAATCTATGTACAAGTTATCGATGATACTACAGGTAAAACTTTAGTTTCCTCTTCCTCTATTGTTTTAAAATTAGCAAATGGTGGAAACATCGAAGCTGCCCAAGCAGTTGGAAAAGATATTGCTGCAAAATGCAAAAAAGCAAAAATCACAAGCGTGGTCTTTGATAGAGGTGGAAACCTATATCATGGTCGTGTTAAGGCTTTAGCAGAAGCCGCTCGTGAAAATGGATTGGAATTCTAGGGAGGGTCATCATGGAAAAAGAGAATAATAATGCGAAAACGCAAGAAAAACGTTTTTCTAGAGAAAATAAAGACAGAAAAAAATTATTAGAAGAAAAAGTAATTTCTATTGGTCGAGTAACAAAAGTAACCAAAGGTGGTAGACACTTTAGATTCTCTGCAACTGTAGTTGTTGGAAATAGAAAAGGTTTAGTTGGAATCGGAACAGGAAAAGCAAATGAAGTTCCTGCTGCCATTGCTAAAGCAAGTATGATGGCCAATAAAAATGTTACAAAAGTAGCAATTATAGACGGAAGAACAATTCCTCATGAAGCAACTGGGAAAGTTGGGAGAGCAAGTGTACTTATTAAGCCTGCTGTAAAAGGTACTGGAGTTATTGCTGGAGGTGCTGCACGTAGTGTACTAGAACTTGCTGGTATTAAAGATGTTATTTCTAAATCTCTTGGATCTAATACTAAAATTAATGTTGCTAAAGCAACGCTAGAAGCATTAAAGAGTGAAAGAACACCTGCTAAAATAGCTGCTCTTCGTGGTAAGAAAGTGGAGGAGTTATAATATGAAATTAGAAAATTTACCAAAGTCTAAAGAAACAAAATCAAAAAAAATTGTTGGACGTGGACCTGGATCAGGCATGGGCAAAACTTCTACACATGGACAAAAAGGTCAAAAATCTAGAAGTGGAGCAAGCATTTCTGCTTGGTTCCAAGGTGGGCAATCTCCATTATACAGAAGATTACCAAAAAGAGGATTCAACAATAAGAGATTTGAAACAAAATACGCTTGTATTAATTTGAATGATTTAAATATTTATTTCAATGATGGTGATGTTGTAACACCTGAAATCTTAAAAGAAAGAGGAATCATAAAAAAACAATTAAGCGGAATAAAAGTATTAGCAAACGGAAAGTTAGAAAAAAAATTAACTGTAAAAGCAAATCGTTTTTCTACTAAAGCCGTAAGCGCTATTGAAGCCGCAGGTGGCAAAACTGAGGTGATTTAAATGACCCGTCACATTGCAAAACTATTTGCTAGTGAAAACAAAGATTTAAGAAAAAGAATTTACTTCACCCTTTTTGCTTTAGGAATATTTTGCTTAGGAACTGGAATAACAATTCCATGGGCAAGTGTTCTATATGAAGAGTTAGGTTTTTTAGAAATCTTCAACTTAATGAGTGGAGGAGGACTTAGAAGTTTTTCTATATTTGCTTTAGGAGTTAGTCCATATATAACAGCTTCAATTATCACACAGTTATTACAAATGGATATTATTCCTTACTTTAAAGAATTAAAAGAGCAAGGATATGTAGGAAGACAAAAAATCAACAAAATTAATCGTTATTTAGCAGTAGTATTTGCTTTTGTGCAAGCCTATGTTATTTCTATTTTCTATTTAAATACAAATGACGTTATGGTAATGCTAAAAACATCACTAGTTATGACAGCGGGTACTTCTTTCTTGTTATGGTTGGGAGACCAAATCACAATGAAAGGAATTGGAAATGGATCATCCTTACTCATAATGGCTGGTATTATTCAAAGTATGCCAGGAATATTTAGTGGTGCATGGAATGCTTTCATTACAGCTGGAACTTATACCTTAGCATTAGGAATCGCATTATTTATTTTGTTCTTAATTATGTATTTATTAGTTCTTGTAGGAATTATTTGGGTAACACTTGCAGAAAGAAGAATACCAGTGCAATATGCAAATCATACAACAAGTGCTTATGGAGCACAAAGTTCATTCTTGCCTATTAAAATTAATAGTGCAGGAGTTATACCAGTAATCTTTGCTTCAATTGTATTAACGATACCATCAACAATAGCAGGATTACTAAAAAGTGAATCTGCACTTGCATTTATCAATAAATATATAGTATATACAACACCAACTGGCTTTATACTTTATGTATTATTAATATTATTTTTTGGTTATGTTTATACTTTTATGATGATGAATCCAGAAGAAATGAGTAAGGACTTAAATAAAAGAGGAGGTTATATTCCAGGAGTAAGACCTGGTAATGATACTTCTAAATACATTTCGAACTCATTGGGCAAGTTAACAATTGTAGGTTCCCTATTCTTAGTAATTCTATCTGGACTTCCAATTTTAATGGGAAACATTTCTAGTTTGCCCAGTTCAGTAACAATTGGAGGAACAGGTATATTGATTGTTGTAGGAGTTGCAATTGAAACTTATAAACAAATGGAAAGCGGACTTGTTACAAGAAGTTACAAAAAAAGGAGACGAAAAAGATAATGAAAAACGTTATCTTTATTGCTCCCCCTGCTTCTGGCAAGGGAACTATTAGTGAATATTTGACGAAAAATCGTCATTATATTCATTTATCTACTGGAGATTTACTTCGTAATGAAATAAAAAAAGAAACAAATATTGGCTTAAAAATAAAGGAGATTATGGCAGAAGGAAAATTTATTCCTGATGATATAATTTTGCCCTTATTTGAAAAAGAAATAATGAAGATAAAAAATAAACCATTTATTTTAGATGGAATGCCTAGAAAAGTAAATCAAGCCGATTATTTATCAGACTTATTTAAGAAAATAGGTATTCTAGATTACATAGTAATTCATTTAGATGTTAGTCCAGAAGTACTAGAACAAAGAATATGTGGAAGAAGAGTATGTAAAAATTGCGGTTCAAATTATAATATATTTTTTGAGGGTTTTAAACCGCAAAAGGAAAATATTTGTGATCAATGTAGTGGAGAACTTATAAAAAGAGACGATGATAATATAGAAACTTATAAACTTAGATACGAGGATTATTGTAAGAAAACAAAACCATTGATTCGATACTATCAAGAAAAAGGCTTATTAAAAATCATAGATGCAAACAGAAAAACTGCTGAGATCATAAATGATATAGAAAATGTAATAGGAAGTGACTAAATGATAAGTATTAAAAGTGATCGAGAAGTCAATTTAATGCGACATGCAGGACATATAAACTTTCTGACACATGAAGAATTAAAAAAATATATTAAACCTGGAATTACTACTGAAAAATTGGATAAAATTGCACATGACTTTATTTTGAAAAATGACTGTACTCCCTCTTGTTTGGGATATGAAGGTTTTCCAAAAAGTATTTGTGTATCTATAAATGATGAAGTAGTACATGGTATTCCAGGAAAAAGAAAAATAAAAAATGGTGATATTGTATCCATTGATTTTTGCGTAAGATATAAAGGATACGAATCTGATTCTGCTAGAACTTACGTTGTTGGAAATGTTTCAGACGAAGTAAGCAAATTAGTACAAAATACAAAAGAAGCCTTGAATATCGGCTTGAGTAAAGTAAAAAGTGGTGCTAAAATAGGAGACATAAGTCACGCAATTGAAGAATTTGCTCATAGTAAAGGACTTGGTGTAGTAGAAGATTTAGTAGGACATGGAATTGGTACCGAAATGCATGAAGATCCAGAAGTTCCAAATTATGGAAAAGAAAATACTGGAATTGTTTTAAAATCAGGAATGACAATTGCAATTGAACCTATGTTTACTTTGGGAGGCAAAGAAGTTTGTCTAACAGACCAAGATGATTGGGTAATAGTGACAGAAGATGAAAGTCCATCAGCACATTTTGAACATACAGTACTCGTAACCGATGATGGCTATGAAATATTAACAGGAGAATAAAATATGGCGAAAAAAACAAATCAAAACAAAAAAATGAATAATACTTCAATCGGAAAAAGCAATCAACCGAAAAATGATAAAATTGAAGTAGAAGGTAAAGTAATTGATGTTGTAAAAGGTGGAGACTACATAGTAGAACTGCCAAATGGACATACTGTAGAAGCCTACGTTTCTGGTAAAATGCGCGTTAACATGATACGTATTCTACCAGGTGATACAGTTACAATAGAACTTTCGCCTTACGACTTAACACGTGGGCGTATAACATGGAACAAAAGATAATGGAGGTATAAAGAAAAATGAAAAGAAGAGCATCTGTAAAACCAATCTGCAATAAATGTAAAAAAATTAAAAGAAAAGGAAAAAATATGATTATTTGTGAAAATCCAAAACACAAACAAACACAAGGGAAATAGGAGGATTATATGGCAAGAATTAAAAATATTGAATTACCAAATGAAAAACATGTTTGTATTGGACTAACAGCTATCTATGGTATAGGTAGAAGCCTTGCAAAAACAATTTGTGAAGGCGCAAATGTAGATCCAACAAAAAAAATCAAAGAATTAACAGATAATGAAATAGCATCTCTTCGTAAAGAAATTGAAAAATACGATGTAGAGGGAGATTTACGTCGTGATGTACAAATGTCTATTAAAAATAAAATGGAAATTAATTGCTACCAAGGAATTAGACATAAAAAAGGCTTACCAGTAAGAGGGCAAAGAACTAGCAGAAATGCACGTACTCGTAAGGGTAAAGGTAAAGTTGTAGCAAATAAGAAAAAAGTAGGTAAATAGGAGGTACGAGATGGCATATAACAGAAGAAAAAGAAAAGTTAAGAAAAATATTCCTGAGGCTGTTGCACACATTCAATGTACATACAATAATACAATTGTTACTATTGCAGAAAAAGATGGAAATGTAATTAGTTGGGCATCTGCTGGAACTATCGGTTATAAAGGAAGTAAAAAGAAAACACCGTATGCAGCAGGTATGGCTGCAGAATCTGCTGCAACCAAAGCAAAAGATGCAGGAGTAGTAAAGGTTGATGTTAAAGTAATAGGGCTTGGAGCAAGTAAAGATACTGCAATCCGTTCTTTACAAGCAGCAGGATTAGAAGTCGTAAGTATTGAAGACGAAACTCCAGTACCACACAATGGTTGTCGTCCCCCAAAACGTCCTAGAAATTAGTGTATGAGAGGAAGAATATAGAAATGATTAAATTTGAAAAACCAGAATACAAAATAACAGAATATGTAACAGATTCTCACTATGGAGAATTTGTATTAGAACCCTTAGAAAGAGGATTTGGAACTACAATTGGAAACGCACTTAGAAGAGTAATGTTATCAAGTTTACCTGGATGTGCATTTACAAGTGTTAAAATTGAAGGTGTATTACATGAGTTTCAAAAAATTGAAGGTGTCTATGAGGATGTTACAAGTATTATTTTAGCCCTTAAAAGTGTTGTTCTTAAAAATCATACAGAAGAAAATAAAGTAGTTCATTTATCTAAATCTACACCTGGCCCAGTATTGGCTGGAGACATTGAAGTAGATGCAGATTTAGAAATTATAAACAAGGATTTAGTAATATGTAATCTTGTAGAAGGTGGAAAAATTGATATGGAATTAACAGTTTCTACAGGAAAAGGTTACGTAGATGCAAAAGAAAATCAATTGCTATTAGATACCAAAAAAGTAGGTGTAATTGCTATTGACTCTTTATATTCACCAGTTGAAAAAGTTTCTTATGAAACTGAAAATGCTCGTGTAGGACATAACGAAAATTATGATAAATTAATTATGCGTATCAATACCAATGGAAGTATTACACCAGAAGAATGTATGGCATTATCTGCAAAAATCCTAATTGAGCATTTTAATATTGTTGCAGATTTAAATTCAATTAGTGATATTTCTGGATTAATGGCTGAAAAGAAAGTAGATACTATTACAAAAACGCTAGAGACACCAATCGAAGAAATTGAGTTCTCAGTAAGAGCATATAACTGCTTAAAAAGAGCTGGTATTCATACCGTTCAAGATTTAATTTCAAAAAGAGAAGTAGAAGTTACCAAGATACGCAACTTAGGTAAGAAATCTTTAAAAGAAGTTTTGGATAAAGTTGTAGAAATGGGACTTAAATTTCGCGATTAAGGAGGATTATTATGGCATATAGAAAACTTGGAAGAGAAACAAGACAAAGACATAGCATCTTTGCAGGTCTTACTGTTGATGTAATCATGAACGAAGGAATTGTAACAACAGAAGCCAAAGCAAAAGAAGTAAGAAAATTTGTTGATAGAATGATTACGTATGGAAAACGAGGAACATTAGTATCTCGTAGAAAAGCCCTTGCATTTGTTTATAACAATAAAGAGTGTGTTGATAAAGTATTTAATGAACTTGCAAACAGATATGAAACTCGTAATGGTGGATATACAAGAATCATTAAATTAAAAGAAAGAATCGGCGACGATGCTTTACAAGTTAGAATTGAATTAGTTTAGAAATAGACTAATTTTTTTTGTCTTTATTACTTAAAGTAAATAATTCTCCAGGAGTACAGTTTAAATATTTACAAAAGTCCTCAATATATTTAAAAGAAATAGAAGAAGTTTCTCCTTTTATGATTCGATTCAAATTGCGAGAAGTCATATTCATTTTTTGGCATAACCAATATTTTGTTTTATTATTTATCTTTAAAAGTTCGACAATGTTAATATGTATCAAATGGATTACCACCTTTTAAAATGATTTTACTAATAATTCTACTTATAAATAAGATATTCATAAATAAGATACTTGCATTACCCTTATTTTTGGTATAGAATATACTAAAGGAGAATAGAGAGTAATGACAAAAAATAAACAAAAAATACTTTTACTCACAACTGGAATACTAATAGCAATAGGAATTATAATAGGAGTAAGTTATGCTTGGTGGAGTCATGTAGTAAGTCAAGAAGGAATCAATACAATAGAAAGTACCTGTTTAGAAATAAAACTTACAGATCAAAATCCAATCAGTTTAACCAATGCGTATCCTATAACAGACGCAGAAGCGAGGATTTTAACGCCGTATACATTTACGATAACAAATACCTGTACAACAACAGTAGAATATGATGTTAACCTAGATATAATGGAAAGCAAAGTAAATAATATTGATAATAGACTTAATAGTGAATATGTCGCAGTAGAGTTTAATGGCGGAGAAAAGAAACTATTAAACACATATGAAAGTGTTGAAACAAGTTATCCAGGAAGTGATTATACCCCAGTAGAAGCAAGATACCTAACAAGTGGAGAACTCTCTGCAAATGAAAGTAAAACATATACAATCAAACTATGGATGGATGAGAGTGTCACAGTTGAAAATGACGCAATGAACAAGAATTTTATAAGTAAGATAGTAGTGACAGCCAAACAAAGTCATAAAGTAAGATTAGTCGATTACATCATGAGTGATACAAGTAAAGATTTTGAAGAGTTTACGCATGAAGCAACATATCAAACAAAAGCATTAACAGATTATAGATATACAGGAGCAAATCCTAATAATTACGTTTGTTTTGGAAGTGAAGAAGAGCCATGCCCCAGTGACAATCTATATCGAATTATAGGAGTTATACCAACCCAAAGTGAAATTGGTGGAGAATATGAGAACCGAGTAAAACTGGTAAAAGCAAATGCATATGTCGAGAATGAGAGTGGCTTACATAATAGCACAAAAGGATACGATTGGAATGCTAATTCTAGTAATAATTGGACAACTGCTTCATTAAATACCCAAGTATTAAATGGAGTATACTGGAATAATCTAGGAGAATATCAGAAATATATTGCATCCAGTGTCTGGCATTTAGGGGCAGCTAATTATATAGATGTTTATGACAATTTCACATCTAACCAATACTATTCTTTTGAAAGAGGTAGCGTAAAAAGTGGGAATAATGGCTCGCTAAATATTGTTACAAATATAGGTTTAATGTATCCAAGTGATTATGCTTACTCTATTGGGAAACTTTATGAAAACCAAAAAGTTAGTGATCATCGAGATAGTTATGTAACTTCGGCGTGGCTATATGATTCAAATGGAGTTGTACAATGGTTGATATCTTCCGAAAATGAAAAAAATGATAAACCTACCGTTACAGCAATAACGAAAGAAGGATATGTTACTGCTTCTAAACGTGTTCAAGAGTATGCTAATGACCCTTATGGTTGGGTGCCAGGATACCGAATAACAAAACTGACATTCTATTTAAAAACAAATGTCTTATATGAAAGTGGTAATGGAACAGAAGATAATCCATATCGAATTAGTATAAATGAATAAGATAAATCTAAAACAAATACGAAAAAAGAGAGGTTATACGCAAAAAGAACTAGCGAGTAAATTAGGCATATCAGATTCAACCCTTGCCCATTATGAAACAGGAATAAGAAAGATTACATTAGAAACCTTTTTAAAAATATTAGAAGTGTGTAAGTTAGAAATAGAAATAAAAGAGTCGTTGAAATAGATGGCTTTTTTTGATGATTGAAAATGAAGAGAAAATAATTTATAATGAATACATAATAGAAGGAGGAAAAGAAAATGAAAAAAGAAGAAAAGAAAATCCTCCCAACTTCAGGAACACGCCTGGGGGGGGGGTATACTAGAAAGTAAAAGTAAACCAGGTGAATTAGGAAAGTTTAACAAAACCAAAAAACAAAAAAGAATTGTTATAGGAAGCATAGTAGGAATGCTTCTAGTTTTAGGAGGAATAACACTTTATAAAACCTTTGCTTTATATGAAGAGAAAAAAGAGTTTAATGTATTACAAGGAAGAATCCCAGATTTTAGAAATAGTATAGGAGATGTTAAAATAGCCGCCATAGTAGATGGAAAATTATCATCAAAAATACCTACAAAAGAAGAAGGATATGCAGTAGAAGAAATAGTATGTGATAAAGGGGCAATAGGAGAATGGAATGAAGAAAGATGGGGGATTTTTGTAAGTAATTTAACAGAAAGTGAAACAACTTGTACAATAACATTTGACTCATTAAGTAACTTTCGAAAATTAGTACAATTAATTGGAAGTACAGCAGAAAATGTAGATCAACTTTTAACAAATAATGAAGACATAGAGAAAATAATAATAAGTGAAGAAGCCATGAAACTAATAGCAAGTTCAAACAATTTAAAAAGCCAGATAAAAAACAATGAAAATTATACAACAGAAGTGGCCAAGAAATTTTTATCATCCACTGTAATTAGTGAAGAAGAAAAATACAATGCAGGACTACCATGTTACTTGTATAAAAACGGTAAAATAACGAATGCTTTGGGAGATTTTTTACAATTAAAATCAAGTGCAAACGCGTCTTTTTCGAACTCTTCAGCAGGGTATCAAATAAGAACCGTTGTGAGTGGTACGTATGGAACTATTGTAAGTAATAATACGATAGATACATCTCAATATAATAATTTAGAAATGAATTATAAGCATTGGACAGGATATAGAGATTTAACTGGAACTACAACATTCGGATTAAGCAATGATCAAACTATCAATAGTTTTATAATTTCTAATTCAGAAACTTTTCGTACGAGCGAATCAACATCCAATTTGAAAATAAATATAAAAGATAATAAAGAAAAATACTATGTAAAAATAAAACTTTTACACGACGGTCAATATACACATTCATCAGCATACATTAACATTAATACAATTGCTTTATATTAAAAAAATTGTATAAATTCCAAATATTTCAAACAATATAAACATAGAATAAACTAGGAGGATATTTATGTTTGATAATTATGGAATCGAAATAGCAGGAATTTTTAAAAAAGCAGAAAAATTACGTAAAAGTTTAAAACATCCTTATGTAGGAAGTGAACACTTATTGCTAGCCATACTAGAGAGAGAAAATGAAGTAAGTAAAAAGTTAAGATTGTATGGACTCACATTTGACATTTTTAAAAATGAACTTATTAACGTTGTAGGAAAATCAAACAAAGATACAGATTTTATCTTATATACACCATTGCTAAAAAGGATTATTGAAAATGCTACAAATGATGCATCTGAAAATAACAAAGGAAAAGTAACAGAGAGGCATTTATTTATCGCAATGCTAGAAGAAGGAGAAGGTATTGCTATTCGTATTATGCTAAGTTTAGACTTAGATTTAGATAGTATTTATGAAGATTTAAAATTTAGTTTGGTAGGAAATAAAAATAGTAAATTAGAAATTATGGAAATTGGGATAAACTTAAATAAAAATGTTAATGAAGGAGAAACCGTAATAGGAAGAGAAGAAGAAATAAATTTGGTAATTGAATCTTTACTTCGTAAGAAAAAAAGCAATCCTTTGCTAATAGGACGTGCAGGTGTTGGAAAAACTGCTATTGTAGAAGAACTAGCAAGAAGAATTAATAAAAAGTTAGTTCCTAATGAACTTTTAAATAAAACTATTGTAATGTTAGAAATGGGTTCATTAGTATCTGGAACAAAGTATCGTGGGGAGTTTGAAGAAAGATTAACAAAAATTATTAAAGAAGTAATAGAAGATCAAAATATTATTCTTTTTATCGATGAAATACACACTATGTTAAATGCTGGTGGAGCAGAAGGTGCTATTAATGCATCGGACATATTAAAACCATATCTTGCTAGAGGAGATATCAAATGTATTGGGGCTACTACAACGGAAGAATACTATAATTCTATATATAAAGACAAAGCCTTAGAAAGACGTTTCTATTCTATTCAAATAGAAGAACCAGATAAAGAAAAAACGGAACACATCTTACTAGGAATAAAAGAAGAATATGAAGCACATCATCATTTAAAAATAAGTGAAGAAAACATAAAAGACATCGTTGAACTAGCAGACAAGTATATTAAAAATAAAAGTAATCCAGATAAATCAATTGATCTTTTAGACATGGTTTGTGCAAGGCAAAAACTAAAAGGCCTATCCTTTAAAGAACTTGACAAATTAACCAAAAAAATAAAACAAGTAGAAAAAGAAAAAGAAGAAGCCATCAAAAGAAATGATTATGATATTGCAATGCGTTACAAAGAACAAGAAAATCTTTTAAAATTACAATTAGAAAAACTTTCTAAAGTAAAAAATAATAATATTACCAAAAAAGATATTTTAGAAACATTAGAAAAGAAAACTAATATTCCTCTCCTTGAAAATAAAAAAGAACTATACAAAAAAATAAAAACCAATTTACAAAAAAATATTTTAGGACAAGAAAAAGCAATAAATAAAATACTTAGCAATCTTTGGTTAAAATTTAACAATGATACAAAACCGTTAGCCTTGTTATTAAATGGACCAAGTGGAGTAGGAAAAACAGAAACTGTAAAGTGGATATCCCAAAGCATAAAGAAAAGCAAACTGATTCGTCTTGATATGAGCGAATATAATCTTGATACATCAGTAAATAAATTAATTGGTGTCAGTGCTGGATATGTTGGATATGAAGATTCTTTCATTTTTCGTAGTGTTTTAGACAATCCTTATTCGATTATTTTAGTTGATGAAATAGAAAAAGCGCATCCTAGAGTACTCAATATATTCTTACAAATTATGGATGAAGGATTTGTTACCAGTGCAAAAGGAGAAAAAATTGATTTTAGTAAAACCATGATTTTTATGACAAGTAATGTAATATCTAATAACAGCGTTGGTTTTATGAATAAAGAAAATAATACATTAAATGAAAACTTTAGTAAGGAATTTTTAGGTAGATTTACAGATGTCGTGACTTTCGAATATTTAAATGAACACATTTTAAAAGAATACACAAAAAAGAATTTAACAAACAAAAAAATAAAATTTGAAAAAATTAAAAAAGAAGCAGAATGTGAAAAGTTCGGCCTTCGTAACTTAAAAAATTTAATCGAAAAATACAATAATGAAATTGATATTGAAATTCCACTTTGAGTTATGTTATTATGAATAAGTAATAAGTTGATTGCAATTTAGGATTATTACATTTTCTTATTTATGGTCAAAGCATAAATAATTTTTTAAAAATAGTTTAGGACGCTTTCTAAACTATTTTTTCTATTTTCTAAGAAAAAACATAGATTGTGTGGTATACTTTTAAATATAAAAAACAGGTTGGAAAGTGGTGATACATTTGACAAGAACAAGATTTGCAATGTGCCCTCGAAAAAAAATGGATATAGAAGATTTACGAAATGCGTTATTTTCTTATTTAATTGCCAAGAAAGAAGACGGAGAATTTATATTACGAATTGATGATGCCAATCAAAACTTATATAGTTTAGAAGCAGAAGAATCTATTTATACTCTCTTAAGTTGCTTTGGTCTTACTTATGATGAAGGTCCAAAAAAAGAAGTAGAAAACGTCTCTTATATTCAAAGCGAACGTTTGCCAATTTATAAATCTTACGCAGAAAAATTAGTAAAAAGAGGCAAAGCCTATTATTGCTTTTGCACAAAAGAAGAACTAAATAGAAAAAGACTAGAAGCCAGTGAAGAAAAAACTTCATATCTTTACGATAGAGCCTGTCGTAATTTTCCCAAAGACGAAGCAAATCGAAAAATTCTATTAGGAGAAAAATATGTTATTCGTGAGGCAATGCCTGAAATGGGTCAAACGAGTTTCAGGGATTTAGTTTATGGGGATATTACTGTACTTAATGAAAACTTAGAAGACCACATTTTAATAAAAAACGATGGAACTCCTACCTATAACTTTGCCAATGTTTTAGATGATGCTCTTTTTAATATCACACACGTAATCAGTAGTACCAAATTTTTAACCAGTACTCCAAAATATCTTTTACTTTATGAAGATTTAGGATTTCCTCTTCCAGAATTTATTCATATTCCAGAAATACTGACAGATAAAAAAGATATATTGATCGATTTATTAGATCAAGGTTTTATACCTAGTGCCATTTTGAATTATATATCCTTTTTAGGGTGGAATCCAAAAAATACAAAAGAATTTTTTACATTAGAAGAATTAATAAGAGAATTCAAAATAGAAAATATAGGAAAAAGACCATCTCATTTTGACATAAAGAAATTAGAATGGTTCAATCGTCATTATATAAAAGAAATGGAAGAAAATGAATATATAAACTTTGTTCGTCCTTATTTGGAAAAATTTTATAATGTGGAAGGAAAAGATGAAGCGTGGATTCATCATTTACTTATGGTAAATAAAAATCGTTTGAACTTTGCCTCTGAAATTGCCCTAACTGCCCATATGTTTTTTACAACAGAGATTGATTTAGATGAAGAGAGTATTGCCTTTCTAAAGAGTGATAGTAATATTGAAAATACTTTAAGAATATTTAAAAGTGAAGTAGAAAAAACAACTTCTTGGAGTTTAGAAAATGTAAAAGAAATCCTAAAATATGTAGAAGAAGAAAGTGGCATTTCAGGTAAACTTCTTTATATGTCAATTCGTATCGCTACAACAGGAAGTATGCGTGGTCCTAACTTAATGGATTGTTTGTATTTATTAGGACGTGAAACTATTTTAGAAAGATTAGGGGAATAATATGGCATGTTTGTCCTTACATTTAGCAATCGCTAAAAAATATTTAGAGCAACATAAGAATTTAAATTATGAAGATGTTATGAAAGGGACTTTATATCCAGATGTAGTAAAAGAAGATGACAAAACACACTATACAGAAAAAAATCGTGGTAGTGATAACGTAAGTCATGTTCGAGGGAAAGTAAATTTATACAATTTCCTAAAAGAGCATTCCAAATTAAATGACTTTGAACTAGGATGGTTTTTACATTTAGTAACCGATTATTTATTTTTCGAAGAATGTTTTACAAAAGAATATTTGTTTAGCAAAAGTTACGAAGAATTTTGTAAGGAATTGTATCATGCCTATTATTGTGTAAATTTGTATATGGAAGAAAAATATAATGTAAATAAAGAAGATTTTAAAGAGTATCCAAGCGAGTATTATCCAGGCATTCCTTACGAAAAATGCATACTATCAAAAGAAATGGTTGATAATTTTATTAAAAGAGTAAGTTCTATTGATTTAGAAAAATACATAGAAAAAATTAAAGACAAGAAACAAAATTGTAAACCATAAAAAGGAAAATTTAAATGACAATGTATGTATAGTAAATATAACAAGAATAAAAAAAGGGAGACATTCTGTACTTTCTAAAGAAAATGCTTTAAACTATAGGTATGTAGAGAAAGAAAAAAAGAACTTTCTTTCTAACAAATAAAAAAGAGAGGACATGTTTATGAAAATATTTAATACATTAACAAACAAATTAGAAGAATTTACACCGATTACACCTGGTGTTGTGAATATGTATGTATGTGGTCCAACAGTTTACAATTTTGCTCATGTTGGGAATATGTATCCAGTTATTGTTTTTGATATGGTATATCGCTATTTAAAATACGCGGGATATCAAGTAAATTATGCATCAAATTTCACTGATGTCGATGATAAAATAATTAAGGCTGCAATAGAACTATCTGTAACAGAAAAAGAAATTACAGATAAATTTATTAAGGCTTATTTAGAAGAATTAGAGGGCCTAAACTGTTTATCTATTGATTATCGCCCACGTGTAACAGAAACGATGAATAGTATTATTGATTTTATTTCTCTATTACTTGAGAAAGATTATGCATACAAAAGTGGTGATGATGTATATTTTCGAGTAACTAAAGTAAAAGATTACGGTTGCTTATCAAAACAAAATCTAGAAGCATTAGATTACGGAAAGCGAATTGATGTTGCGGAAGAAAAAGAAAATCCTTTTGATTTTGTACTTTGGAAGAAGACAAATGAAGGCATTACATGGGAAGCCCCTTTTGGAACTGGTAGACCTGGTTGGCATACTGAATGTGTTGTCATGATTCATGATATATTTAAAGGAAAAATAGATATTCATGGCGGCGGAGTTGATTTGAAATTTCCACACCATGAAAATGAAATGGCTCAAAGTAAAGCAGCATGGGATCATAATCTTGCCAATTATTGGATGCACAATGGTCACATTATGGTGGAAGGAGAAAAAATGAGTAAAAGCCTAAACAACTTTATCCTAGCAAAAGACTTAAGAAAAGAATATCCCAGTAACGTTATAAGACTTGCTTTTTTAAAAAACCAGTATCGTGCTCCCCTTGATTTAACAAAGACAACATTTTTAGAATGTGTAACTATTAATGATAAGATAAACAATGTTTTAAAACAAGCAAATATTAACATTCAAATGCAAAATATTGCAGTAGGGAACCTTACAAAAGATGAACGTATTAATGAGATTATGGATGATGACTTTAATACTCCAAACTTAATCACTTATCTTTTGGAATTAGTAAAAGAATTAAATACCAGTATTCGAAATCATTCAGAAATTGGAGAAACGTATGATAAAATTCAATTAATTAATTCTATATTGGGTCTGGATTATCAACTAAAAGAATTTACACAACAGGACAAAGAGATGTACCAAAGTTGGTTAGAGGCTCGTAATATTAAAGATTTTACCAAGGCAGACGAATTAAGAGAAAAACTAACAGAGTTAAATATTTTATAAGAGGTTAGATTATGGATATAATTATTTTAATACTTATGCTTATTATACCTGCAATTGCCCAAGTTTTAATTTCTTCAAGTTATAGTAAATATAAGAATATAGAAAACAAAAAAAACATTACAGGATTTGAAGTGGCAAGAAAAATATTAGACCAAAACGATTTAAAAGATATATACATAGTAGAAACAACAGGAAATTTAACTGACCATTACGATCCTAAAAGAAAAGTAGTAAGATTATCAAAAGAAATTTATCATGGAACTAGTGTTGCGTCTTTATCTGTTGCAGCGCATGAGTGTGGACACGCTATTCAAGATAAAATAGGATATACTTACATGCGTTTAAGAAGTTTAATATTCCCGGTAGTACATTTTGCGACAGGGGTATCTTATTTTGTTATTTTTCTTGGATTACTAATGGAATCTTTAGATATAATTTGGTTAGGAATCTTACTAGTGGGAACAGGACTTATATTTCAACTTGTAACGCTGCCAGTAGAACTTGACGCTAGTAAAAGAGCCAAAAAAGAAATTGAAAAACTAAAATTAACAACAGAAGAAGAACAAGTTGGTGTATCTAAAATGCTAAACGCTGCGGCTTCTACTTATCTTGCAGGAGTACTTTCTAGTGCTTTAGAAATTTTAAGGTTAATTATGATTTTTGGGAATAATAATGATAGAAGGTAATACTTCTTTTTTTTAAAATAATAAAAGAAAGGTGAAACAAAAATGAAAGCATTAATAACGGGAGCAAGTAGTGGAATAGGAAGAGACATGGCGTACTATCTAGCAGAACTTGGTATTGATTTAATATTGGTTGCTAGAAGAAAAGAAAGATTAGAAGAAATAAAAAGAAATGTTAAAGTGAAAGTACATATTATTTCTATGGATTTACTAAAAGAGGGAAACGTATTTAAATTACATGAATCAGTCCAAAAAGAAGACGTTGCTATAGTAATTAACAATGCTGGTTTTGGATTATTTGGAATGTTTTCGAAAACAGATCTACGACGTGAACTTGAAATGATAGACCTTAATATTAAGACTTATCATATACTTACAAAATTATTTCTAAAAGATTTTATAGAAAAAGATAAAGGATACATTTTAAATGTATGTTCCAGTGCTGGATTTTTAGTAGGACCAAGGCTAAATACCTATTATGCTACTAAAAATTATATAACGAAACTGACCATGGGAATCTATGAAGAATTAAAACACCAACATAGCCATGTACACATAAGTTGTTTATGCCCTGGACCTGTTTCAACGGAATTTAACCAAGTCGCACATGGAATATTTAGCCTTAAAGAAATGCCTAGTCAAAAAGTAGCCAAATATGCAATTGATAAAATGTTTCGTAATAAATTAATCATTGTTCCTGGTTGGAGTGTAAAACTAGGCTTATTCTTAAATCGTTTGATTCCATGGAAACTTTCGATGGCCATTACTTATCAAATTCAAAAACGCAAATGTCCAGAAGAAAAATACTAATTTTATGTTATACTTATTATAGGTGGTACATATGCAAAAGTTGAAAGATAACAAAAGTTTTTGTTTACTATTTTTTCTAGCATTATTCGGTTTTTCTATAGGTCTATTTGATAACTACCGTGAATTATGGATGAATACCAATAACTTATCTACTACAACTATAAGCCATGTCATAAGTATTTCCTACATTGTAACAGTTTTTGTACTATTCTTTTTCACAGTGAAAGTCTCCACAAATAAATTAAAGTGGGGAATTTGTATTACCCTTGCCTTAAATATGATGACAGGAACGGCTTTAATTTGCTTAAATAATTCAGACCATGCTTTTTTAATAAAATTTTTAATGTTTTTTAATATCGCATTTAGCCAATTAATACTTGCTAGCGTCTACCCTTTAATGATGCATATAAAAAAAGATGATGTTTTATACACTAAAAAAAGTTTTGTAGAATCATTATTTAGTAAACTAGGATTTCTACTTGTGGCTATAATACTTGGAAAAACTATTTTTCATACTTTAATTGATTATAATATTTGTCTGTTGCTTTCTATTATTTTTAATTTTTTATCCTTAATTGTCTTATTATTTTTACAAATGGATACTAAAAAAGAAGAAATATTTAATATGAAAAAAACAGTTCAGTATTTTAATAATAACAAAGTATTATACTTTTTCTTATTTGTAAACTTTTTAGGAGATATGATTTGGGGTGCCATTTTAGGAATGCCTATGTTACTTCTTACTGAAAATCTACATTTCTCTTCTAATTTTGCTAGTTTCTTTATTTTAGGTTTAGGCATATGCTCGAATATTTTATCTATGCTTGTCGTAAAATACTTTCGTTTTAAAAATGATCAGTATAACTTATTAATGAAATTTGGAATACGGGTAATTCTTTATATAGTCCTTTTCATAACAAATAGTAAACTTCTATTTCTGATTACTTTAGTATATCTTTTCTTAACCGATTGTCCTTATAGTTTTATTTTTAGTAGTTATTTTATTAATAATATAGAAGAACAATATTCCCTATTCTTAACTACCTTAAAATATTGTAGTTCTTTACTTGGAAAAGCAATAGGTACATTTTTCTGTGGACTTGTTTTCAATCTTAAATTACGTTACTTTATTATCCCCACTCTAATCTTTAGTATTGCTCACTATATATTTGCAACCATTTTAATAAAGAAAAGAGAGAATATTATAAACAAATAAGAGAATAAATCTTGTTTTTTCTTTTATAAACGGATAAAATACATACCTAAGAAAGGAATGAGGGTTATGGAAAACAAATTTGAAGAGTGCGAACAACATTATGAAAAAGTAGTCAACTATTTTACTCGACAACATCAATTTAATTTGATGACATATGATAATTTCTTTGTAGGTTACAGTCTATTTAAAATAGGTATTCATATGGGCTTTAAAACTTCCGCTTCTATTTTATTAAATTATTTAGAAACTGCACATGTACAAACCACTACGATAGATGAATCTCAAAATGTTTTGGCTTTGCAACAATTAATGTCTACCGAATTTGAAGAATATTCTCATAAATTATAATAATACGAATGAAACTTAATTGTTTCCTTTTTTTAAACTTGAAAAGCGAACAAATATATGCTATATTAGTTTTGCAAATAAAATGCCCTATTATGTGGTAAAATAAGTAACATTAAAGGAGTGGTATGTTTTGAAAAATGATAAGATTATCATTCGTGGAGCCCGAGAAAATAATTTAAAAAATGTAGATTTAGATTTACCTAAAAATAAACTCATTGTTATGACAGGTGTATCAGGAAGTGGAAAAAGTAGTTTAGCATTTGATACAATTTATGCAGAAGGGCAAAGAAGATTTGTGGAAAGTTTATCTAGTTATGCACGTCAATTTTTGGGGGGTAGTGATAAGCCAGACGTCGATAGTATTGATGGGTTATCCCCAGCAATTGCGATTGATCAGAAAACCACCAACAACAATCCACGTAGTACCGTAGGAACCGTAACAGAAATATATGACTATTTAAAACTTTTATATGCAAGAATTGGCATTCCCTATTGTCCGAATCATCATGAAGCGATTACGCATCAAAGTATTGAAGAGATGACAAACAAAGTCATGAATCTAGAACCTGGGACAAAATTAGAAATTATGGCTCCTGTTGTCAAGGACGAAAAAGGAATGCATCAAGAAATATTAGAAAATTTGCGACGTGATGGTTTTACAAGAATTCGCATAAATGGAGAAGTACGTTCTTTAGAAGAAGAAATTATCTTGGAAAAAAATATCAAAGATACTATTGAAGTTATTGTGGATAGAGTAGTCTTAAAAAGCGAAGAAAGAAGCCGTATTTTTGAAGCCATTGAAACTAGTACACGCCTTGCAGATGGTATGGTACTGATTCATATTATCGGCGGAGAAGAGATGCTATGGAGTGAAAAATTTGCCTGTGTAAAATGTAATTATTCCATTCCAGACTTAGAACCAAGAATGTTTTCATTTAATGCACCTTTTGGTGCATGTCCAGAATGTAAAGGACTAGGATTTAAAACAGCAATTTCAGAAACCTTGCTTATCCCCGATAATACGTTATCTATTAATGAGGGTGCTATTACCACGATGTCAGATGATCAAAATATATTTTACACAGATGTAAAAACGGCTTGTGATTATTATAAGATTGATATGAACAAACCTTTTAAAAACTTAACCAAAAAAGAAAAAAACATTTTATTCTTTGGAACAAAAGAGGAATTAAATTTTGAATACACAGCCAAAAATGGCAATAAAAGATATGTAACCAGATGTTTTGAAGGGGTTATCAACAACCTAGAAAGACGATACTTAGAAACCTCATCTACTTGGATTCGTGAATGGCTTGATAACTATATGATGGAAATAGAATGTCCAGAGTGCCATGGAGCCAGATTAAAAGAATCTATATTAAATGTATATGTAGGCAAGAAAAATATTTATGAGATGACAAAGATGAGCATTGGGCGGTTATTAGAATTTATAAAAAGTTTAAAATTAAACAAAGAACAAACGGAGATTAGCCGTTTAATTATTAAAGAAATTATTAATCGTTTAGAATTTTTGAAAAATGTAGGATTAGATTATATAACACTTGATCGTATGGCGGGAACTTTATCTGGGGGTGAATTACAAAGAATAAGACTTGCAACCCAAATTGGAAGTAAACTATCAGGGGTGTTATATGTACTAGATGAGCCTTCTATAGGACTTCATCAAAGAGACAATGATAAATTAATTGCATCATTAAAAGAAATGGTAGATTTAGGAAACACATTAATTGTGGTAGAACACGATACAGATACTATGATGGCCGCAGACTATTTAGTAGACATTGGTCCTGGAGCAGGACGCGAAGGAGGTTCTGTTGTTGCCGCAGGTACTCCTAGTGAAGTTATGAAAAACAAAGACTCCATCACTGGACGATACTTAGCAGGTACTGAAAAAATAGAAGTTCCAGAAAAAAGAAGAAAAGGAAATGGAAAAACACTAGAAATCATTGGAGCCAGTGAACATAACCTTAAAAATATTGATGTAAAAATTCCGTTAGGAAAATTTGTCTGTGTAACAGGCGTATCTGGTTCTGGAAAGAGTTCTTTAGTAAATGAAATCTTATACAAATCAGTATTTAAAAGTCTTTATCCAAAATCAAAAGTGATTCCAGGAAAATGTAAAAAAATAAAAGGGTTAAATCAAATTGACAAAGTAGTCCAAATTTCACAAGATCCAATTGGCAGAACTCCAAGAAGTAACCCAGCAACTTATGTAGGGGTATTTGATAACATAAGAGATTTATTCGCTGAAATGAAAGAAAGCAAAATGCGGGGATTTGATAAATCAAGATTTTCCTTTAATGTAAAAGGCGGAAGATGTGAAGCATGTTATGGTGATGGCGTAAAAAAAATTGAAATGCATTTCTTACCAGATGTTTATGTTCCATGTGACGTTTGTAAAGGAACTCGTTACAATAAAGATACTTTGAACATTAAATTTAAAGATAAAAATATTTCAGAAGTACTAAAATTACGCGTCGAGGAAGCCCAAGAATTTTTTGAAAATGTTCCTAAAATCAAAGCAAAACTTGATATTATGATGGACGTTGGATTATCTTATGTTGAATTAGGCTCTGGAGCACCCACATTATCTGGTGGAGAAGCAGGACGTGTAAAACTTGCCAAAGAATTACAAAAGAAGCCAACCGGAAAAAGTTTATTTATTCTAGACGAACCAACAACTGGACTTCATTCAGCAGATATTAAAAAGTTATTAGTGATTTTACAAAGAATTGTAGACAATGGCGATACAGTAGTAGTTATTGAACATAATCTAGATGTTATAAAAGTGGCAGATTATATTATAGACTTAGGACCAGAAGGTGGAGATAATGGTGGAACGATTATTGCTACTGGAACACCAGAAGAAATTGTCAAAAATAAAAATTCTTACACTGGAGAGTATTTAAAAGAATATTTAAAATAGAAAAATAGGTACAGTTTGCATAAAAAGAAAGAACTACATTTAAAATGCAGTTTTTTTCACTAAATATGTTATAATTTTAAAAAGAAAGAAGGTAATTTTTATGAATCCAGTTATGATAAGTATTTTTGGTTTAGAAGTCCGTTGGTATTCCTTTTTGCTTTTGTTAGCCATCGGATTAGGTCTTTATTTACTTATGAAAGAAGGAAAACGTTACGAATACTCTAAAGATTTTATATTCAATCTTGCTTTTTGGATGATTATTTTTGGCTTTATAGGGGCAAGAATTTACTATGTTATTTTTAATTACAAGTATTATTTGAATGATCCAATTAGTATTTTAAAAGTATGGGAAGGAGGACTTGCCATTCATGGGGGACTTTTAGGTGGATTTATTACACTAGTTCTTTATTGTCGTAAGTATAACACTCGCATTTCCAAAATGACAGATATGATTACGATTCCACTTCTTTTAGGGCAAGCAATTGGAAGATGGGGAAACTTCTTTAATGGTGAAGCCCATGGAAGTGCTGTAGCACTTATTGATTTACAAAATAAACATATTCCAGAATTTATAATTGAAGGAATGCATATTAATGGAGTTTATTACCATCCAACCTTTTTTTATGAATCCCTTTGGTGTATATTAGGTGTTCTCGTCTTACTTATAGTAAAAAAATACAAATATTTGAAAGTAGGACAATTATCCAGCATATATTTAATGTGGTACAGTGTAGGTAGATTTTTTATAGAGTCTTTAAGAACTGATTCTTTAATGCTAGGAGGTTTCAAAGTAGCACAACTTGTATCTATTGCTTTATTTGTAATTGGACTTTTAGTCTTTATGATTCTCAGTCGTAAAGGAAAATTTGAAGATTTATATACAGAAGTAAAAGGTAGTGAAATACAATTTTAAGGAGAAATAATATGCAATACGATTTAATTATTATTGGAATGGGAATCTCAGGAATATCAGCAGGTATATATGCAAAAAATAGTGGGTTAAAAATTTTAATGTTAGAAAAAAATATGCCAGGTGGTTTATTGAACAAAATAAGTAAAATAAATAATTATCCAGGATATAGAGAAGTAACAGGTCCCGACTTATCGTTAGAATTATTTAATAGTGTAAATGAATTAAATATCCCTTATAAGATAGCAGAAGTAGAAGAAATTAGAGTAGAAAAAAATAAAAAAATAGTAAAAACAACATTAGGAGAATTTGAAAGCAAATATGTAATTATTGCGAGTGGTAGAGAGAGTAGAAAATTAGGACTTCCTAATGAAACTAAATTATTAGGAAGAGGCATTAGCACTTGCGCGCTTTGTGATGGTGCTTTATATAAAGACAAAGAAGTTGCTCTTGTTGGTGGGGGAAATAGTGCTATTGAAGAAGCACTTTATTTATCAAATATTGTAAAAAAAATATATTTAATTCATAGAAGAGAAACGTTTCGTGCAGATGCAGCTTTAGTAAAACTTTTAAATGAAAAAAAGAACATTGAAATTCTTTATAATAGTGAAGTAACTTCAATAATTGAAGAGGAAAATAAAGTGAAAGAGATTGTAATAAATAAAGAAAAAACTATAGAAGTTTCTGCTTTATTTACTTATATTGGTTTTGAGCCAAATAATTCTTTTGTAAAAAAATTAAATCTTTTAAATGAAGTAGGTTATATTGAAGTAGATGAAAACTATGAAACAAAAATTGCGGGCATTTATGCTGTTGGAGATAGTATAAAAAAAGATATTTATCAACTAATCACGGCTGCAAATGATGGAGTAGTAGCGGCCATTCGCATTATTAGGAAAAGCAAAAAAGAAAAAAATTAAATGCTAAATTTTTTTCTTTTTTTAAACTTCAATTTAAAAAATCAATTTTTTTCATGATTGAAAATAAGAATGAAATAATTTATAATGAAATAAAGATAGATGGAGGAAGAAAATGAAAAAAGAAGAAAAGAAAAACCTCCCAACTTCAGGGACTAACCTGGGGGGGGTATATTAGAAAGTAACCCAGGAAGGAAACGGAAGAAAATACTATTAGTAGTAATAGGAATATTACTGAGTTTAGGAATTATAATAAGTGTAAGTTATGCATGGTGGAGTCATATAGTAAGTCAAGAAGGAATCAATACAATAGAAAGTACATGTTTAGAAATAGAACTAACCGATGAAAATCCGATTCATTTACAAAATGCTTATCCTATAACAGACGCAGAAGCGAAGATTTTAACCCCTTATACATTTACAATCACAAATACCTGTACAACAACAGTAGAATATGATGTCAATTTAGATATCATGGAAAGTACAAGTAGATTAAGTAGCGAATATATAGCAGTAGAGTTTAATGGAGAAACAAAGAAACTATTAAATACATTAGAGAGTGTAGAACCAAGTTATCCAGGAAGTGATTACATACCAGTAGAGGCAAGATACTTAACCAGTGGAGAGTTAGGAGCGAATGAAAGTAAGACCTATACAATAAAACTATGGATGGATGAAAGCGTTACAGTTGAAGATGATGCGATGAATAAGAACTTTATAAGTAAGATAGTCGTAACAGCCAAACAAAGCCATATTGTAAGATTAGTCGATTATATTCTAAGTGATACAAGTAAAAATTTCGAAAAATTTACCCATGAAGAAACATATCAAACTCCTGCTTTAACAGATTATCGCTATACTGGAAGTAATCCCGATAATTACGTCTGTTTTGGAAGTGAAGAGAGTGTCTGTCCAGAAGACAACCTATACCGAATCATAGGAGTAATACCAACACAGAGTGAAATAGGTGGGGAATATGTTAATAGAGTGAAGTTGATTAAAACAAATCCTTATGAAGAAAATGAGAGTGGATATCTAAAAAGAAATTCAAATGGTAGTAATGGTTATCAATGGAATTCTACAAATAATAATGCATGGGATAATACTCCACTAAATATAACGATATTAAATAAAGTATATTGGAATCATTTAAGTGAATATCAAAACTACGTAGCCCCAAGTGTTTGGTATTTAGGTGCAATTGATTATACAACTGTTGCCTCTATCCCTATGAATAATTTGTATTCTTTAGAGCGAGGAAATTTACCAAGTAAAAGTAAAGGTTCTCTTTCTATTTTAAACAATCTTGGTCTTATGTATTTAAGTGATTATGCTTTTACAATAGGAAATGCATATTATAATCAAAATCAATGGAAACTTGCTGAAGAATATAAAGAAAAATCATGGCTATATGATAGCACATACGCTGATTGGCTAATTACTTCAGATCCGTATTATGATAGTTCTGGAACATCCTATGGACAAGGAGTTCAGTGTGGTGATAGAAGAATAAGTGGAGAAGCAGCTCTCAGTGAATGGCTTGATGTTAAATCAATTCGTCCCACCTTTTATTTAAAGTCTAGTGTTTTATACAAAAATGGAAGTGGAACCAAAGAGAATCCATATAGAATTAGCATCAATGAATAATATTAATTTAAAAGAAATACGTAAAAGTTGCGGATATACCCAAAAAGAACTAGCAAAAAAATTAGGAATAGTAGACTCAACACTTGCGCATTATGAAAGTGGAATAAGAAAAATAAGTCTAGAAATGTTTTTGAAATTATTAAATGTATGTGAATTAAAAATAGAAATAAAAAGAAAAGACCCATCATGAAATTTTTCATGATGGGTCTTTTGTTTCATCATTCATAAAATATACGTAACATCCTTTTCTTGCACGCGTAAACATAACATAATAATTATTTCGAATTAAAATATTTAATTCTTTTTCAAAATTGCCTTTTATATGAGGATGAGTAGCAACATAATCTAATATTTTTCTTACAGTTCTAGGATTATCTAGTTTTTGAGGATATCCGTTTTTATATACAGCAACCTCTGAAAAGAAACGAAGTTTATTGGCTATGCTAATTATCATGTTATATTCAGCCATTTTATCAGGTATTGCTCTTATACCATCCTTTGTTAATTTTGCATCAGGTCCTACAATGACTAAGACATAATCAACATCAAGTCCAGGCATCCACCAAGTTCCCACCCATATTTTTCCATTGTTTTTACTTAAATAATTTTTTTCATTAATATAAGGTATCCATCTACATTCTTCTTTATAATTCCAACGTGTAAAAAATATAGAATTTTCATGATTTATAAACTCTTGTATTTTATCATGATCATTTGATAATAACCCGATAGTAGCAAAAGTATCGTTTGGCTTACTAAAAGCAATTTCTCTAGCCTTATCACTAACTTCTTTAATATTAGATAGTACCTTGAATTCAAATTTATCATCTTTTTTTATATTTTTATCTCCTGTTAATAAATTTTTTACATTAGAAATAAAATGAATTGAATTATTAAAACGAACAGTTTTATTCAAATAAATTTGACAATAATTAGGATTATCCTCTAATTGCTCTAATTCTTCAATTGCGTTTGTAGCAATAATTGCTTGGTATTTGTCATATGCTAAAATTAAAGTAACATTGTCTTTTAGTAAAGAACTTATAACCCCTTTTTCATTGTGTTGTGCTTCATCCATGATGACGATATATTCTTCTTTAGAATTATTTAATTTTTTACTTATACTAAAAGAATAACTAAAAAGGTGCTCACCATTTGGATATAAAGAACGATATAAAGCAGTATTCTGTGCTCCTGAACAAAACAAAACAGTTTTATTTGCAAATTTGTTATTATTAAGTAGTGAAACATATAAATTGATTAATATAGCAGTTTTTCCGGAACCAGCACAACCGTCAACCTGAATTATTTTCTTACCAGTTTCTATAGAAGCGATAATTTTATTCATGGCTTCTTGCTGCTCGCTTGTTAAAATAAATCCTTCTTCTTTTTTTACGATATCACTCATTGATTCTATAATATCTCTTGCTGGTTTATAAAAAGCATTTTCTAAATTATTTTGCATTTCTTTATCTCCGTAAATAAAAGTATTGCCATAACTTGCTAAAAGAGTATCTAGTTTAGTATAACATAGAATATCTGATGAATTTTTATCTTTATTTTTCTCGATTAATTTCATAATACCATGATTTGTTACATTTTTTGCTAATACTACTGCATTCACTTTATAATTTGAGCCAATATTCAAGTAGTTTTTAAAGGCAGTTTTATGTCTATTAACTTGTATTTGCGGATGCAATTGTCTTTCATTTTCACGATAATTACTAAAAGAAGTATTAAGTATATACTCATCATTCCACTCTTTAACCTCAATGATTAAAACATTTTTTTTCTTTTTTAAATCGTACCCAGCCAAAATAATATCTGCTGCCATATTGTCTACAACTAATTGATATTCTATTGCAATAATTACACTTGGATCTAAATCTCTTAAAAAAGAACTGTTTTTTAAATCCTCAATAATTTTTTCCCAAGATCTTATTTGAGACTCTTCTGCATCCTGATTATAAAACTTAATTTTTTTTAAAATTTCTTCCTTTGAGGTTTTAAAAAAATTTCCGATTGTATCAATATAATTTTTCATAAACATCTCCTAACTTCCTGGCCTTATTCTAACATTTATACTATTAAATAGTAAATAAAATAAATAGCAAAATATAGAAATTTTATTAAGGAGATGGAAGCAATTGAAAATGAAGAGAAAATAATTTATAATGTAGATAAGATAGATGGAGGAAAGA
>CANOWY010000002.1 GCA_947571135.1 uncultured Mycoplasmatota bacterium
ACTATATTTTCTTTCAAAGAAAAAGACCATTGACCTTTATTTGTCAACAGTCTGACTCTAACTTTTCATATTAAGTTAGAGTTTTTTTAATTTTCTTGTTGAACCAATATCTATAATTTGTTCTAAGTTTTCTTCTATTATTTCTTTAAATCGTAAGTATTCATCTGTTTTTTCTACGGGACTATTTTTTTCTTTTAATGCTTCACATCTTCTTTTAATAAATTCTAAATAGTCGTCAAATTCCCCATATTTACCAAAAACATATTCAAATATTTCTTCTAAAATCTCTTAATTATAGTAAGCATAAAAGGAACACATTCTTAGACTATCTCGTGTACTTTGATCTTTATTGCCAGTTTCAATGTTCCAAAAGATTTGTTTTTCTATTTTTTCTAAAACTTTAGTTTTTTTATCTCTTGAAGTAAGAGGATCTTTCATGTATAATTCTCCTTTAATAAAATTATTCTAGCATAATATAAATTCATAAACAACTAATTTCTTAGAGGATACTTAAAAAATTTTTGCTAATTCTTTATATGATTTAAAAGTATTTCTCAAAATTCATACCAAAACTCTTTCTTTACATTTTTATTTGTTAATTACACCTTTACAAGGTTCATTGTTAAATATTTGTATTAAATTTTCTATGCACATATTTTCAACCCTTGTTGTGCCTTCGACTGCATTATGTCCTGTATGAGGTGTTAAAATAAATTTCCCAGTTGGCAAAGTTAAAAGTTTGGTTTCTTCTGTCGTTAAATCGATGGGTTCTTTGTAAAAACCGTCGAAAGCACAACCTGCTATTTGGTTATTTATTAAACAATTATATAAATCTTTTGCATTGACAATTTCTGCTCTCGCTGTATTAATAAAATAAGCAGTTTTTTTCATTAAGGATAATTCATTTTCACCAATTAAATTTTTTGTTTCATTATTTAATGGTAAATGAAGAGATACAATATCAGAATTTTTAAATATTTCTTCTAAAGAAACTTTCTTCGCATTGTATTTGTTTGCAATTTCAGTTTTTTCTTCTTTATCATAATATAAAATTTGGGCATGAAAAGCATTATACATAATTTCTGCAAAATAAGTTCCTATATGTCCTAATCCTATTATCCCAATCGTTTTGGCTTTTAAATCAAAAAACTTTTTTTCTTCCCATTTTCCATTTTTAGTTTCTTCATAATGTTGTAATATTTTTTGGTTAAGAGAAAATATAAGTCCTAACGTAAATTCTGCTACAGAGTAAGAATTAACCTTAGGTGTATTTGCAACAATTTTTCCATATTTTTTTGCTACTTCAATATCTACACATTTAGTATAGCCTATTCCAAAAAATTGAATTACTTTTAATTTTTCACATTGACTTAAAACTTCTTCTGGATATTTTTCTTCTCCATTTACAATAACAGCATCACAATTTTGTAATGCTTCTATTAAATTTTCTTGGGTAAGATTTGCAGAGGCCGGTATTATTTCTAAATTTTCTTCTTTTAATTTTTCTATTTTCTCTTCGTTAAATGTACAACCTGTAAATAAAACTTTTATCATTATATATTCCTTCTTTCTTATTCATTTTATCATAATTCCAAAATACTCATCTACTTATTTTATTAAACTTGTCGTAATACTATTTTTAATAACATATTGTATATAAGTGACACTTTATTGCTTATAATCTTGTCTATTAAAACATCAGGTTATTTAATTTAAAGTTTGTGTTAATTGTTATTATATTTCAACTAATATTAAAAAATAGACGAATACCAAACACCTAGATTATACTTGATATTTGGTATAGCGTCTTTAAAAATAATGTAAGGTGTTACCGGGTTTGGTAACACCTTACATTTATAGTTTATTAAACTTAAGTTTTATATACTATATTTTATTTATTATTTTTATCAATTTTAATAGTAATGTGATAGATATCTTCTAAATCTGCTTCTTCACATTCTACTACAAAACCACGTCTTTCTAAATCACTAACTGTATCTCTCACTACATTGATAGCCGTTTTTAAATCTCTACCTGCTAACTCATCCTGTTTTTGTTGATAGTCTGGTTCCAAAGTAACTATACTATCAAGGGGATCTACATAAGGTTCTTCAATTACAGGTTCTACTTCTTCGATTGTATTCGTAATCATTGGTTGTTCTACTTGAACAGAAGAACTCTCTTCTTCTTCGTTTTCATTATTAAAGAAAATAGATTTAAACGGTTTTAATTCTTCTGTATTGTTTTCATCCAATGTTTCAGAAATACTAGGCTGTTCTTCTATTATCTCATTGTTTGTGATTTCTGGAATTGGTTCTTCTTGTACATTTGGTGTTTCTACTACTGGACTTATTTGCTCTATTATTGGTGGTTTCTTTTGTGCTTCATTTACACTATTTTCGATTACTGGAATGATTGGAGTTTCGTTTTGTTCTGGCTGAATATTGACTACTTGTTCTGATTCTTCTTCAATAATTGGAAGTTCTATTTCTGGCTCTAATGAAGGCAATTCGTTTAACTCTGTTTTCATTTCATTATTTTCTAATGATGTAGGTTCAATAGTTTCAATTTTTTCTTGATTATTTTCTAGTTCTAATGAAACAGGGGGAATTGTTTGTTCTCCATTTGTATTTTCTATTGGAGAAGTTGGGACTGTATCTAATCCTTCTAAAATTTCTAATGGTTCTACATGATTACTTTCTACTTCTGATTCTGGTTCTTTTCCTTCTGGAATTTGGTTGAACATCTGATTAAATGAAGGAATACTTTCATTTTCCGTTTTTACTGTTTCAACTTCATTTGATGTAACATCTAAATCTTTCATCTCTTCTTGTACTGGTTCTAAAATTGGAGTAGAAGTAAAAGTGTTTAAGATTTCATCTGGTTCTATAACATTCATATTGGCTTGTTCATCTTCTAAGAAATTAAAGAATTTATTTGGCGATTTCACTGGTTCTTCTACTTCTTGGGATTGTTCAACTGGTTTTCCACCTTCTGGTATTAGCATACTTGCAACATCATGTGGAGCACGTTCTACATGAATATCTTCAGCATTAGAAACGATCTCATCTAAGTTAGGATTTATATTTACTAGTGGAATGCCTTCGTCTTCTTCTCCACCATTTTCTTGTAATTTTTTCAGTTCTAAATCTAATTGTCTTACTGTTAATCTTTCTTCCATAATTTTCTTCAACCATTTCTTTTGATCTTCTTTATTGTCTAAAACAAGTAGTGCTCTAGCATGACGTTCTGAAATTTTTTCATTTAATAAAGCCTCTTGCACTTCTTCGTCTAAGTTTAAAAGACGCAGTTTATTTGCAATAGAACTTTGACTAACCCCCATTTTATTGGCAAGTTGTTCTTGCGTTAAGTATCCGCGATCTAAAAGATTTTTATAAGATTTTGCTTCTTCAATTGCGGTTAAATTTCTTCTTTGTATATTTTCCACTAGAGCCACCTCTGCACTTTTATTATCGTCTATATCCGAAATGATTACAGGAACTTTTGCAAGCCCTGCCATTGTTGATGCTTTGTAACGTCTCTCACCAGCAATAATTTCGTATTTATCTCCTAATTTTCGTACAACAAGGGGTTGAATAATTCCATGTTGTTTTATTGATTCTGCAAGTTCATTAATACCTTCTTCGTTAAATGCAAGTCTCGGTTGAAAACGGTTAGGAATAATGTCCTCAATCGGTACTTCGAGAATATTTTTATCGATATTCATACTAATCAGCCCCTTTAGCCTATTATTAATATACTCTATTTATTTTTATTTTACAAGACTGTTTTTTAAAACAAACTCTATTTTTTCTTATTTTAAACTTAATTGATATGGATTCTCTTCTGTTCCCTCTCCATTGATTATTTTTACATTTTTATCTAAAAATACAGTTGGCCTTACATTATGGATTCCAGTTCTGGCATTACTAAAACTCAAAACTCCTGTTGAAAGCACACTTGCCGTCCAGGAAATTCCACCACTTAGAGGAGTAATTGTCCATTCTTGACTTCCAAGATATAGCCAATCATTAATTTTACAATCACCAATATTATAAGATATATTCTGATAATTTAAACATTCTTCTCGTACTTCGCCTCCTACAGCGAACCCATAATCACTTGGATACATCAATCCTATATTTCCTATCCAGAAAGTTGGTCTACCTGAATATACACTACCATTCCTTTCTAAATCATAAAAGGTTTGGGCATTTCCAGAAGCATTGGTTCCTCCTTTTAAATTCCATACAACATTATCAATCATAATCTTAGATTCATTTGTTAATTCATTGTAATAATCTCCATTTAAAAAACTTTTTAATGTACTTATCGTCCAATCGTTATTCGCTGCACTATGCCTTTGATAAGTTCCTATACTTTCATTTCTAATAATCTTCATTCTTGTTTCTCTTGTTCCTTCTTCATCTTCTATATTGTTCATAAATCCAATAATTCTCCATAATTCATTATTAAAACGTACATAATTAGTAGGATTAGAGCCTATAAATCTTAAGTTATTATCAACGGTTTCATCATATGCTATTTCGCCTGTTTCTTGTCCTTTGTTTAAAATTTCTTTTTGATAATCTCTTGTAAAAGATAATGTACATTTTACATCACTTTCCATTTGCTCTTCTACATCAAGACTCCAAGTTTCTTTATTCCATTCTCTTTTCACACCATCGTCGCAATTCACTTCTATCTCATAATTGTCATTTTTTTCTGGTAATGTTGTAATTAACTCTCCATTTAAAAGAAAGGCATAATTTATTTCTGGTCCTAGATAAACAGATCTAAATCTCATATTAATAAAAAATGTTTTTCCTTGTTCTTCGTCTTGACCATTTGGATCGTTTAAATATTCTACTAAAATGTAATAAGTTCGATTGGTATTGTAAGTAATTTCTATTTCTTGGGTTACTATTTTCTTTCCTTCAAATACTCCTTCTAATATTGGAGTTCCTAAAGGACTTGTATCACATTGCATTGCATCATAGTACTTTTGGTCTTCTACTGTTAGTTTAGATTTTTCACAAATTTCACTTATGTTTATTGAAGAATTTTCTACTTCATATAAACTGTATTTTATGTGATTGGAGAAATCAACGACATTTGGTGAAAAAATTAGAGTTGCTGTAATTGGTTTGGCATATTCTGGACCTGATCCTTCTACTTTTATTGTTTTTATTATTTTGTTTCCAGGAAATACTCCATTTGCTTCTATTCTTTCTCCATAATCCATCGTTGCTTTCGCATATACAACAGTACTTAATTCAGTTTCTTTATTTCCTTTTTCAGTAATTTCTAATGAAAAAAAAGAAAAAGAAGCACCAATCGTTCCTATTATGACAATAATTAAAACTATAATGGCAACAATTAATTTTTTGGGGGATTCTTTTTCCATAATAGACAACTCCTTATTTTTCTTATATTATACCCTAAATTCAAAAGTTTTTGTTCTTTTTTTTTCTTTATAAAATTTTTTTTACAATTTTATCATAAGTTCTTGGATAACTGTTGTCTGTTTTTTTAAAATGTTCGATAACTAAAATAGTTCGTTTGCTGTTTTCGATTGGTAAATAGAATTCTTCTTGGTTTATTATTTTTCCATTTAATATAGTAAGTGCATTTTTTAATAAATCTATTTCTTTTTCTATATTTGCTTTTAAAGGAAGAAAGTGTCCTTTTATTTTAAGTGCAGGAATTGAAATTTCTGCTAATATACGTAATTCTGCTACTGCACGAGAAGTTACAATATCAAATTTTTCTTTGTGATTTTTAACATAATCTTCAGCACGTTCATAAATAATTTCTACATTCGTTAATTTTAATTTTTCTTTTAATAAGTTTAAAAACGTAATTTTTTTATTATTGGAATCAAGTAGGGTAAAATGACTTTCTTTATTAATAATAGCCAAGACCATTCCCGGAAAACCTGCACCTGTTCCTATATCTAAAACTTTTAGACCATTTTTTATATATTTATTTATAGTAAGTGAATCGTAAAAATGTTTTAAATAAATGTTTTCTTCGTCTGTTATGGCTGTAAGATTTGTATGAGTATTGTATTCTATCAAAAAATCTTTATAAATTTCTAATTGGTTCATTTGTTCTTCTGTGAGTGTAATATTAATTTTTTCTAACTCACTTATCAATTGTTCTTTATTCATTTTTTCCATATTCCTTCTTTAAATAAATAGCAAGAATTGAGATATCCGCTGGATTAACTCCGCTGATTCTTGAGGCTTGCCCAATAGATAGAGGTCGAATCATTTCTAATTTCTGTCTTGCTTCACTTGCTAAGTTTTTTACTTTACTGTAGTCAATATCTTTTGGAATTTGTTTTTCTTCTAGTTTTAGCATTCTTTCTATTTCTTTTTCAGTCTTTTTAATGTATCCTTCGTATTTGATGTCAATACTGACAATTTCTTTTACCTCTAATGAAAAAGGAATAGGGATAAACTTATTTAAAAAATCTAGTGTTATTTCTGGTCTTTTTAATAATTCTAATAAGGAAGTTTTATTAAGTGGCAAAGAAAAGTTATTTTCTTCAAAAGAAGTTCGTACTTCTTCTATTACTTCTAGTTTTGTATTTTTTAAGAAGTTTTTTAATTCTTCTATTTCTTTTAAATGATTCGTATAGTTTTTATACATTTCTTCAGTAATTGTTCCTAATTGATGACCATATTCACGAAGACGAATGTCGGCGTTATCATGTCGAAGAAGAAGCCTATATTCTGCACGAGAAGTTAACATACGATAAGGTTCTTTTGTTCCTTTTGTGACTAAATCATCAATTAGTACTCCTATGTAGGATTCGTTTCTTTTTAAGATAAACGGTTCTTTATTTTCTAATTTTAGTACAGCGTTGATTCCTGCGATTAAGCCTTGGCCTGCGGCTTCTTCGTATCCACTTGTACCATTGATTTGTCCAGCCGTAAATAGATTTTCTATTACTTTTGTTTCTAATGAAGGTTTTAATTGTAATGGGTCTATTGCATCGTATTCAATTGCATAGGCATATTTCGTAATGATAGCATTTTCAAGTCCTTTCAAACTATGCACCATTTTCTCTTGTACATCTTCTGGCATAGAGGTAGAAAATCCCCCGATATACCACTCATCATAATACATGCTTTCTGGTTCTAAGAAAAGTTGATGCCTTTCCTTATCTTTAAAACGTACTATTTTATCTTCAATTGAAGGACAGTATCTTGGACCTATGCCTGTAACATATCCACCATACATACTAGATTTGTCTAAGTTGTCCATTATAATTTTGTGTGTATTTTCATTTGTATAGATAAGATAGCATTTTTGTTGTTCTTCCATTTTGTATTTTGGTTTCTCATCATGGGAAAAGGTATAGTAAATATTGGCTCCATATTCAGGGGAACATACAGAAAAATCAATGGAGTCTGCTTTAATTCTAGGAGGTGTTCCAGTTTTTAATCTTTGAATTGTAAAGCCTAGTTTTTTTAAATTATCACTTAAGAAGTTACTTCTTGCTTCTCCATGTGGACCACTTTCGGTACTTGATGCACCTCTTAATATATTGCTTTTTAAATAAGTTCCTGTTGTTAAAATTAGAATATCACATAAAATTTCTTCGTTATTTGAAGTTAGGATTCCTTTGATTTTGCTATTTTCTACTAAAATATCTTCTACGGTTGCTTCCATAATCTTTAAATTATCTGTATTTTCTAAACGTTTTAACATATTTTTAGGATATGTTGTTTTGTCGGCTTGGCAACGCAAGGAACGAACAGCAGGGCCTTTTTTGCTATTTAACATTTTAATTTGAAAATGGGATTCATCTGCAACACAACCCATTAATCCCCCTAAAGCATCAATGTCACGGACAATGACCCCTTTTGCTGTTCCTCCAATAGAAGGATTACAAGGCATATCGGCGATATTGTTTTTATTCATTGTAATTAATAATGTTTTTTTTTCCATAAAGGCTGTAATATGGGCTGCTTCACAACCAGCATGTCCACCACCTACAACTATACATTCGTATTTCATTTTTAACCTCCTTATATTTTTTCTTATTAAATCGTTTATCTTTTAAATTCTTCTATTTCATCATCATTACAAGTTGGAAATGACATTTTATTCAATAATAAATTCATATCTTTTTCTATTTCTTTTTCAGTTCGTTTATCAATTTTTATTTCTAGCATATCTTCAAAATTATTTCTAAAAAAAACTTAGCAATCTCTTTTACTATTATTCCAGAAGATTTAATTTTGTCCACTAATTCTATGTATTTTGCAAATTCTTCCTCTTCATTTTCTCTTTCATTTCCTTCCATAGGATTCATAGAAATATCGACTATATATTGAGGTAAAAGTTCTTCTAAAGGTATTGCATATTCTGGAATTGGTAATGCTTTTCCTTTGAACATATAAAACCCAAATCCTATATATTTTTCTAGAATTTCTTCTGGGATATTGGCTATCATGTATAAAATATAGTTATCATTTTTTCTTTCATAACTACCATCTTTTCCTAACTGAAAATAATATCTAGCAAACTCATCATATCGAAAAAAATGAAAGTACTCTTTATCTTCTTGATATTTATGGGTATTTATTCTATTATTATTTATTTTTTCATTTTTGGCATTGGTGTATTTATTAATTACTTCTTGTAGTTTGATACAACGATATACTCGCATTTAAACCCTCCACTTTTTTTATTTTCCTAAACAAAAATTTTTAAACAATTTATCTATTAGTTCATCTTCATAGGTCTCACCAATTAGAATACCTAATTTATCAAAAGCATTTCTTAAATGAATTTCTAGCATATCTACTGGAATATTATTTTCGATATCTTCTAGGACTTGTTTTATACTATCTAAAGATTCTGTAACTAGAGTAATTTGTCTTACATTAGACAGGTACGTTAAATCTTTTTCTTCTATTTTATCTAACTTATACATTTCTATGATTTTTTGTTTTAGTTCTTCTAAGCCATTTAAAGTTTTGGTGTTTCCTTTTATTATATTTAAATTATCTGGCAGTTTTATTTTTTGCTTTAAATCTGTTTTGTTAAGGAAAATTAAATTTGGTTTCTTTTTTATTTGTTCTAAAAGTTCTAAATCATTGTTTGTTAATTCTTCATTGCTATTTAATACGAGGATAATTAAGTCAGATTCTTCAATAACCTGTTTACTTTTTTCTACACCAATTTTCTCCACAATATCTTCTGTTTCTCTTATTCCAGCAGTATCAATTAAGTTGATTTCAATTCCATTTAATGTCATCTTGGCTTCAATAATATCTCTTGTTGTTCCAGAAATGTCAGTAACGATTGCTTTTTCCTCATTTAATAAGGAATTTAATATACTACTTTTTCCAACATTTGGTCTTCCAACCAACGCAATATCAATTCCTGATTTAATCATTTGTCCTACCTTAGAATTTGAAAGTAATAGTTCTAAGTCTTTTTTTATAATAGATACTTTTTCTTTTAAAAATTCGTGTGTAACATCAATAGCGTCATCGTATTCAGGATAATCGATATTTACTTCAATGTTGGCAATGATGTCTAATATATGATCTCGTACGTTTCTTACTAATTTTGTTAGTCTACCATTTACACCATTTAAAGCCATTTTTCTTTGGGTTTCACTTTTGGATTCTATAAGATCACTTACACTTTCGGCTTCAAGTAAACTAATACGGCCATTTAAAAATGCCCTTTTTGTAAATTCTCCAGGTTCTGCAAGACGTGCTCCGCTACTTATTAACAATTCTAAAATACGATTTGTAGTTGCAATACCTCCATGGCAGTTAATTTCTACAATATCTTCTGTTGTAAATGTTTTTGGAGATAACATGACCATTACTAAAACTTCGTCGATTTCTTCGTTTCCATCCACAATATATCCATAATGTATCGTATGAGAATCTACTTTGGTTAAATCTTTTCCTTTAAATATACTGTTTACTAAATATAATGCTTCTTTTCCACTTACTCTTATAATAGAAATTGCTCCTTTACCTAGAGAAGTTGATATTGCTACAATTGTATCTTCCATAAATACCATTCCAATCGACTTGTATTATAGCATAATTTCCTAAATTCTTGTATAGAATTAGTCTTTATTTCTTTTATAGGTTATTTTAAATACATTCCTAAATATCGTCTTTGACTTTCTTCTTTAGTTTTATAATAGTTATAAACTTCTTCAAAGGCTGCACAATTTTGATTAAACTTATAAAATTTGCATATCTCTTCCCAAGTTGTACTCATCTTTGTTTCTAATAATGAAGATAAAAAGTTTTCAAAATAAGGATATTGTTTTATTAAAATTTGGATATTTCTATCTGTAATTCTTAAAATAACACCTTGTAAATCTAAACCACTTTTTTCCTCTACTTTTGGAATACAATTAGAAAAATCATAAAGAGGTGCTAAATCAATATATTTTGTTATCGGGTTTTTTTCAAATTGTAGATTGGCACTATTTCTATCTTTTTGTAACATATAAATATCTAATGCTAACATTTCTAAAATATGTTCTGTTAAAATTTCTCTGTTTTCATCACTAACACATAATAATTTTAAGTTTTCAATATTCTCTACACAAAATGGTGCATAACTTAGATGAGTATATTTCTCATAAATGTCATAATAATGTTTGCCAAAGTAATAAAGAAATCTTTCTTGTTTAAAATTTTTAGAAGCCAGTCCTATTTTTTTGTTTTTGATTTTTGCTATAAAATAAGAAACTACTTTCATATTGTTTTTCTGTGCTAAAAAACTTCCCATTAATTCGTCAAGCAAATAAAATGGATAGCCAAAGTTTTCCTCTTCTTCTTTAAAATAATACCAACTATTATTCATGAAATACATCATCTTCATATAGTCGTCTTGTTTTTCTAAATCCCCATTATTTGTGAGTAAAATTTCTTTTTTTTCTTCTTTTGAAACAGAATAATCATTTGAAAGTTTTATTGTAGGAGTATTTTCTGTAATTAAATTTTTTAAATATAACATAATAGTCCTTCCCCTTTGATTTTATCTATTATATATTATCTTTTTAAATTTTCAAGAAAAAATGAAAAAAACAAAAATTGGAAAATAAATTTTTTTATGGTATACTGAAAATATAATGAAGGAGGGTTTTAGTTTGAAATACATAAGACCGTATAAAATAATACATTGTGAAGAATTTTTAAGGGAACCAGCGCAAGATACATTTAAAGAAATAGAAAAATTAGAAGTTTCTAAAATTATTTTGAGAGGAAAAGGAACAGGAAGAAGTACACTTTTAAATTATATGCAAGAAAAGAAAGCAAATACAGAACAACCATTTATGCTTTTAAATTTTAATAGGGATAATTTACCTTCAGATACAAAAAATTTTTTAGCAAAAGAATTTTTTGAACATTATTGGGAGATACATTTTACCAGAGAAATCCTTTGGTATATTAAAAAATATCATGAATTAACTTATCAAAGCAAATTCTCACAATATGGTGAGGCTATACAGAATTGTTGCCAAGAAATAGTTGATTTACTAAATAGTTTAGTTTTTACAGATAGTTATTGCTTACCAAAATTATATACTTCTAAAGAAATTAGTGGAGAAATATTAGATAAATTTAAAAAACTAATGCATATTGAATCAATAGAACTTGGTAGTAATCGTTTTGATAGTATTAATAATAGTGATGAATTAGCACAAAAGATTTTATATTCTTATTTTGATTTATTTGATAAAACTATTATTGAAGTAGATGATGAAAGTTTACCTGAATATTGGTATAAAACTTATTTTAATGAAAATAGTGAACTCATTACTTTCACTCCATATTCTATCGAGTATAATAAAAATTTAGAAATTGTTTATGCTATTATAAAAAAGAGAATTATGGGATATAATGCAACAATACCATTGGATTGGTTAAATTATGACACTTTAAATTTATTAGTAACTTGTACAAATGGAAATATAAAAATAATTTTAGATATTGTAAATGAAATAATTTTAATATGGGAAATAAATGACAGAATTAGACGAGAAGATATTAAAGATACAATTCATGAAGTTTTATTAAATAATAGAAGTAGAAAACTTATGCGTAGTAAACAACCAAAATTATATTTATAATAAACTATTTAAAAACCCGCAGTTTTATTAGTCTGTGGGTTTTATAATGACATGACGATTTGGCTCTTCGCCTTCACTAGTAGTTTCTACACCTTTAAAATCTGTTAATATGTTATGTACAATTCTTCTTTCAAAGGAATTCATATTCTCTAAAGTGGCTTCTACTTTAGTACTTCGAACTTCTCTAGCAATTTTCTTAGCCATGTATTCTAAGTTTTTTATTCTTTTTTCTTTGTAATTTTCTACATCTAAGGAAATAGTAATGTGAACACCATAAGTATTTAATACTTTTTGCTTTACTAATGTTTCTAAGGCTTTTAGTGTTTTTCCATCTTTTCCAATTAGGATAGCATTATTATCAGCATACATAGCAACATTTATTTTTCTATCTCGAATGGAACTTTCAAATTGAACTTCTAATCCTAAATTAATAATGATTGCTTTTAGGTATTCTTTTATCTGTTCTACTAAATCTGTAAGAGTGATTGCTTTTATCTTATAATTGGATGATTTAAATAACTTGCCTGTTATTTCTTCTTCAACATGATAAATTATTTCACTTTCACTGGCATTTAATTTTTCTGTTGCTAATTTTATGGCCTCTTCTTTTGTTTTTGCTTCTAATTCTACTTCAAACATTTCTAATTTCCTCTTTTCTTATTTCCCTCATTTATCTTTTTAAAAATAAAGTTTTGTATGACAACAAATCCATTCGTTACAATCCAATATAATGCAATCGCAGTTGGTAGACTAAATGATGCAACGGAAATCATAATAATCATAAACTTTAAGGTAAGTTGCATTTGGCGTTCCATTTCATTGGTTGTTTTCTGGTTATGCATAGCATTTTTGAATGAAAAATAAGTGGATAAGATAATTAACACAATTAATAGAATATAAATATATTTTCCTTGCCCAATCCCAACCCAAGGGGTCATTCCAAGTTTCATTCCAAATAGACTATCTTCAAAAATTGCGGGCACACGATTGATGGCCTGTAAGAATGCAAAGAATAAAGGCAATTGAATAAAGGCAAGCAAACAGCCTGATACTGGATTAATTTTATATTTTTTGTATACGAGCATTGTTTCTTGACTTTTCATCATCATAGAATCACTATCGGTACGATTTTTATATTTCTTCTCAATTTTTTGTATTTCTGGTTGGGCTTTTTTCATATTTTCAGATTGTTCCATAGTTTTTTTAGAAAAAGGAAGTAAGATTAAACGAATTCCTAACCCAATTAACATTACAGATACTCCAAAGTTTTTAATAGCAAGTCCTAATTTCAATATTAACCATGCAAGTGGTTTCACAAATATTGATTCCCACAAACTATGATACTTTATATCATTTGGTTTAAAACTGGCACACGTTGGCAAATCTTCTAATTTTGTTTTTAATTGGTCATTGTATTTTTCATACAGTTCATATAATTCTTTTTCTTCTGGTTTACACAAAATATTATTTTGAAGACTTTGGCCTGTACTTTCATACGTTACTATACTTTTATCTTCTTTCAAATAGGTTTTATTTCCACAACCTGTTGTTAATAACAATACTGCAATTAGCAATACGAGTATTTTTTTTGTTTTCATTTTATCTCCTTTATTAAATTTTCCAAATCACTTTTCTTTTGGAAAAATGATAATTCTACACAACTTTTCTTTATCATTATAATATAATCATGATTATTTGGAAAGTTTTCTTTTAGTTCATCTAGGATAGCACGTAATTGTCTCTTTATCTTATTCCTTACTACGGCATTTCCAAGTTTTTTGGATACAGCAAGACCAAAGTGTCTTTTTCCTGTTTCTGTTTTCCTTATATATATAACAAAACTTTGGTTTTTTATAAAAGGGGAATGTTTTATGATGTTATTGAAATCTATTTTAGATTTTACTACTTCATATTTTTTCATAATATCCCTTCTTTCTGTAATATAGCAAAAAAACCACAGAAATGTGGTTTATTTCGTAATTAGGTTTTTACGGCCTTTTTTTCTTCTATTTTTTAAAATTTTCGTTTCTTTACGTGCAAAAAAACCATGTTTCTTTGCTTTTTTTCTTTTATTTGGTTGATAAGTACCTATTTTCATAAACGTTCCTCCTTAAATCTAAAGTCATTTTATTATAATATTAGGCGAATCAAAATGTCAAGGAATAGATGATTCATTTTATGTTTTTATAAGGGAAAATATTTCTTTTTTATTTCGAGGCCCTTTTTTATTTTTAAGATTAAAATGTGAAGAAGTTTTTTTCTCATTCTAAATTATCAATAAGTATTAAAAATAGTTATTATAAAATAAATGTGCAAAATGTGTGCATAATCTTTTCTTTTAAATATTTGGGAAATATTGATTATAAACATTAATAACTTTATGTGGATAAATTTTATACACGATGTGAATAAAAAAATTAAAAATTTGTGGATAATGTTGATAAATCTTAAAAAGTTAGTTATTATAATGGCGAATTGTGTGGATAACTTGTGCATAACTATGTACATTTGCTTTTTCACTTTTCAATATTCAATTAATGAGATACAATGAACTTACTTAGGGTAGCAGATAGCGGGGTGATGGAATTTGCTGGTTGAAGAGTTATGGGGACAGTTTTTAGAGAAAGTCAAAAATGAAATAAATTCTGCTTCTTATAATGCTTGGTTTAATGATTTGAAACTTGTGAATATTAACAGTGATTTTTTAACCATACAGGTGCCGATGGAAATTCATAAGAAAATTCTTGCCGAAAATTATTATTCTTTAATAGAAGATATTTTATTTAAACTTTCTGGGATTAATTATGATATTAAATTTATTTTAAAAGATGAAATCCAAGAAGTAATTGTAGAACCACAAACAATTCCACAAAATCCCGTAAATGATTTTTGGGAAAGTAACTTGGATCAATCCCTTAATTTTGATAATTATATTGTGGGAAATACTAATCGGTTTGCTAAAGTGGCCGGAATGGCTGTAGCAGAACAACCAGGAAAAATTCATAATCCATTATTTATATATGGAAAAAGTGGACTTGGAAAAACACATTTAATGCACGCTATTGGAAATTTCATAACAGAAAATACCAATAAAAAAGTGTTATACACAACAAGTGATATGTTTATGAACGAATATATTGGAATTGCTGGGATGGAAAAAGGAAAATCAGCAATAGATTATTCTAATAATTTTAAAAATAAATATCGAAATGTTGACGTTTTGATTATTGATGATATTCAATATTTAGTAGGGGCAGATAAAACGCAAGAGGAATTCTTTTATACTTTTAACGCTCTTCATCAAGCCAATAAACAAATTATTATTAGTTCTGATAGAAGTCCAGATGATTTAAAGAAAATAGAGGAGCGCTTAAGAAGCAGATTTATGTGGGGACTTCCTGTAAATATTGACCCGCCAGACTTTGATTTACGCGTCCGAATTATTAAACAAAAGTTAAAGGGAAAAAGTATTCAAGATAAGGTGGACGAAGAAGTTATTGAATTTATTGCAAATAGTTGTCAAAATGATGTACGATTTATTGAAGGAACTTTAAACCGGCTTATGGCATATACAGCAATGATTGTTCCAGAGCGTATTGATTTAGAGTTTGCTAACGAGGCTTTAAAAGATTATATCAATGTGAATATATATTCTGATAACTCGATTGATAACATTCAAAAAGCCGTAGCAGACTTTTATAATATTACTATAGAAGATTTAAAAGGGAAAAAGCGAAGTGCGAAGATTGCTTATCCACGGCAAATTGGGATGTATTTATCTAGAATGCTTACAGATGAAACTGTATCTAGAATTGGCATGCAATTTGGTGGTAGAGATCATTCTACTGTTATTCATGCTTGTGATAAAATAACAGATGACTTAAAAAGTAATAAAAAATTGGAAGAAGAAATTAATATGATTAAGAATAAATTTTAAAGTTGTGAATACATGTGCATAACTTGTAAGAAAAAAGTAGAGGTTATTCACAGGAAATAGAAATAAAAATATGGGAAAATAAAGGAAATAACGAAGTTATAAACTTTATCCACTGTATAATAAATAAAATAAAAAAAAGAACAAATAAGAAAGAAGGAAAATTATGAAATTTGCAATTGATAAAAATATTTTGCTTGAAAATTTGAATCATGTAATAAAAGGAGTATCTACAAAAAATGTAATTCCTGTATTAAATGGAATTAAATTTGAATTAAACAATAATGGATTATCTTTAACCGCAAGTGATAGTGAACTTACAATTAATTCTTTTATTGAAGCAAAAGAGATTAAGAATATTGAAAGTATTGGAACTATTATTATTCAAAGTAAATTTTTGGTGGATATTATTAGAAAACTCCCAGGAGATGTGGCTAACTTTGAAGTTATCGACAGATTAAAGATTAGAATTTATACGGAAAATGCCCAATTTAATTTGAATTGTTTAGATGCTAATGATTATCCTAATTTAAAAATGGAAGAACACAAAGACCCTATTATTTTAAAAGGAGATCTTTTGAAAACACTTATTAATCAAACTGTGTTTGCTATATCTACACAAGAATTAAGGCCATTACTTACAGGTGTAAATGTTACAATTGTTGGAGATGAACTTGTATTTATTGCAACGGATTCTTATCGACTTGCGAAGAAGAATATAAAACTTGAAAATGCGATTGAAACAGATATTAACATTGTTATTCCAGGAAAAAACATTATAGAACTTGAAAAAATTATTACAGATGAAGAAAACGTAGAAATGCATATTTTTAATAATAAAGTATTGTTTAAGTATAAAAATATTAAGTTTCAAACGAATTTGTTATCAGGAACTTATCCAAATACATCGAATTTAATTCCAACTGACTATGCTATTATCGTAAAGGTACGAAAAGATGAATATGCATCAAGTGTTGATAGAGCCGCCCTTTTAACCCAAGGAAAAGATAAGAATATTATTAAAATGAAGTTGGAAAATAAAGTCATGACGATTAATTCTTATGCGTCTGAAATTGGAAAGGTAGAGGAAAAATTAGCAGTAGATACAGAAGCAAGTTCTAGTATTGATATTTCTTTTAGTTCTAAGTATATGTTGGAGGCATTAAGAACCATAAAAGAAGAAGAGATATTTCTTTTAATGACAGATGATGTGAAACCTATTGTAATTAAATCTGTTAGTGATGAATCTTTAATCCAACTTATTTTACCAATCAAAACTTATTAATTTAGGTTTTTTTCTTTTTTCGACAAAATTTCTTTCTCATTGAAGTTATTATAGAGAACAATTTTTAACAGGTGGGAGGTGGTTTTGTGGATAAGTATGAAATTAACGATAAGACAATTGCTCTTTATTCTCTTACGAATAAAACAAGAGTGTATGAAGAAGATCGATCTTTTGTTGTGGATGCTTTAGCAAGTGAAATTATGGAAGATAGTTGTACCTATTTTGGTAGTTCTTTGGAAGGAAGAAAGAAAGGAACTCATAATTTGATAGGGGTATCTTATAAGGCGCCAGTTATCGTAGAAGAAAGTAATGATATGATTTTTTTTCCTACAACAAGTCCTAAAGTAAAATCTTGTTCATGGTTACGCTTTAATAAAATTAAATGTTATTATTACAAAAATAATCATTTAGTAGTAGAGTTTAAGAATGGCGATAAAATTTTACTTAATATTTCTTATGATATGATTAATAATCAAGTTTTACGTGCTACTAGATTAGAATCAGTTTTAAGAGAAAGAAAAATTCAAAAATAAAAGTGATTTCATGTAAAAAATGCTACAATAGAGTTTATAAATATGATATAATTTTAATAGGTATAGGAGTACATAAATACCTATTATTTTATTATATGAGCGTAAAAGAGGCATAATATGCAAATACAGGAATTGAAATTACTAAATTTTAGAAATTATGAAAAGATACACATTACATTTGCAGACCACTTAAATATCATTTATGGAAAGAATGGAAGTGGCAAAACAAATTTAGTAGAGGCAATTTATGTACTTGCTCTTTCTAGAACTTTTAAACAAGCCAACGATAAAACTTTGATTCGGAATGGAACTTCTTTAACTAAAATAGAAGGTATAGTGAATGCTAATTATCAAAATACTTATAAAGTAATTCTAACGCCAGAAGGTAAGAAAGTGAAAATTGATAACAATAAAATCACAAAGATAAGCGACTATATTTCTAAAATTAATATTGTTTTATTTAATCCAAATGATTTAAAAATGATTAAGGATACGCCAAGTATAAGAAGAAAATATTTGAATATTGCAATTTCTCAATTAAATGTAAGTTATTTAAGAAAATTGAATGATTACAATAAACTGATTAAAACAAGAAATGCTTATTTAAAAAAAATGTATTTGAATGGAAATTCTCTTCAATCTTATATGGATATTTTAACAGAGAAGATGGTAGAGATAGGATTAGAGATTTATGAAATACGTAAAAATTATATTTCTCTTATGAATAGTCATATAAGTTCTGTCTATAAAAGAATTGCAACAGAAGGAATTTTAAAGGTAAATTATACTAGTGATTATGAAAATAAAACTAAAGAAGAGTTGATGATGGTTTATAAAAAGAATCTAAGTCGAGATTTAACTTTTGGAAAGACAAGTTTTGGAATTCATCATGATGATTTAGAATTCATTTTAGATGATTTGCCTTTAAAAGAATATGGTTCAGAAGGACAACAAAAAAATGCTATCATTTCTTGGAAATTTAGTGAAATTACCATTATTCAAAAAGAGAAAAATGTAACTCCAATACTTATTTTAGATGATTTATTAAGTGAACTTGATATGGATAAGATTCATAATATTTTTACGTTTATTGAAAATGATATTCAAACTTTTATAACAACAACAGAGATAGAGAAGGTGTCCTCTTTGTTGGAGAACGAAAAATATAAAAAGATTCATGTTAGTAATGGAAAACTAGAGGAGGTATAAAAAATGGATGAAAAAGTAACACATTATAATGATGATGATATTCAAGTATTAGAAGGACTAGAAGCCGTTCGAAAGAGGCCAGGTATGTATATTGGTACCACGAGTGAAAAAGGGCTTCACCATTTAGTTTGGGAAATTGTCGATAATGCAATTGATGAAGCCTTAGCCGGATATTGTGATGACATCGAGGTTGTGATTGGTAAAGGGAATACGATAACTGTTAAAGATGATGGACGTGGAATGCCAACTGGTATCAACAAAAAAACGGGGTTATCCACAGTAGAAACGATTTTTACAGTGTTGCATGCTGGAGGTAAATTCGGTGGCGGTGGCTACAAAGTGAGTGGAGGACTTCATGGTGTAGGTGCCAGTGTTGTGAATGCCTTATCAACTTGGCTTGAGGTAACTGTTTATCACGATGGTAAAATATTTTATCAAAAATTCCAAGATGGTGGAAAACCTGTAGAAGAATTAAAAGAAATTGGTACTTGTGAAGAAAATAGGACAGGAACTACCGTTACGTTTAAGGCAGATCCAGAGATATTCACAGAAACAACTGTTTATAATTATGAAACTTTAGCGAAACGTTTACAGGAACTTGCTTTCTTAAATAAAGGAATTCGTATTATTTTAATTGATGAGCGTGAAGAAGAGAAGAAGAACGAGTTTTTGTATAATGGTGGAATTATTGAATATGTGCAGATGTTAAATAAAAATAAGAAACCAATTCATGAAAATGTAATGTATTTTGAAGGTACAGAAGATGGAATAGAATTAGAAGTTGCTATGCAATACAATGATTCTTATAATGCTAATGTGTATAGTTTTACCAATAATATCAATACATACGAAGGTGGAACACATGAAGATGGTGTTAAAAGAGCATTAACTCGAATTATTAATAATTATGCTAGAAATAATAAAATTTTAAAAGATAATGATGAAGCGTTAACAGGAGAAGATGTTCGTGAGGGTTTAACTATGATTATTTCTTGTAAACATCCAGATCCTCAATTTGAAGGACAAACAAAAACAAAGTTAGGAAATGCAGAAGTAAGAAAAATAGCCGATGATGTTTTTAGTGAAGGTTTTGAACGTTTCTTGATGGAAAATCCAAATGAAGCAAAAACGATTATAGAAAATGCAAATACAGCAGCGAGGGCTAGACTTGCTGCGAAAAAGGCAAGAGAACTTACAAGAAGAAAATCTCCACTGGATACGATTAATACATTAGGCAAGTTAGCAGATTGTACAAGTAAGGACGCTACGATATCTGAAATATTTATTGTCGAAGGGGATAGTGCGGGAGGAAGTGCTAAAAGTGCCAGAATTCCAAAAACTCAAGCCATACTTCCTTTAAGAGGTAAGATTTTAAATGTAGAAAAAGCAAGACTTGATAGAGCATTATCGAATGAAGAAATTAGAACCATGATTACAGCATTTGGTACTGGTATTGGTGAGGATTTTGATATTGAAAAATTAAGATATCACAAAATTGTTATAATGACTGATGCCGATGTGGATGGTTCACATATTCAAATCTTATTATTAACATTGTTTTATCGTTTCTTTAGACCGATTATTGAAGGTGGGTATGTGTATATCGCTCAACCGCCATTATTTAGAATTACGCATGGTAAAAATATTAAATATGTGCAAGATGAAGTTGAGTATGAAGAATATCGTGCTACCTTACCTGCAAGTGCAAAGCCTACAGTAAATCGTTTTAAAGGGTTAGGAGAAATGAATGCGGAAGATTTACGTGATACCACAATGAGTATTGAAAATCGTGTCTTAAGAAGGGTGACAATTGAAGATGCTATGGCTGCCGATAAAATAATATCCGAATTCATGGGTGATGATGTATTGCCACGTAAAGTATTTTTGGAAGAGCATGGTCACGAATATACGGAATTGGATGTTTAGGAGGGTTAAATTATGGATAAGATAGTAGAAAATAATATTACAGAAGAGTTTAGAAAATCCTTTGGTACTTATGCAATGAGTGTAATTGTCGATCGTGCTTTGCCAGACTTAAGAGATGGTTGTAAACCTGTTCACCGCCGTATTTTATATTCTATGTATGAGGCTGGTTATACTCCTGATAAACCGTATCGTAAGTGTGCGAGAATTGTCGGAGATGTAATGGGAAAATATCATCCACATGGGGATACTTCTATTTATGATGCTATGGTTCGTATGGCTCAAAACTTTAGTTTTAGACATATGTTAGTAGATGGTCATGGTAATTTTGGTAATATGGATGGCGATGGTGCTGCTGCCATGCGTTATACCGAAGCAAAGTTATCAAAAATTGCATTGGAAATGGTTAGAGATATCAACAAAGATACAGTGGATTTTGTACCTAATTTTGATGAAACGGAACATGAACCTAAAGTTTTGCCTAGTAGATTTCCAAATATTTTAGTCAATGGGACGATGGGTATTGCTGTAGGTATGGCAACGAATATTCCACCACATAATTTAGGAGAAGTTATTGATGGATGTGTTGCTTACATTGATAATCACGACATTGATGTAGAGGGCTTAATGCAATATATTAAGGGACCAGATTTTCCAACAGGTGCTTCAATACTTGGAAATAGCGGAATAAGAAAAGCCTATGAAACAGGAAAAGGTTCTATTACCATTCGTGGACAAGCCGATATTGAAGAAGTTAATGGTAAAACAAGAATTGTTGTATCTTCATTGCCTTATCAAGTAAATAAAAGTGAGTTCCAGTCTCGTATTGGAGAACTTGTTCGTGATAAAGTTATTGATGGAATTAGTGAATTGCATGAAGAATCTAATTTAGAAAATCCAGTGCGTGTAGTTATCTACATTAAAAGAGATGCGAATGCAAATGTAGTTTTAAATAATCTGTATAAATATACACAATTGCAAAATTCTTATGGTATTAATTTACTCATGATTGATCAAGGTTCTCCTAAGATATTAGGGCTTAAAGATATTATTTCTAAGTATATCGATTATCAAAAAGAAATTATTATTCGTAGAACAAAATATGATTTAAAGAAGGCAGAAGAAAGAGTTCATATTTTAGAAGGTTTAAAGATTGCTTTAGATCATTTAGATGAAGTTATTAAAACGATTCGTGAGTCTGCTACAGATGTTATTGCAAAAGAACAATTGATGTCTAAGTTTGGTTTAGATGATATCCAAGCCAATGCAATACTTGAAATGAAATTGCGTCGTTTAACAGGTTTGGAAAGAGAAAAGATAGAGAATGAACTAGCCGAACTTTTAAAAACGATTGATGAATTAAGAGCCATTCTTGCTAGTGATGAAAAAGTTCTTGCTATTATTAGAGAAGAACTATTAGAAATTAAAAATAAGTATGCAGATGAGAGAAGAACTAACATTGATATGTCTGCTATTGAGTATATAGAAGATGAATCATTAATTCCAGTGGAAGATATAATGATAGCACTTACTCACAATGGTTATATTAAACGTACAACATCAGATACATTTAAATTGCAAAATCGTGGTGGAGTAGGTATTAAAGGAATGAATACTAACGAAGAAGATTTTGTTGAGCATTTAGTGAACTTATCCACACATGATTTTGTGTTATTCTTTACGAATAAAGGAAAAGTGTATCGCTTAAAAGGATATGAAATTCCAGAATTTAGTCGTCAATCTAAAGGTTTACCAGTTATCAACTTACTTCAAATTGAAAAAGAAGAAAAGATAAATTCTATATTAAGTGTAAAAAGAGAAGATAATGCGAAATATTTATTATTTGCGACGAAGCAAGGTATTGTAAAACGTACTAGTATTAATGAATTTGAAAATATTCGAAACAATGGAAAGATTTGTATTAGTTTAAGACCTAATGATGAGTTAATTGCTGTTAAGAAAACTACTGGAGAAGATTGTGTCCTTCTTGGTTCTGATAATGGACGTATGGTTAAGTTTATAGAAGATGAGATACGTGTTATGGGAAGAACTGCTAGTGGCGTAAGAGGTATTAACTTAGATGGTGGGGAATGTATTGGGGCAGAAATTGCTACTGATACTGATTCTTTAATTATCGTAACGAAGCAAGGTTATGGTAAACAAACTATAATTAGTGATTATCGTCAAACGAGACGTGGTAGCAAAGGTGTAAAGGCATTAAATATTACTGAGAAGAATGGACCGATGGCTGCGTTTAGATTAGCACAAGAAAATAGCGATTTGATTATTATTACCAATACTGGAATGGTTATTCGTGTCCCTCTTGATCAAATTAATACTCTTGGAAGAGTTACACAAGGTGTAAGAGTTATCAACTTAAAAGGTGAACAAGAAGTTTCAAATATAAGTTTGGTAGAGAAGACACCGGAAATAACAGAAACTGAAGTACAAGACGAAAATATTTCAATAGAACAAACTCAAGTTGAATCTGATACTGTTACTTCAAATGAAAAAATCGAGAGTGATATTCCTGAAGTTGAATTAAGTACAGAAGTGAAAGAAAACGAAAATTAAAATATGTTTCACGTGGAACATATTTTTTTTGTTAAAGACTTTTGATTATTTCGAATACTTTTACTCTTTCTTTTGTAAAAAGGATAGAATCGTTATTTTTATTAATTAAATCTATAATTGTATCTATTTTGAACCATCTAACTTCGGATAATTCTTCTTTTTGGATAATAAATTCTTTCGCTTTTTTATTGCATTTTAAAAGATAGTAATAGAATATGTGTGAGTCACTGTTATTTATGGAACACTCTTTGTATAAGATTGAACTTAATTCATTTTCTTTAATTATTAAGCCTAGTTCTTCTTTGAGTTCGCGTATAGCGGCTTCTACTAGTTTTTCTCCTGCTCGCACGTGCCCACCACAAATTTCCCATTTGTTAGGATTGAATATTCTGTTGTTACTTCTTTTAGACAATAGAATTTGATTGTTATCATTGATTATAAAAACTATTACACCACAATGTAATAAATTTTTGCTATGCGCTTCTTGTTTGTCGATAATTTGTCCTGTTGGTTCTCCCTTTTGATTTACTATTTCTACTAATTCCATATTAAGTTTTCCTTCCTTATTTTTTTTATTCTAGCATTTTTTTAAAAAACTAAAAAATGTTTCACGTGAAACTTGTTGAAAAAAAGTTAGAAAACTGGTATTATCTATTTGTGCAACGAATATATTGTAACCTGGTCAGAATCGGAAGATAGCAGCCACATCAGTCTCTGTTCGTGTGCACTTTTTTATTGATTAAAGGTGGAGTAGTATGGCGGATAATAAAGAAATTATAAAAATATTAATTAAGTTGGCTACAAAGGCTTATAAGAAAGGTGAGATTCCTGTTTCTGCTGTTGTGGTACAAAACGAAAAGATTGTTTCTAAAAAATACAATTTAAAAGAAAAAATAAAAGATGTTACGGCTCATGCCGAAATTTTATGTATTCGTGAGTCTGCTAAAAAATTAAAGCGATGGAATCTGTCTGATTGTGACCTATATGTTACTCTAAAACCTTGTAATATGTGTATGGAAATTATAAAACAAAGTCGAATAAAAACTGTTTATTATCTTTTGGATAAATTAGATTATAAACATGAATTTTCAAAAACAAATATAGAACAAATAAAGTGCGAAGAAGATATAGATACTTATCAACAATTATTATCCGATTTTTTTCAAAATATGCGATGATAAATTGTTTTTTTATGCTATAATTGTTCTTGTGAGGGGATCATATGGCAAACGATTATAAAGTGCTTTATAGAAAATATAGACCAACTACCTTTGATGAAATAGTAGGCCAAAAGTATTCTATTGAAATGCTTAAGAATGCAGTGACGAGTAATAAAATATCTCATGCTTATATATTTACTGGTCCTAGAGGTACTGGAAAAACTAGTACTGCTAAAATATTTGCAAAAACGATTAATTGTGAAAATCCAAAAGATGGCGTCCCATGTGGAACATGTAATAGTTGTCAAAATATTAATAATAATGCGGATATTATTGAAATTGATGCTGCTTCTAACAATGGAGTCGATGAGATTAGAGAACTTATCAACAATGTTAAAATTGCTCCTTCTTATAGCAAATATAAAGTATATATAATTGATGAAGTTCATATGTTATCTCAAAGCGCTTTCAATGCTTTATTATTAACTTTAGAAGAACCTCCGAGTCATATTGTTTTTATACTTGCAACAACTAATATTGAAAGTGTACCTATTACAATACTGTCACGATGTCAAAGGTATGATTTTAAAAAGTTATCAGATGAAGAACTATCTAATCATTTGAAGAAAGTTTCTGATTTAGAGAAAATTGCCATTACAGATGAGGCGATTGAAGAAATTGCGTATTTATCTGAAGGTGGTTGTAGGGATGCCTTAAGCATTTTAAATCAGTTATCCACAAGTAATGATAGCATTGATTTAAATACTGTTTTAAATAATTATGGATCTGTGTCTATGATTCAAATTCAAAATATAGTAAAGTATTATTTAAAAAATAGTTTTGAACAATTAAAAAATGTATTTGATAGTATGGAAAAATCTTCAATGGATTATAAGGTGTTTTTAAAAAAATTAATTGACCGACTTTTTAAAGAAGCAGTGGAATATAAAAATAAAAATGAGAATGTGGAATATTTAAAAATAAAAGAGACTATATTTGAATTAAACGATTTAATTAATAAAATAAATATAAATGTTGATCCTTTTATTTTGATCTTTTTAGTTTTAGTTAAGAATGTGAGTGTTTCTGAAGAAAATAAAGGTATGCTTGTGGAAACAGAGGTAGAGAAGAAAGAAAAAATAGATACAGAAATGGTGGTAGAAACTGCAAAGCCAGAAACGATTGAAAATTCTAAAGAAAGTAGCAAGGAAGTAAAGAAAGAGAAAAAAATGGAAATTAAACCAAAAGAAATTCCTCTATTAAATCAAAAGTATATAGATTATTTAGAAGAATTAAAAAAAGTTAGAGTAAATAATTGCTTTGCAGAAGCCGATAAAAGTTTACTTTTAAGTAGTAAAGAAAAATGGTTACAGTTTAATAACAATTTAGCACCTACAGATGAAATAAAGTCTATTATTATAGACTCTGAATTGGTACTTGCTTCTTCTACAATTAATATTGTTATTGATAATCAAGAAAGTATTGTTGATATGTTTAATAATAATATTAAAAAAATTGAAGCAAAGTATGAAGAGGTAATGGGAGTTAAAATACATTTTATAGCGGTATTATCGAGTGACTGGGATAGAGATAAAAAGGAATATATAAAAAATATTAAAGAAAAATATGTTTATAAACTTATGGAAGAACCTATTTCTCCCCAGTTAGAAGATACTCCCGAATCTAGGGTAAAGGAATCTTTAAGAGATAGCAGTGCCCAATATTCTGATTATACAGATATTTTGAAGATTTTTAGTGAAGATCATATAGAAATAAAATAGAAAAATAAGAAAGAAGGAAAAAATAATGAATATGCAAAATTTAATGGCACAAGCCCAAAAAATGCAAAGGGATATGCAAAAAAAGAAAGAAGAAATTGATAATACACTATTTACAGGAAATTCTGAAATGGTAGAAGTAGTTTTTAATGGAAAAAAAGAAATGGTTTCTATTAAAATTAAAGGAGAAATTGCAAGTGAAGATATGGAAATACTTGAAGATATGATAGTGCTTGCTTCTAAAGAGGCAACTACTAAAATAGACAAGGAAATAGAAGAAAAAATGGGTTCTCTTGGTGGTTTAGGTGGACTTTTCTAATGATTTATCCTAAAAAATTAGAAGAGATTATTGAGTATTATAAAAAATTGCCAGGTATAGGGGAAAAAAGTGCAGAGAGAATGGCTCTATCAACTTTAGATATGCCCACAGAGCAAGTAGAAAATTTTAGTACTAGTTTAGTAGAAGCAAAAAATATACTTAGACCATGTAGAATTTGTGGTCATATTACAGATAAGGAAGTTTGTGATATTTGTAGTGATGAAGGAAGAGATAAAAATATCATTTGTGTTCTTGAAGACTATAAAAGTGTATTTACATTTGAAAAAACAGGCAATTTTAAAGGAGTATATCATGTTTTGAATGGTTTGATTTCTCCAACTGAAGGAGTTGGTTATGACGATATTAATTTACCAAGTTTATTAGATAGAATAGAAAAATTGGAAAATCCAGAACTGATTTTGGCGTTAAAATCTAATATCGAGGGAGAAACAACAACTTTATTTATAAAAAAAATTTTAGAAGGAAAAAATGTTGTGATATCTAGACTCTCTTATGGAATTCCTATTGGTGCAGATATTGATTATATGGATACTGTTACCCTAGATAAAGCATTGGATGATAGAAAACAGATTTCAGAATAATAAATTTTAAGTTTGTCCCATATAATGAAGTAAAAGGTGATAAATATGGTAAAAAAGATAGTATCTCTTGTAAAAAAATTTGTATTCGCATTTGTTTTGTTGTATGGATTAAATCTTTGTATTAATTCTTTAAATGTATTGATTCCTATTAATTTATTTACTTTGGGAACTGTTACATTTTTAGGCGTTCCTGGACTTGTTTCCTTAGTAGCAATTTTTTTTATGACAAAGTGAAGTGAGTAGGTGGTTTTTTGATAAAGAATGAAAGTATTCAAGTTTTAGAAAAAAAATTTAATGAGAACAGGCTTGCTCATGTTTTTTTAATTGAAACGAATGACAAGCAATCTGCTCTTAAAGATGTATTGGAATTTTGTAAACTAGTGAATTGTCCTGAAAATTATCTATCCCCTTGTACAAAATGTAATTTGTGTCATTTAATAGAAAATGATAGTTTACCATCTTTAAAGATTATTTATCCAGATGGACAGGCTATTAAAAAGTCTCAAATGGAAGAATTAAAAAGTGATTTTGCTAGTATTCCTTATCTATCAAAGTATAATATTTACATTATTCAAGATGCTGAGAAATTCAATGCATCTTCTGCTAATACTATGCTTAAGTTTATAGAAGAACCTGAAAAGAACATTATTGGTTTTTTAATAACGAACAATAAAGAGAATGTTATTAATACGATTAAAAGTCGTTGTGAAATTATAAAAGCAAACTATTCTGAAAAGGTAGAATGTTTTATTGATGAAAAGGTTCAAAATCTAGCAGAAGAATATTTATATAAATTGGAAGTAGAAAAAGAGGAACTCATCGTTTATAATAAAGATATTCTTGATGAAAAATTAGAAAAGGAAGAGTATATCCAGTTATTTCAAACCCTTTTAGATTTTTATTTAAGTTTATTGAATGGAAAAAGGAAATTTGTTAAATTAAAAGATAATTTACAATTAAATCAGGAAACAATTTTGCAAAGAGTCTACCTTGTGAATGAAGTTATAGAACGATTGAATTATAATGTGAATATGAATTTGTTATTAGATTATTTTGTACTTAGTTTGGAGGATTAAAATGAATATATATGGTGTTAAGTTTAGTGATAAAGGAAAAGTTTATTATTTTAATGCTCATGATTTAAAAATAAATAATAATGTTTGTGTAATTGTAGAAACAGAGAAAGGGTTACAATATGGTAAAGTTACAGAAAAAGTAAAAGATTTCAATAGCAAAGATACTTTTAAGGATATTGTAAGAGTGACTACAAAAGAAGATTATAAAAAACATTTAAATAATTTAAAGGAAGCCGATCAAGCATTGAAAAAAGCCCAAGAACTTGCAGATGGCTTATCTTTAGGAATGCGATTTTTGTCTTCTAGTTTTACATTTGACAAAAAACAATTATTGCTTAGTTTTACCGCAGATGAAAGAGTTGATTTTAGAGAGTTAACAAGAAAACTAGCCGCAATATATAAAACGAGAATTGAATTAAGGCAAATTGGTGCAAGAGATAAGGCATGTAGTGTAAGTGGAATTGGTCAGTGTGGGAGAGAGTTATGTTGTGCTTCCTTTTTGACTTCTTTAGAATCTGTTTCTATGAATATGGCTAAGAATCAAAATTTAGCATTGAATCCATCAAAAATTAATGGTTGTTGTGGACGACTTTTATGTTGTTTAGCCTATGAAGATCAAAATTATTTAGAAGCACAAAAGGGAATGCCTAATGTCGGAGATACAGTTACGATTGAAAGTAGTAAAGGAAAAGTTATTTTTGTAGATATTTTAAATCGTAAAATAAAATTGGATTGTGGAAATGAGATTAAAGAAGTGAATTTAAATAATGAAAGTAATAAATGATTTGTATGATTATGAAAATTATAAAATTGTGCAAGACAATGAAGTATTTAAGTTTTCTTTAGATTCTATTTTGTTAGCAGAGTATGTAACGAACTTAAAACAAAGCGATGTGGTTTTAGACTTATGCACAGGCAACGGAGTAGTTCCTTTTATTTTATCAAATTATTTCCCAAACAAAATTGTAGCATTTGAAATACAAGAATATATTGTTAAACTGGCACAAGAAGGCATAAAACTTAATGGTTTAGATAAGCAAATAGAACTTATCCACGATGATATAAGAGTTATCAACAATTATTTCCCGGGAAATAATTTTGATGTTGTTGTGGCCAATCCTCCTTATTTTAAATATCATGAAAGTTCTTTAATTAACGAAAATGAAAATAAGGCTATTGCTCGACATGAAATTTGTTTAAATTTAGAAGACATTTTTAAAGTTGTAAAATATGCGCTAAAGGAGTATGGAATATTTTATTTGGTTCATTTGCCAGAAAGATTGGAAGAAATATTATATTTATGTGAAAAGAATCGAATTATTGCTAAACAGATTCAATTTATTTATACAAAAGGTGACAAGAATGCTACGATGGTTTTGATAAAATGTATTAAGAATGCGAAAAACTCTGTTAAGGTTTTTGCTCCTTTGTATATAGGAGATTATAAAAGTTATAAAAATATATTTAGAGGGTAGATAGATATGAAGTTAATTGTAGGTTTAGGAAATCCAGGAAAGGAATATGAAAATACACGTCATAATGTTGGCTTTATGGTGTTAGATCATTATGTGTGTGATGATAGTTGGCAAAAGAAATTTGATGGATTGTATCAAGTTGTAAATTATCAGGATGAAAAAGTACTTTTTTTAAAGCCTTCCACTTATATGAATAATTCTGGAATATCTGTTAGGCAAGCAAGTAAATATTATGATATTGAACCTAGTGATATTTTAATTATTCAAGATGATATGGACATTGCTTTTGGTAAATATAAATTAAAAAAGAATAGTTCTTCTGGTGGTCATAATGGAATTAAATCTATTATTGCTGCATTAAATACAGATTCTTTTGCTAGATTAAAAATAGGGATTTCTCATGATAAAAATAGGGATACTATTCACTATGTGTTAGGAAAGTTTTCTAAAGAAGAAATGAATTATTTAAATGAAACTTATAAACAATATAATGAAATTATAGAATCTTTTATTTATAAAGGCATTGATATAACAATGAATAAGTTCAATTCTTAAGGAGGCCGTATGAAATGGTTAGATAAAAAATTTCCACAAGATGTGAATATAAGAATTACTGGTTTAACCAAGGAATTAAATGTATTTTATTTACTTTCATTATTTAAAAGTAAACAGGAGAATTTATTAGTAGTTACAAACTCTTTGTATGAATGTAATCAGTTATATTCTTTATTAAGTACATATACAGACGATGTACTTCTTTTTCCTATGGATGATTTCTTATCCTCTGTTGCTCTTGCTATTTCCCCAGATTTAAAAATAAAACGTTTGGAAACATTAAAGAAAATAGAAGAAAAAAAGAATATTGTTGTGACAAATCTTACAGGTTTTTTAAAGTATTTACCTCCTATAAAAGAAGGAGGAAAGAAGGAATTAAGACTTAAAGTTCATGAAGAAATTAGTCGTGATGATATTGTTCTTTGCTTAGAAGAATATGGTTATACAAGAGATTCTTTGGTTACGGCAACTGGTACTTATGCAGTACGTGGTTTTATCATTGATATTTTTTCTACTTTTTTAGAGCATCCTGTTCGTATTGAATTTTTTGGAGATGAGATTGAGTCGATTCGCTATTTTGATGAAGATACACAATTGTCTTTACACTCTATAGAAGAAGTTTTTATCAGTCCTTATGATGAGATAGTAGAAGATGGTCATAATTCTTTAGTGGATTATTTGAAGCAACCGATTGTTATTTATTATGATTATAGTCAAATTGAAGTAGGGTATCAAAAATTATGGGAAGATATAGTTGAGTATAAAGTAAGCAATGATATTGCGCAAGATACGGAATATATGTATAAAAAGGAAGATTTTGTTCTAACAAAAGAAGTTTATATTGATACTTTAAATAATGTGAATACAAGTAATTTACAAGTTTATTCTTATCGGTCTTTTGAAATAGAAAATTTTAGGTCTAACTTTGAAACTTTAAAAGAGAAAGTATTTTTATGGCTAAAAAATAAGAAAACAATCATTTTTTATTTATCAAAGGAACATCAAATAAAGCAGATTAAAGAATTGTTCGACGAAGTGCATATTGTAAAGCAAGAAGAATTGATAGAAAATCAAATTAATATTATACAAAAGAAAATAAATCAAGGTTTTATTTTAGATGATTTTGTGGTTATTTCAGAATATGATATTGAACAAGTAAGTACTGGGGATATTAAATATAAAAATATTTTGAAGATTGGTAAAAAAGTCAATTCTCTTAATAGTTTAGAACTTGGCGATTATGTAGTGCATAGAAGCCATGGCATAGGAATTTATAATGGTGTTGTTACGTTAACTCAAATGGGTATGCAAAAGGATTATATTCAGATTAATTATTTAGGTAATGATAAAGTCTATATACCTGTTGAGAAAATTACAACGATATTTAAATATACCGATAAAGATGGTACGAAACCTAAAATCAATAAATTGAATAGTACTTCGTGGGAACTAAAGAAAAGACAAGTGCAGAAAAAGATTAAAGATATATCAGAAGAATTGATGCGTTTGTATGCAATTCGTAGTAATACGAAGGGGATTTCTTATGTTGATTATCCTATGGAAGACTTGTTTGCGATGGAATTTCCTTATGAAGAAACAAAAGATCAATTGAAGGCAATAGAGGACGTTCAAAATGATTTAAGAAGTCCAGTTCCTATGGATAGACTTTTATGCGGAGATGTTGGATTTGGTAAAACAGAAGTTGCTTTTCGGGCTATTTTTAAAACAATTTTAAATAATAAACAAGTTTTGTATTTGTGTCCTACAACGATTTTATCAAAACAGCAATATGCTTCTGCAATAAAACGATTTTCTAGTTATCCTATTGAAATTGCTTTGCTAAATCGCTTTACTTCCACAAAGGAAACAAAACGAATTTTAGAAGATTTAAAAAGTGGCAAAATTGATATTTTATTTGGAACGCACCGTTTGTTAAGTGAAGATGTGAAGTGTAAAAATTTAGGATTACTTGTTGTGGATGAAGAGCAACGTTTTGGTGTAACACATAAGGAAAAAATTAAATCTTTCAAAAATGATGTAAATGTTTTAACGCTTTCTGCAACACCGATTCCTAGAACAATGAAGATGGCTATGAGTGGTTTAAGAGATTTATCCATTATTGATACGGCACCAGTGAATCGGTATCCTGTTCAAACTTATGTGATAGCAGAAAATGAACTTATTGTAAAAGATGCAATCTATAAAGAATTAACTAGAAAAGGGCAAATTTTTATTTTATATAATAAGGTGGCGTCCATAAGTGATTTTTGTGATAAGTTACGGGCTTTAATACCAGAAGCCAGAATAAATTTTGCACATGGACAAATGACCAAAAAAGAACTTGATGATATAATGGAATCGTTTGTAAATTATGATTTTGATATTTTGGTTTGTACTACTATTATTGAAACAGGTATTGATATACCGAATGCTAATACTTTAATCATTTATAATGCGGATCATTTTGGTCTTTCTCAACTTTATCAGATACGTGGTCGTGTTGGTAGAAATGACAAAATTGCCTATGCTTATCTTTTATATGATAATAGAAAAGTGCTAAATGATATTGCGGTGAAACGTTTACAAGCCATAAAAGATTTCACAGAACTTGGTAGTGGATATCGTATTGCCATGCGAGATTTATCGCTTCGTGGAGCAGGTGATATTTTAGGAAGTGAGCAAGCAGGTTTTGTTGATTCTGTTGGTATTTCTTTATATACCAAAATGGTAGAAGAAGAAATTAAACGTCTAAATGGAGAAGAAGTTGAAGAAGATACAGATGCGAAATCTTTAGTAAATGTAAGTACTCATATTAGTGATGATTACGTGCATGATGAAGATATTAAAATTGAAATTCATCAAATGATTAATGAGATAGAGGATGAAACTTCCTTAATTCGTGTAAGAAAAATATTGGAAGATCGTTTTGGGAGGATTACAGAAGAAATTGAAATTTATATGTATGAAGAATGGTTTGAAAAACTGGCAAAACGTCTAGAAATATTACACGTGAAACAAACAGAACGGATAGTAGAATTAGAAATACCTGAAGTCTATTCTTCTAAAGTTAAAGGTGATAAGTTGTTTTTTGAGGCTTATAATATAAATCCGAGTTTTTCGTTTAAATACTTAAATAAAAAAATCATCATTAACTTACTTATAAAAAGGGGAGAGAAACATTTCTTATATTCATTAGTTCCTTTGTTAGAATTAATTTTAAGAGATATAGAAGAGGATTAATATGTTTTTCTTCTTTTTTTATTCAATTTAATTTCTTAAAAAATTCTATTATAGAAATATTTAATTTTTTTGAATAATGTAAAGAAATTCTAAACCAACAGGCAGATTATTTTCAATATTTGCTATTGTATCATTATATTGAATTAAATCTGCTAATTGAACTTGTTAAGACCCTTTTCTTTTTTAAGCCGTCTAATATTGTTACCTATTACTATATATATTATCTTTTTTTGTTGATTTGTATAAATTTTTCCCTTAATTATATTATCTTCTTTCTATTTTTCAATGCTACTAATTTCATAAGTTAAAGGAATTGAATAATAAAATATTAATAAAGTAATTCTTATGATTGTAATTTATTTATACTGGTTATCTACAAGAGTGAAGCCCTCTCCTAATTGACTAAAAAAGTTTTGTAATTTTGCTAAAATGCTTGTTTCTAAGTCCTGTTCGTTTTGAATTGTATTATTTTTATCTAGTTCAATTAAAATAGGATTTTTCATTTGTTCTAGGAAGGATGGATTTTTTTGAGAAGTGATAATTTCTATTTTATTTGGTTTATTTATTAACCGTTCGTAAGCATTATTTTTGATTTCTTTTATTAATTCTCTTTTAGACATATTTTTAGTGATACATACATTTATATAATAATTTCGTTTGTTTTCTTCTTGAATGGGTAATAATTCGCGATAATGTGACCAACTCAAAGTGAGACCCAGTGGGGCGCATTTTGGAAACACTAAATAAAATTGTCTGAATTTTCTTAAATTAGTTCCATCATATCCTTTTCCATATTTCTTTGTATATTTAATACTCCATTCTTTGATTAATCCATTTCCGTACTTAGCACGTTCATTGCCTCCTTGTGCTTCTATGAGCAATCTACCAATATTCCAATAATTTTCTATAGCACTCTGATTTTCTTCTAAGACTCTTCGTTTTTTACTTACTTCATTCTTCTTTATGTAAGTTTCTATTTCGTTAAAATAATTCATACAAAACCTCTTTCTATTCTTATATATACACCACGAATTTGCATTTTCCTTTTTTCATCTTAATTTTTCTTTTTCTTTTGTATATTTTTCATTCTTACAACCCAAACTAATAGACGGAAGGAGTTTGTGATACTTTTGAAGTCAACAGGTGTAATTCGTAGAATTGATGAGTTAGGAAGAATTGTTTTACCAAAAGAAATACGTAGAAATTTAGGAATACGTGAAGGAGAAAATTTAGAAATATTTGTAGAAGAAGATAAAGTAATTTTAAAGAAATATTCAAAAATTAAAGATTATAAGGAAACTATTCATAAAATTGGTAATTTAGTAACACAAGTATATGAAATGAATTTGATAATTACAGATCGAGATAAAATTGTATATGCTAATAAATTTTCAACTTATGAAGAGACGGATTTAGATATGAAATTTATTCAGTTGATACATAATCGTGAAAGTGTAGTAAAAAATGATATACAAACATATAAATTAAATGGCGAAGAAAAAAGTGGTTATTATTTAATACAACCTATTATATCTTCTACGGATTGTTTAGGATTACTTATAATATTTAATGAAAAATCTATTAAAGAAGAGAATCTAACTTTACTTAAATTTGTAGCAAATCTTATCGTAAATAAGGTTGATATTTCTTGATGTGGTAAAAATTATGTGTTAATATACAGATAATTAATGAAGAAGGAAAGAGTAGTGCTTTTTCTTTATGAGAAGAGAGTTTACGTTTGGTGAGAGTAAATATAAAGATGGGTATGAACATGGTTCTGGAGTTAAATCGGATACTTCACGTTATGAAGAAAAGTGCATGATTAAAATCATGAATTAAGGTGGTACCGCGGATATTGTTTCGCCCTTAATTTATGATTTTTTTGTTTTTAAGGAGGAATGATGATGAATAAAGTAGTTATGATAACAGGTGCTCGTCGAGGTTTAGGACTTGCATGCGCTAAAAAATTTTCTGAGGGGGGGGTACTGCGTTGTATTAAATGGTAGAAGTCATGAAGAGGAAATGCATGTTATTTCTAAAGAGTTAGAAGAAAAATATTCTATAGAGTGTCTTGTTTGTATGGGAGATATTGCAAACGAAGAGGATGTAAAAAGAATGCTTGATGAAGTACAAAATAAATTTGGAAGATTGGATGTACTCGTTAATAACGCTGGGATTGTTTATGATATGGAAATAGAAGAAAGGGCAACAAGTGTATTTGAAGAAACCATGCATAATAATGTTACAGGTACTTATCTAATGTGTAAGTATTTTGGTAATTTCATGAAGAGCCAAGATTTTATGACGAGAATTATTAATATATCGAGTACAAATGGTATTAATTACAATATTCCAACAAGTATTGATTATGATGCTTCTAAAGCGGCGATAAATTCTTTAACAAAAAACTTTGCATTAGAATATGCTCCAAATATTTTAGTGAATGCTATAGCGCCTCATTGGATAAATACGGAAATGAATGTTTCTTTATCTAAAGAAGAATTGGAAGAAGAGACATCAAAAATATATTTGAAGCGATTTGCAGAACCCGAAGAAATTGCAAATTTTGTATATTTTTTAGGTAGTGAAGAAAATACTTATATAACTAATGAAATAATGGTTATTTCAGGTGGATATTAAAAAGAAAAGAGGAATATTATGAAAGAGAAATATTATATATCAACAGCGATTGCTTATACTTCAGGAAAACCTCATATTGGAAATACGTATGAGATTGTTCTTGCAGATAGTATTGCTCGTTATAAAAGATTAAAAGGATACGATGTTTATTTTCAAACAGGTACAGATGAACATGGAGAAAAGATTGAATTAAAAGCCAAAGAAGCCGGAATTACTCCAAAAGAGTTTGTGGATACTGTTGCAAATGAAATTAAAAGTATTTGGGACATTATGAATACGAGTTATGATAAATTTGTACGTACGACAGATGAACATCATGAAAAAATCGTTCAAAAAATATTTAAGAAGATGTTTGATAAGGGAGATATTTATTTAGGTGAATATAAAGGCCTTTATTGTACACCTTGCGAATCTTTTTGGACAGAAAGCCAACTTGTGGATGGGAAATGTCCTGATTGTGGAAGAGATGTGGAATTAAAAGCAGAAGAGGCATACTTTTTTAAATTAAGTAAGTATCAAGACAAATTAATAGAATATATTGAGAACCATCCAGAATTTATAGAGCCTGAATCACGTAAAAATGAAATGGTTAATAATTTTTTAAAACCAGGATTGCAAGATTTATGTGTATCTCGTACTTCTTTCGATTGGGGAATACCTGTTGATTTTGATTCTAAACATGTTGTTTATGTATGGCTAGATGCTCTAACCAATTATATTACAAATATTGGGTATGACCCAGATGGCTCGAGTGAAGAATTTAACAAGTGGTGGCCAGCAGATTTACACTTGATTGGAAAAGATATTATTCGTTTTCATACTATTTATTGGCCATGTTTCTTAATGAGTTTAGAATTACCTTTACCAAAACAAGTTTTTGGGCATCCATGGCTTATTATGAGTGATGGAAAGATGAGTAAAAGTCGAGGGAATGTGATTTATGCTGATGATTTAGTGAATGAATTCGGAGTAGATGCAGTGCGTTATTATGTATTGCATGAAATTCCTTTTGCTTCCGATGGAGTATTTACAAGAGATTTATTAATCGAAAGAGTTAATGGAGATTTAGTCAATATTTTAGGTAACTTAGTCAATCGTACAATTTCAATGGCTAAAAAATATTTTGAGAGTCACTTAGAAAATAAAAAAGTAGTAGAAGACGTAGATACGGATTTAATATCTATGATAAATACTTTAGAAGAGAAAGTGGAAAGTAGAATGAATAAATTGGAGATTGGTTCTGCTATTGATGAGATATTTGATGTATTACGTCGTAGTAATAAATATATCGATGAAACTACTCCTTGGGTACTTGCAAAAGAAGAAGATAAGAAAGATAGATTAGAAACTGTACTTTATAATTTGATAGAAGCAATACGTGTGTGTGCAGTCTTTATAGAACCATTCTTGCCTGAAACTAGTGAGAAGATTTTAAGTCAGATTAATTCTAGTGATAAATCATTTCAGTATAATGAAAATATGGTATATGATTTGAATGAAGCAGAAATTTTGTTTCAAAGAATTGAAGTAGAAAAAGAATAAAGAACAAGTATATTACTTTTTTTCTTCTTTTTTTTAATTCAAGTGCTAGTCTTAAAAAAGAAATTTTAAGAATGAAATATGAGAGTATATTTTATCAAAATGAAGAATATTGTAAAGATTTATACCATTAAAGAAAATAATAGTCGAATTGTAATTGAACTAAACTATTCTTTTTTATTTACTTAAAGATTGTTTTAAAACTAGAGCACCATCTTCAGTAATTTCAAATTGATTTTGTTCTTCTAATAAAGGAGTGCTATTTGAATATATAATTGTTTTTTCGTTAAATTCTCCATTTAGTGTATTAAAATAGATTGTCCTGTTCTCTTTCTTCTCTTTAATTTGAAAATAATTTCCAATAGGATATATATATGTGTTTGCTTTGTTATAAATAATATTTCCTTTATTGTCTATTATGCTATTTTTAATTATTTCATAATTTCCAATAATAGTATTTCTTTTTGTTAAACAAGCATAACCATTTAAATAACGAAAACCAAATTGTCCAAAATGAGGAGCAAATCCAAGTTGTTCATAGGGAATAGATTCTATTAAAACTTTTCCACATTCATCAATAATTTGCAAATTTTCATTAGTTTCATCGAAACCCAATCCATATTCTATTTTTGTATTTTCGTCAAAAAATTGGAAATGAATATCTTCATAAGGTGTTTCAATTGCTTTTTGTTTTGAAACAATATAAAGAATTCCTCCTTCTTTTTGTTTTAGCCAAATTTTGTCCGCTTTATTACATACCAAGTAATCGTAATTCATTACATTATCTAATTCATATAAAATATTAAAATCCTCGTCTAATAAAGTTATATCATAGCAAATATCGTTTCCATGATTATCATAAATTATATTATTTTTAGTAATGGTTATTTTAGTTGCAAGTCCACTCATATCTAAAGGTCGGATTCCTATTCTTTCTGACTCAAAATGTTTTCCGTTAATAAGATTTATTCCAACAATTTTTGTATTTTCATTTATTTTAATATACATTAATAAAGTATCATTTTCTATTGTTGAATCAGTGATTGTTCCTAAAAGCGGTAACGGGAATTGTTTTAATATTTCTTGATCTGGACTAATAACATAAATATTGTTATTTTTAACAATACAAATATTTCTCTTGTAATAATGTGGTTTTGTTTGGTCTTTTTTTATAACAATTTCGTTTTGTGTATCAAATTTCTTTTCTCTATATTTTTCTATTCTTATTTCTTCTTTATCTCTGTCAATTAGTATTAAATTGTCATCGACTAAATAAGGCCAGGCTTTTCCACAATCAAAAAGTTGCTCACCTTCTTCATTTAAAATTAATGTTCTTCTTTTTAGATAATCCTCTATAGTTGTTTCAAATAAATATAAGTCACTCCCTAAACAACAAAATATTTCTGGCTTTAAGCCCTCGGTATTTGGAATATATTCTTTTGTTTTTAGATTAAATAATTTTTCTCCTATTTCAACTATATTTTCACTTATTTTAAAACAATTGTCATATTTATCAAAGGAAATTATAATTTCTTTTGTAGTAAAATTTATTAAATGTTTTTTCCGTTCCTTTTCCATTATGACATAAGTGGTTCCATTCATTTCGAATACATCATAAAGTTTATTAAATTCGGTGAATTCTAGAATTAGTGTTCCATTTGTTAAAAATTTTCTATTATTGCTTAATTCTATAAATAAAAATGCATCTTTTTTAACTATGTTTACTACTTTTACTTCTTTATTTCTTATACTTGTATTATTGTTACTTATTTCATTATCCATAGTCTTTCTCTCTTCTTTTTTATTATAAAGAAATATATTTTATTTGCAAGAAAAAACGAAAGTCTAGAAATTTACTTCTTCTTTTATTTTTGCTATATTGTTTTAGGAGGGATACTTATGTTTTGTAATACACATTGTCATTTGTTTTAGGAATATTATGAATATATTGATGAAATTATAAAACTTGCAAAAGAACATGGGGTAACTCGTATGATTGTAGCGGGTTGTGATGATAAGTCAAATAAAGAAGATCTTTAGTAGAAAAAGAAGAGATTTATACCAAGGACAAATTATTTGTGAAACAAAGAAAGAAGATTTAGAAAGTCATTTGTATGATGTTATAACTGCTTCTAATAATCCTTATATAGAAGAAGAATTTAATGAAGCATTATTACTTGCTTTACATAAACAAAGCGTGGATATGAAAAAAAATCCTGTTAAATAAAATCTTGACTCTTCCCTTGAGGTTAGGATTAAAATTCAAGTGAAAGAGAGGAAGATTTATGATTAAAATTGGAGATTTTGCAAAATTATTTAATGTTTCACTTAAAACAATTCGTTATTATGAAAAGAAGGGTTTATTAACTCCTGCTTTAGTAGATATTTATTCGGGGTATAGGTATTTTGATAAATCCAATATTATACAAATGAGTAAAATTATGGCTTTAAAGGAATTAGGCTTAGAATTAAGTGAAATTCATAATTTAAGTGATGATTTAGTACAGAAAAAAATAAAAGAATATGAAGAACAAATAAAAAAATATTCCAATCAAATTCATATTTTGAAAACTCTTTCAAAAGAAAATGGAGGAATGAAAAATTTGAAAACGTTTATTAATGACGAAAATGCTATAGGGAAATGGCAATTAGAAGGAGTTTATGAAAGAAAGGAAGACTATCCCCAAAAAAAAATTGAATTTGATTTAGGAATAAAAGAATTATATTTAATGCCTAGTGGTCAAGAATATTGGGTCATTTCTTGGACAAAAGGAATTCTTTATATTTCGGGTCGTGAAAATAAGTACGAGATAGAAAATGACACGATGTTTGTGGAGTTAGTGGATCCAATGGATAAAAATGAGGCTAAGATAGTAGTATACAAAAGAGTAGATAATCGTATTTATACTATTGACGATATTCGAGTAAGAGACAATACGCAAATAGATTTTGTGGAAGATAAAAAATTGATTGGCTTTTGGAAAAGTATTGATTTTACTAATAATAAGGATGAATTTGCTTTAAGAGTGGAAAAGAGCACGTATGATTTATCCATGAAACAAATTGTTATTACTCCTGACAATAAGGTTATGATTGATTATGGGGATAATATTATTAATACTACTTATACTAAAGGTTATATTCTTGATTTATGTTTTAAAGATACACTTTGTAAATATGATTATAAAACTATTAATGGAAAAGATTATTTAATTGTTGAGTGGAAAAGCGGCGATTATATATTTGGAAAAATGATAAATGCTATTATGTATTAGAAAAAGAACAGATTTGATATTTTTATTTATATAGATTTTTATAAGCATAAATTTTTGAAGAAAATATATCAGTCAAGTTACTCATTTTTCCAAGGGGGTTATCATGTATTGTATATTATTAATGTGGCCTTTTTTAACTCTTGACAGAAGGTCGGGGGGGGGTTATAATACCAAACAGTTCAAGGGGTGTTTAGTGTATGTGTAATCCAGAATTAAAACAAGATATTTCTATGGCTACTAATATTATTCATGATAATAGTAATTATAAAGATAAGTATATAAAACATTGTGTCATTCCTGCTAGAGGAACAGAAAATGTGACTGAGTTATTTTCAAAAATAGAGAGTTCTTTCGAAAAATCTCTTATTGTAACAGGAAGTGGCGATCAAGCGTTAGAGGCTATCTTATATGGTGCAAAAGAAATTCATTCTTTTGATATAAATGCTCTTGCTAAATATGGTAGCGCTTTAAAATTTGCGGCGATTGAGGCATTGGAATATAATGAGTTTTGTGCATTTTATACTAAGATGTTTCCTACACAGTTATATAAAAAAATACGTGAGTTTTTAAAAGGAAATTTTTTACTTTTTTGGGATTGCATTTTTGATTATGCTTATAACTTTGATGTTTACCATTCCCTTTTCAATGCTGATGTTCATGGAAATTTAACAAAGTTTGGTTTTTCTATTTATGATAATAAAAAAGCATATTATCAAATTAAAGATAGATTGGGTAAAGTTGCTATTACTTATGCAACGTGTGATCTTTTAGATATACGTTCAAAATTTATGGAAGAAAATTCTTATGATTTTGTTTATCTTTCTAATATATTTTATTATATTAATCAAACGCCTGAAATATTTAGTGATTTTATTTTACAAAATATATATCCTCTTTTAAAAGAAGATGGGGAAATGATATTGCATTATTTATATAGTGTTTATGGAAGAAGTGATGCTATTTTTAGATCTATTTTAGAAGACATTATTTATGGAGATCAAGACATAAAAGATATTGAAGAATTTGGTAAGTATTTGAATATGAAGAAATACATTATTGAAAGTTCTGGCTATGGTTTTGGATATAAAGATAAAGATGTTGCTCTTTCTTTGAAGAGGTAAATTTACTTCTTCTTTTGTTTTTGCTATATTGGTTTAGGAGGGATACTTATGTTTTGTGATACACATTGTCATTTGTTTCGAGAGTATTATGAAGATGTTGATGAAATTATAAAACTTGCAAAAGAAAATGGGGTAAATCGTATGATTGTAGCAGGGTGTGATGATAAGTCAAATAAAGAAGTATTATCTTTAGTAGAAAAAGAAGAGATTTATGGGACACTTGGCATACATCCAGAAGAAGTAGAAAATTTTAAAGAGAGTGATTTGAATTTTATTGAAGAAAATTTACAGAATAAAAAAATTATTGCGATTGGAGAAATTGGCTTGGATTATCATTATGGAAAAGAAAATAGGAAAGATCAAATTCAATTATTTGAGTTACAACTTGCTTTAGCAGAGAAATATCATATACCAGTAGTGGTTCATTCTAGAGAGGCTACTTTAGATACAATTAATTCTTTAAAAAAATATAATGTTAAAGGTGTTATTCATTCTTTTAGTGGGAGTTTAGAAACTGCTAAAATTTATATAGAGATGGGTTTTTTACTTGGTGTTAATGGTGTAATTACATTTAAAAATTGTAATTTGAAAGATGTCATAAAGGAAATTGATTTGCATAATATTGTATTAGAGACTGATTCTCCTTACTTAACTCCTGTACCTTTTCGTGGAAAAAGGAATGATTCTAGTAAAATTTCAGTAATTGCTGATTATATTTGTGAGTTAAAAAATGTTTCACGTGTAAAGTTAAGTGAAGTTACAAATGTAAATATTAAACAGTTTTTTGACATTTAGTTTGATGTTTGGTAAACTTATTTTAGTAAGAAATAATATTGCGAGGTGAAATAAGAATGTGTCAATTTTTTAAAATGATTAAAAAGTTTTCTCAATTAACTTTGCTTATTTTACTTGTGATATTTGTTGAATCTAGTAATAATATAAAAGAGACTAAAGTTTTAAATGATAATTATAATAAATCTATTGATTTGGCCACTATGGCTATGAAGTTAAAAGAAGATATTGCAAATGATTTATATAGTGCAAAAGATACTTTTACGGGAGATTTAACTAGTTATTTGCCGACTTGTCCTTTGTGTAGTGGACGTCTTGCATGTCTTCCTAAATATAATGTATTGGACGGAACGGAAACATATGATGATCTTTCTTATGGGAATGTTAAAATAGTTGCGTCTAGTAAAAACTTGCCTTGTGGTTCCATTGTTCGTTTGAATAAAACAAAATTATCTGATGAACCTGTTCTTGCTATAGTACTTGATCGAGGGGTTTTAGGGAATGATTTGGATTTGTTAACTTCAAATGAAGCGTATGCTTATCAAGTTGGTCGTTCAACCGTTACTTATGATGTTTTGAGAAATGGATGGCAATAAGCCATTTTTTCAGTTGGAGGAATTATGGAATATATAAAAGCAAAAAAAAAATATGGACAAAATTTTTTGAAAAATGAGGAAGTATTAATTAAGATTGTTTCTAGTGTGGAAATAGACATGAATGATTTGATTTTAGAGATTGGTCCTGGCATGGGAGCATTAACTTCTTATCTTGTTAAGAAAGATATTTCTCTTCTTTGTTATGAAATTGATGAACGTATGCAGCCATTTTTAAAAAAATTTGAAGGTGAAAAGTGTAAGATTATCTATGATGATTTTTTAAAAAGAAATATTGTAGATGATATAAAAAAGATACCTTTTCAAAATCTATATGTAGTTGCAAATATTCCTTATTATATTACTTCTCCTATTATTGTAAAGTTAATAGAGATGGAAGAAAAGCCCAAGGAGATTGTATTGTTGGTTCAAAAAGAGTTTGCAGAAAGAATTGTAGCGAGTGCAGGACATAAGGAATATAATGCTTTTACTTTATTTGTCGATATAGAGTATGAGGCAGAACTTTTATTTTTAGTGGATAGAAATCAATTTTTTCCTGTACCAAATGTGGATAGTGCGGTTATTAAGTTAACGAGAAAAGAAAAAATAGATATCTTAAATAAGGAGAAATATTTAAGATTTATTCGAGATGCTTTTTCAAATAAGCGTAAAACTTTAAGAAATAATTTAAAAGAATATGACTGGGAAAAACTAAAAAATATTTTAGAAAAATTGGGCTATAAGGAAAATGTTCGTGCCGAAGAGATAAATAAAGAAGATTTTAAAAAATTAGTCAATCAATATGAATAGATGATTTTTATGAAAGTAATATTTTAGCGATATAGCATATAAAGTTTAGTGCTGTATCGTTTTTTTTATTACGTTTTAGAAAACGATAAAAATTATGCAAAAAAATAGTATTTTTGCATAGAATATATTGGTGAAGAATTATGCCAGTTAAAAAAGGCGATATTGTGACTCGTAAAAGTTATGAACATGATACTTTGTTTAAAGTAATGAATATTAAAGGAAATATTTGTTATTTAAAAGGACTAGATGTTCGTTTGTATGCTGATAGTGAAGTAAGTGATTTAAGTTTGGCAACAGAAGAAGAAATAGAAGAATTAAAAAAGGAGGAAAAGGAAGAAAATGATGAGCCGCTTGATCGTAGTGCTTTCTTTTATCTTCCAGGAAAAGTTTTGCATTTGGACGGGGATAATGAATATTTAGGAAGATGTCTTGCTTATTATAAGAAACATAATATTTTTGCAGTTGGAAAAAGAGTAAGTGAATCTGAAGTGGCTAGTAAAATTCGTAGTATGCTTCAAGAATATAATCCTGATATTGTGATTATTACAGGCCATGACGCTTATTTTAGAAAAAAAGGTAAAATGGAAGATATTCATAATTATAAGAATACGGAAAATTTTGTGAAAGCCGTGAAAGAGTGTAGAAGATATGAAAAAAGCCATGAAAAATTAGTAGTGATTGCTGGGGCTTGTCAAAGTAATTATGAAGAACTTATTAAGGCGGGGGCTAATTTTGCTTCTAGTCCAAAGCGTGTAAATATTCATTGCTTGGATCCAGCAATTATTGCTACAACATTATCTTTAACGGAACGGAATAAGGAAGTTGATTTGATTGCTATGCTTGAAAAAACAAAATACGGGAGTGATGGCATGGGGGGAATTATTTCCAATGGTCTTATGTATGTTGGATATCCAAGATAAGGGGGAAATATGAATTTAAATATAATTAAAGAGGAAGTAAAAGCACATTTGAAAGGAAATGTAGAGGTTTCCGTTTTTGGAATGCGAAATAAAAATTATAAGGTAGTGGGATATATTTCAAATATTTATCCTAGTATTTTTACGGTAAATGAGAGTGGTGTAGAGAAGAGTTTTAGTTATTCTGATATTGCCACTGGTGAAATAAGTATCAAGTATTTGTAAAAACTCTTGCTAACTTTGGAAATTTATCATAAAATAGTATTAAGTTACTAGAAAATAAAAACTTTAGAAGGAGTGTAAACATGAAAATTACATCAGTAACAGTTCGTAAATTTGAAAGAGATGGAAACAGAATGAAAGGAATCGCAACCGTAGTGGTAGATGATGCCTTTGCTATTCACGATATTCGTATTATTGAAGGCGATAATGGTTTGTTTATTGCCATGCCAAGTAGAAAAACTGCCACTGGCGAATATAAAGATATTGCTCATCCTATCAATACAGAAGTTCGTAATATGTTTCAAAATGCAATCTTAGAAGAATACAGTAAAACAAGTGTTGAGGAATAGAAACGGAAGATTATGGCAATTAAAAAATCTAGGAGTCTAGATTTTTTTTATGTCTTTATTTTCACTTATTTCAATGGCTTTTTTTACTTCATAAGCAATTTCTTTATCGCTAAGATTTAATGCTATTACAATTTTTGCAAAAGTATCTAAAAGGGGTATATTTAAATTATTTTCAATTCTGAATATTGTTTTTCGATCTATGTTTGTTATTTTTTCTAATTTTTCTTGAGACATATTTATTCTATTTCTATATTCCTTTAACATATATGGTTTCACCTATTAAAATTGTAGCAAGTTTGCCTCATTTTAACATTGACAAGTATGCCCCAAAAGTATTATAATCTGAGTAGGGCATATATGCCCCATAAAGGTGATAAAAAAATGAAATTAGAAAAATTTACTAAAAATAAAAGAATTAAGAAAATTATGATAGGAAGTATAGTGGGAATAGTTTTAATAATTGGTGGGATAACTTTATATAGAACATTTGCTTTTTATGAAGAGAAAAAAGAGTTTAATGTATTGCAAGGAAGGGTACCAGATTTTAAAGAAGGGGATATTCAATTATCTGTATTTGTAAACGAAGAAAGAGTAGAGGCAATACCTGAAAGGGGAAATTATTTAGTTGATGTTTCATGTGATAAAGGTGCAATAGGTAGTTGGGATTATAATAAATGGAGTGTTTCTGTTTCTAACTTTGTTACCAAAACAAAGTGTGATGTAAAATTTACTTCTGTAAGTGAGAGTGAAATGCCCTCTAATAATTCTTTTAAGCGTGTAACGAGAAATGTATCCGTTACTCCTTTATCAGTACCTGGCAATGATGAGGGTATGAATAGTACACGTACGGTGATTTTTGATTTTTCGGATATTGAAGGGTATGAAAATTTTACAGTGGATAATTTTATTGCAAATATTAATGCATATACTGCGATGATAGAAAATAATATGGGCGCTTATGCCCAAGTTAGGTCTAGTATAATTACAATATCCTATAATCAAACAACAGGTGTAGTAACGGTTGAGTATTGTTATGTTTTCCGTGATGTTGTTACTTTTTATAAGGCTGAATCAAGTATTGAATGTACTCTTTTTTATAATTAATTGATATTTATTCATATATATCTTAATTCACTCATATTCTTAACTAGGAGCGTGGTGGAAATGGATAAAGAAGTGGACAATCTAATACTTGGTGGACATGAACTTAAGATGAGTGAACGTAGAGAAATATTTTTAACGGGTATTAAAAAAATTGATAGTTTTGATAATGAAGAATTTTTAATGGAGAGTAATATGGGAATTATTCTTTTAAAAGGAACAAATTTAGAAATTATTAAATTAGACACGCACGATGGAAATGTAAAAATAAAAGGGAAGATTATTAGTTTTACTTATTTAGATGGGGAAGGAAAGCAAAATCATGAAAGTTTTTTTACAAAGTTATTTAAATAATGAATTATAAATTACAACTAATTTCATTTGCGGTTTCCTTTCTTTTTGGTATTTTCTTTTATTTTACAAGTTTGTTGAATTATAAAATTATAAAAAAACATAGTATTGTTTTACAATACATTATTACTTTTGTATATATATTAGATATATCTTTGCTATATATTTTATTAATGTATAAAGTGAATTATGGTATTATTCATATTTATTTTATTGGCATGTTATTTTTAGGGTTTTTGTTTGGGTGGTTTTACTGTAAACATTTTAGAAAATTTTGTCAAATTCGGAAGAATAAATTGAAAGAATAAAGTTTAGGTGCTATAATTTTCCTTAAGATAAGGAGATTGTAATGAAAAAAGGAATTACAAAAAAAACAAAGCGACGTTTAACTTTTTTATCTAGTGTTATTCTTTTACTTGTTGGTGTTATTATATCTAGTATATTTAAAGATATGTGTCAGGTTTTAAAAAACAAAAATGAAATTGCTATTCTTACTGATAAATACAATACTTTGTTACATGAAGAAGAGTCATTACAATCTGAAATTACAAAGTTACAAGATAGTGATTATGTGGCTCGTTATGCAAGAGAAAAATTTATGTATTCTCTTCCTAATGAATTAATTATTAAGTTGCCAGATTCTAAAGAGTGAAAACTCTTTTTTTTGATGTGTCATTTGTTGTATAATAGGAAATTAGTTGGTGTGTTTTATGAAGAAGTTAATGGAAATTAAAAATTTAATAGTTGAAAAGGAAAATTTTAAAATATTAAATGGTATAAATTTAATCATATATGAAGGAGTGAATACTTTTCTTTGTGGAACTCCTAGTAGTGGGAAAACTTCTCTTTTAAAGTCCATTTCTGGTATGCAAAAGTATAAAGGACATATTATAAAAAACTGTAAGATAGAAGTACTTTTTGATGATTATTCTTTTTCTAAAGATACGATATTAGAGGAACTAGATTACGATACATTAAATGATAAGCAAAAAAAAATAGTGAATAAATTTATTTCCAAGACTACATTAAAGAAAAATCCTTTTGTGGTGGAGGAAAAGACGAAAAAACTTGTTTTGCTATGCCAAGTTCTTTTAAGAAAACCTCAACTTTTATTTGTTGATAATTTGTTTTCTGATTTAGATAAGAAGACTATGTATAAAATTCTTTCTTATTTGAAAGTTAAGAAAATTACTTTTGTTCATGTTTCTACTTGTATTGAAGAATCTTTAAATTATCCCTATATGGTAATATTAAATAAAGGTTCTGTGGCGGTAGAAGGTAAGACCTTGCAAGTATTGGAACAGGAAAAAATTTTGAAAAGACTTGGAATTGGATTGCCTTTTTATGTAGATTTATCGATTCAATTGCGTCTTTATGGGTTGATTGATAAAGTATATTTATCGAAAGAAGAGTTAGAAGGTGCTTTATGGAAATAGAAAAATATATTGAATTTGGAAAAATAAATGCCGTTTTAAATTTAGATTCTTTGGATTTTAATTTTCGAGAAGAAATACATGTTCTTAGAATAAAGCCTAAATATAAAAATATAAATGTAAAGAAATATCTTTTAGAGAAAACTTCTTGTTTAGAGGAAAGAATGCTGAGTAGTTTAAAGTTAGTACATATGGAGGAAGATATTTTAGAAAAGAAAATGAATGTTTTATCTACTTCTGAAAAAGTAAAAGTAGAACTTGCGGTTCTTTTAATTCAAAATGTAAATTGTATTGTTTTCAATAAATTTGATTCTTATTTTATGGAAAAGGAATTGCTGTTTTTTAAGAAATTGTTTTTAAAGTTAGTAAAAAAGTATAAAAAAACATTTGTTTTTGTAAATAGTGATTTATCTTTTTTGTTTGATTTTGTAAATCATCTTGTAGTTAAGAAAAGTAAGAAAGATTATCTGGTTTTAGAAGATCCAAATTTTTATGAAGAAGAGTTGTATTCTATAATGGATTGTCCTCCTATTGTGGATTTTGTAAAATACTTGAATGAACAAGGTAAGAAAATTCTACCTTATATAGATTTAAAAGAACTTTTAAAGGCTATTTTTAGGGAAGTGTAATTTTATGCGTTATCTAATTCGTTTTGGTTATGATGGAAGTCATTTTTATGGTTTTCAAAGATTAAAAAATAAAGTAAGTGTGCAAAAGACTTTAGAAGATGCTCTTACAATTATTAATAAGAAATTAGTAGAAATAAAAGGGGCTGGAAGAACAGATATTGGGGTTCATGCGAATTGCCAATGTGCTCATTTTGCTTTGGATATGAATATTCCAGTAGATAGATTAAAAACAGCACTGAATTCCATCGTACATCCTTATATTCATATTGTAGAATGTAGAAAAGTAAGTGATGATTTTCATGCGAGATTTTCAGTTAAAAGAAAGAAATACGTTTATAAGATTTGGTGTGGTGCGTATGATCCTAAAAAGTATGATTATTATTTAATGTATGATAAAAAACTTGATGTGGATAAGTTAAAAGAATGTGCCAGTGTATTGATTGGAAAACATGATTTTCATAACTTTGTTTCAGGGAGTAGAGATAATTATGATATGGAAATAGAGGATATTGAAATTGTAGAAAATGGAGAAGAAGTAGATATTGTATTTACAGGGAAAAGTTTTTATCGTTATATGGTTCGTAATTTAGTTGGTGCTATGTTAGACTATCATGAAGGTAAATGTGATATACTATTGTTGCAGAAAATGTTAAATAATAAAGATTTTGATTATCAATTGTCTTGTGCTTCTGCAAAGGGTTTATATTTGGAAGGTGTTTATTATGGATGATGAAAAATTAATTGTTGATGAACAATATAGTAATTATGCACTGGAAATTTTTTTTCTAATTAATTATTGGGTTTGTCAAAATGGCATAATTTTGTCTAAAGAAGACTATGAAAATATTTTTGAACATTTACATACTAATCCAAGTTTTGATTCGAATTTTTTTCATACTAGTAGGGAAGTACAACTGTATTGTTTAAAGTATTCTCTTTTAGGAGAAGGTAATGCTGAACTTGTAAAAAAAATTTTAGAAAAAAGATTTGATAATGTAGATATTATACTAAATAAATATACTAAGTGTAGCCATAAGCAAACTTATCAATATTTGCTATCAAAATATATGGATAATGAAAATCGAATAATACAAATTTTGAATTTTAAAGATTATAGAATGATGGTTTTATGTTTAAATATTGTTTTTTATTTTGATTTTTCAGAAGATTATGTAAGTTCGAAGGTAGAAACGGAATATTTAAGATTATTGGAATCTATTCCTGTTACTCTCGTCAAAGAGGTAAAAGAACTTTTACAACAAAATCGTTTTGATGAATTTTTACTTTTATTACAAGATGTAGAGCCTATTAAAGAAGTGTTAATAACTTCGGAGGAAACTTTAACTACATATGCTCTTCCATGGGAGAATACAATAAGGACTTTTATAGAAAGAAGAACAATTGGAACGCGTTTTTTTAATCAAATTGTAGAGGAGAGGGGTATTCCTGATAATTCAAAAAAATTGAATGATTGGATGAATTTTGATTTAAATGAAAGATCAGAAGAATTTTTAGAAATATATAATAATGATTTTACTTTTAAAAATAAATGCTTAGATTTTTATGTACAATTTAGAGAGTTGTATAATTTATTATGCGAATTTATTAAAAGAGACTATGAAATGTACTATGTAAAAAAGTATTTAGACGATGGTTTTGAAACGGGTGAAGAAAAGGCACAGGGGGATAAACATTATGATATAGTAAATATTCTAAAAAAAATGATATATATGTTATGGAATTGTTGGGAGTATACTAAAGTTTTTTCAAAAGAAGATTTTTATATGATAATAAATATTGTAAAACTTGCTAAGTCTGAGGGAATTCGCTATGCAAAAAATATATATTTAGAAGAAGAATATCAAAAAATATGTAGAAACTATACAAATTCACGATAAATTCGTGTTTTTTGTTTGACTTTTCTTTGTTTGTTGCATATAATTTTAACTGGTACATTTTATTTGTTTTGAAGCCAAATACCCTGGGAAAGTAAATGGTGGATGAACTAATGAAAGGAAAGTATGCAATGAAAACATTCATGCAAAAAAAAGAAAATATTGAACGTAAGTGGTATGTAATCGACGCTGAAGGTAAAAATTTAGGTCGTATTGCTACAAAAGCAGCAACGGTTTTAAGAGGCAAACATAAAGTTACTTATACTCCTCATGTTGATTGTGGAGATTATGTAATTATTGTGAATGCTTCTAAAGTAAACTTAACTGGTAACAAATTAAACGATAAGATGTATTACAATCATAGTGGATATACTGGAGGACTTAGAGAACGTAATGCTAAAACTATGATTCAAGATTATCCTGAAGAAATGGTAGAAAGAGCAGTAAAAGGAATGCTTCCTCATAATAGACTTGGACGCCAAATGGGCAAAAAGTTATTTGTTTATGCAGGTAGTGATCATAAACATATGGCTCAAAATCCTACTGAAATGAAAGTTGATTAGGAGGGTATTATGGCTACAAGTAAACAAAGTTGGACAGCAACTGGACGTAGAAAACGTTCTAGTGCACAAGTAACACTTACAGGTGGAACTGGAATTATTACCATTAATGGTGTAGATGTTAATGACTATATGCCTTACGCTACACTTGTAATGGATTTAAAACAACCTTTGACTATGACCAATAACGAAAATAAATTCGATATTACAGTTAATGTTAAAGGTGGAGGTTTCTCTGGTCAAACTGGAGCAATCCGTTTAGGTATTACAAGAGCACTTTTAAAATATGATGCTAATTCTGATCAGTCTCGTGATGATTCTTATCGTAAAATTTTAAAAACTGCTGGATTTGTTACAAGAGATCCAAGAGTGAAAGAACGTAAGAAACCAGGACTTAAAAAAGCACGTAGAGCACCACAATTTAGTAAACGTTAGAAATATTTTCATAAAGCCTTACCGTTTTGGTGGGGTTTTTGTTTTTTATTAATTAGAATAAAAGATAAGTTTACTTTTAAGTGAATTATCAATTTATGATATAATCATATTAAATTTTTATTAAAAAATTGAAAGGGGAAATGTTATGAATTTGGAAGACGAAGAATTACAACTTTTGGCAGAAGAACAGATGAATAGATTAATAACAGAAATTCAAAAATATTTAAATAAGTTCTATGATAAAACGTATATCTTAGATAGTAGAGTAAAAAGTCCAGATAAATTAAAAATGAAACAAACGTTAATTTCTAGTAAAAAGGGATACCCAATTAAATTGACTGATCTTCCAGACATTATTGGGTTAAGAATATCAACAGAAACTGAACAAGATGTAGAAAAAATGAGTGAACTAATTAAAGGATTATCACCTAGTAAAGTGATGGATTATTTTAATACGCCTAGAGAAAATGGGTTTAAAGCATTTTTATATTATTTTGAGAATATAGGAATAAATGTAGAGATTCAGATTATGACAGTACAAATGATGGAATGGACAAATGCCACACATAAGGAACATGATACTGAAAAATATGGTCAAATAAGATAAGATTTTGATTTATCATTATGCTACAATATAAAAAAATACTTATAAAGAAAATTTGAATTATTTTATAGTTAAAAATGTTATATTAATTTTAGTTAGTTAGTGAGGTTATTATGCAAATTAGTTATAATGTAAGAAAAATTGATTATCGTAATAGATTACGAAATTTAGACGTACAAGCACAAAGTAATTTAAAAAGTGATAAATTTTTTCCTGTGTTTTATATAGATGGAAAGGAAAAGATATTTAAACCACTTTCTAAAACAAAACCGTTATCTACACCATATTTTGCTTATAGTGAAGTAGTATGGTCAACTATTCTTAATCGTTTTTTTGATTCTTCTACTCCAGTTTATGAACTTGCTATTATTGAGCATATTGAAGATGATTTTGAAAGTAAATATCATCATGGAGTTTTAGTGGATAATATAAGACAGAAAAACGAAGATTTAGTAAATTTATATGAATATTTTCGTGATTATCCAGAAGATGTATTTAATATTAAAGACTATATTAATTATGCATTAGAATTTTATGATTATAGAGGTTTATTTGAAACAAAGTTTATGAAGTCAAATCTGGTAGTAGCAGAAAGGTTTGTTTATCAATTGTTGTTGTCTTATTTAAAATGTGATTTGAATTATCATTATGAAAATCCTTTGTTTAAAAGTGTAAATGGAAAGATTATAGATATTGCTCCTATGATTGATCATGAGTTTTCAGGAATGTTTTTATTTATAGATGATTCTCTTCTTCATGATCTTTATTTTAGAAAATCAATTCGTTCTTTGTTTTCACATCATTTGATTGTCTCAAATTATCCTATCGATCAACAAAGATTTTTTAGTACGATTTCGCAGAATTTAGATGTTATTTCAAAGAAGTATCCTAATGTTTGTAAGTTTTTTTTGAGTAAGTTAAGAATATTTTTAAACCATTTAGAAGAAAACCCGATTTTTTTAGAAGATAATGGATATTTAGTTCCTTTTCATAGTTTTAATTATGAGATTGGAGAACAACTTTATAAAAAACATAATTTAGAAGAATCAGAAAGATTAAGAGTAGAAAAATCTTCAAAACAGTTTGTTTCTAATATACAGGAAGTATCTAATATACTAAATAAAGAAATATATGTTTATGGAAACTGTTTAGAGAAAGAGATGACAAGAAAATTACAAAAATAGAACTGCTTTTCTTATTTCTATTTTATTTGCATATAGTTTACTATGAAGAAATATTTTATGAAAGTTAGTATTTTATTTGTTATTGCAATATTATGTTTTGCAAATCATATTGTTTTAGCCAGTCTTCCTTTGACAGGAAAGTTAATTGTAATTGATGTTGGACATGGTGGTGCGGATCCGGGTACTATGTATGGAGATATCTATGAAAAAGATATTAATCTTGCCATATCTTTGGATTTGGAGAGTGAACTTTCTAATCTTGGAGCCAGTGTGATTTTAATTCGTAATGAAGATTATGATTTATCAAAACCAAATGCTTCTTGGAGAAAGAAAAGTGACTTTGACAATCGAATAAAATTGATAAATGGGAGTGGAGCAGACTATTATTTTTCGATTCATTTGAATTATTTAGAGGATACAAGTTATTATGGGCCGCAAGTTTTCTATAATACAAAGAATGAAAGAAATAAAATAATTGCAGAACAAATTCAAAGTGAATTGAATAAGGAAATTAAAACAGATAGGGAAGTAAAATTAATTCCTAGTACTACTTACATGTATAAAGAATTAAATATTGAGGGAGTATTAATTGAATGTGGTTTTTTGTCAAATGCTCATGAGCGTAGTTTGTTAGTAACGGAAGAGTATCAAAAAAAACTTGCAAAAACAATTGCAAGTGCTATTGGAAATTTAAAATTCTAAATATTTCATATCCTTTTTAATATGCCAAGATAGTCCAGTAGCATAGGATTTATCTTTTAGAACTTTTTTGTATTCTTCTTCTGTCATTTTGTTCTGTATAAATGTATGAGTTGCTTCAAATAAAGCAATACATTCTTTTAGGGCTTTGTTATATAAATCAAAAAAAGATTCATTACTTTTTATTTTTTTATCGAAGGGATTATTCCAAGTATGGTGTTCGTTATTAAAAATGGATGTATGGCTATTATTGATATGAGAACTATAATTTGCGTAAACGCCTTCTTTTTTTGGTGTCATTTTATCGAATAATTGGTAGAAAAATTTTTTGATTCCTGTTTGATCGACAATTAAAAATTTATAAGCATAGTACATATATTGGCATCCTTTTTGGTATTTGTTTCCACCATTTTCTATGGAAAAAGTTTCTTTATAAGTTTTGTTTAAAAGATTGATTAATTCTTTATCTAATTTTTCTTTAGTGATTAGATGTTTGTGGATTTTAAAGTTTTTGAAAGGTTTCTTTTCTTTTTGTTTATATAAAAATGCATCGATTTCCATTTCCATTTTATTGTGTAAACCATTGTATTTAATTGTTTCTGGTTTTTCTTTTTTGTATTCTCCAGTTTTGTAGATAATATAAGGGTGTGTTGTACTATCTAAAATATAATGGGTAAGATGTCCATAAAGGCTTGCTAATACAGTTGGATTCTTTTGTAATTTATTTATTTTTATATATTTAATAAAGTTTAGGAAAAAAGTATCCGTGTTATTGTAATGACAATATTCTTGTAAATCGTGTTTTTTGATTTTAAAAAATTCATAGAAAATAAAGGGGTCAAAACCTTGAGCAAAAAGTTCGTATAAATTTTTTTTCTCTTTAAAAGTATTGGTGATTTTTTTGGTGCAATTATTAAAAACATCTTTTGCAAAGTAATTATGTGTGGTAATTAAGGGCATAAATTTCACTTTCCTTTCACATTATTATAACATAATCTTCATGTAAAAAATATATACTGATTTTAGGCGTTATGATATAATGTCTATGGTGATGATATGAATAAGATATTCAAAACTTTAGATGAGCAAATTTCTATTTTAGAAAGTAAAGGGATGATTATAGAGGATGTTTTGGCCGCTAAAGAAATTCTTTTGCGTGAAAATTATTTCTTTATTAGTGGATATCGTCTTTTATTTATGAAGTCGATGAATGATAAAACATTTGTTCCGGGAGCAAGTTTTCGTGAACTGTATGGGGTGTTTAATTTTGATCGTCAAGTTCGAAATATTTTATTTAAAAATTTGCTTATTATTGAGAATAATTTAAAGAGTATATTATCTTATCATTTATCTAAAACGTATGGAATTCGAGAGAATGATTATTTGAACCCTAATAATTTTAATAATCAACCAGAAAAGAAAAGGCAGATTAATGACTTAATTCAGAAAATGAAAAGACAAATTCGTTCAAATGCTGATAGTCATACGGCAACATCTCATTATAATACAAGGTACGGATATATTCCTTTGTGGATAGCCGTTAAAGTTTTATCTTTTGGGATTGTGAGTGAACTTTATTTAATTTTAAAACCAAGTGATCAAAAATCTGTCGCAGAATTTTTTGATGTGGACGCAGATGATTTAGCCACTTATTTACCAGTCCTTGCTAATTATCGTAATTTGTGTGCACATGAAGAAATTTTGTTTGACCATCGTGTACAAAGGAAAATAGAGGATACTCGTTTTCATGAGTTATTGGAAATACCAAAGATAGGTGATGAATATATTTATGGTAAAGATGATTTATTTGCACTTATTATTATTTTGAAACAAATGCTTCGTAAAGACGATTTTAATTCTTTAATTCGAGAATTAGATTATGAGATAAATAAGTTGAATGGAAAATTAGAAAGTATTAGTATTGGAAAAGTTTTAGAAAAGATGGGATTTCCTATCAATTATATAGAAATAGAAGGGATGAATTAGAAATGCAAGATTTTAAAGTGAATAAAAATGTAAGATATGCAGTTATTTTAATGGTGGTGTTCTTTTTAGGGGCTTTGGGGATGTTTGCACTAGTTAAGTATTCTCCAATGAATGTTATAGAAAATATAACGAAAACAGTAAAAGATGTGACGGTTACGGATACAGGAATTGCTGATGCTGTTGAGAAAGTATATGATTCTGTTGTGACGATTGAAACATATAAAAAAGATAAGTTGTATGCAACAGGTACAGGTTTTGTTTATAAAAATGAAAATGGGAAAGGCTATATTTTAACTAATAATCATGTAATAGAAAGTGCTGATGCCGTTCGTGTTGTATTTACAAATAATAATTCAGTAGATGCTAAAATTGTAGGCAGTGATAAGTATGCTGATATTGCTGTGTTAACTGTTGATAGCAAAAATGTTTTAAGTGTTGCATCACTTGGCAATAATTCTAATTCTCGTATTGGAGATACTGTATTTGCAGTAGGTGCTCCTATTGATAGTAGTGCTTATTCCTGGACTGTTACAAGAGGAATTTTATCTGGTAAGGATAGAATGGTAGAAGTAAGTCTAAATAATTCTTCTATCAGTGACTGGGTGATGAGTGTATTGCAAACGGATGCTGCGATTAATTCTGGAAATAGTGGAGGTCCTTTATCTAATTCTAATGGAGAGGTTGTAGGAATTACTTCTATGAAACTTGCTAGTAGTCAAATTGAGGGTATGGGCTTTGCTATTCCAATAGAAGATGCCTTATGGTATGCTGAAAAGTTTGAGAATGGGGAAAGTATTGTAAGACCTTATTTAGGAGTTTCTATGTATAATTTATCAGATATCCTAATCCGAGTAGATGCACCTGTATCTAGTGGGGTGTATATTGATCGTGTAGAAGATGGAAGTCCAGCAAGTGAAGCAGGATTAAAAAGTGGTGATATTATTGTAAAATTAGGAAATGAAAATATTCCAAGTGTAGCATTTTTGAAGTATCAACTTTATAAACATACTGTTGGAGAAACTGTCGAAATTAGTTACTATCGCGGAGAGGAATTAAAAACTACTTCTATACATCTAACAAAAGCAGCGAGTTGAACTAGTTAAGTAAAAGTAGACAAGTAAAAAAAAATAGAACCCTGATTCAATTTTATATTGAATGGGGGTTTTTATTTTAAAGTATAAGAAGGTCTCTTATTATAGTAATTAATATATTTTTTTATAAATTCTGGGACATCTTCCCAATGTTTTATATCAAAATCAATTTTTATTGTATCACTTCAAGTTAGTCTGCTTTTTTGTTTATAAAATTACGATAGTTAAGGTATAGTCTATGTTATAATAGAATAACAAGTATTTTGATTGGAGGAATGAATATGAATGAAATTAAGTGTCCTAAGTGTGGAACTATTTTTCAAATAAGTGAAACAGATTATGAATCCATTGTGAAACAAATAAGAGATACGGAATTTGAACATGAATTGTCTATTAGAGAAACACAGTTTAATAAAGAAAAGGAAAGTGCAATTAAGTTAGCAGAAGCCAATTTAGAAAGGACATTAAAGGATAACTTAAGTAAGAAAGATTTAGAAATAGTAGAATTAAATCATCAATTAAAATTAGAACAGACTGAAAAAGAATTAGCAATTAAAATGGCGATTCATGAAAGGGATAAAACAATTAATGAATTAAATAATAAATTAGAGTTGAATCAAGCCGATTTTTTATTAAGAGAAAAAAATTTAAAAGAAAACTATGAAGAAAAAATGAAAAATAAAGATGAACAAATTGCTTATTACAAAGATTTTAAAGCCAAACAATCTACGAAGATGATAGGGGAATCTTTAGAACAACATTGTAATAATGAATTTAATAAGTTAAGACCTTTATTTAAAAATGCTTATTTTGAAAAAGATAATGATATTAAAACTGGCTCTAAAGGGGATTTTATTTTTAAGGATTATGATGAAGATGGAACGGAAATTATTTCGATTATGTTTGAGATGAAAAATGAGGCCGATGAAACTTCTACTAAGCATAAGAATGAAGATTTTTTTAAAGAATTAGATAAGGATAGAAGAGAAAAACGTTGTGAATATGCTGTTTTAGTATCATTGTTAGAAATTGATAATGAATATTATAATGGAGGTATTGTAGATGTATCTCATAAATATGAAAAGATGTATGTCATTCGTCCTCAATTTTTTATTCCTTTGATTACGTTGATACGTGGCTTTGCTATGAATTCGTTAGCATATAAAAAAGAGTTGCAAGTAGTTAAAAATCAAAATATAGATATTTCTCATTTTGAAGAAAATATGAATGCTTTTAAGGAAGGATTTGGAAGAAATTATAGGTTGGCTAGTGAAAAATTTAAGAAAGCAATTGACGAGATTGATAAAACTATTGATCATTTACAAAAAACGAAAGAGGCATTGTTATCAAGTGAGAATAATTTAAGACTTGCAAATAATAAAGCAGAAGAATTGACGATTAAAAAATTGACGCATAATAGTCCTACTATGGCAGTTAAGTTTGAAGAATTAGACAAGGCATCAAAAGTAGAAATGGTGACAGAATAAAAGTTACTAATTCATAGAATAGTTACATTCTTTTTCTTTTTTTCTTAATAGGGATTTATTTCTCTTTTTTTAGTTTTTCTAAAATAGAGACAGTTTGTATGATAAAATTAAGTAAACGCACAATTTATGAATGTTAAAAATATAAGGAGTTTTATATGTTAGATCAGTTACGAAACAATGATTTGGTTATAACAAATAATAAAGATGCTATTTTAGATTATTTAGATAAAAAAAACCAATTATTAAATATTAAGATAATGACACAGCAAGAATTTATAAATCATTATTTTGGATATACAGATACATCAGCGCTTTATTATTTAGTAGATAAGTATCATTATAAATATGATGTTGCCAAAATGTATTTAGATAATTTTTTGTTTGATGAAAAATTGTTTAAAGAATTGGAAGAAAATCACCTTATTTTTAGAACACCATTATTTAAGATGAGAATATCTCGTATTGTTATTATTGATATTGAGATTGAGCCTTTTTTGAAAAAAGAAATAGAAAAGTATGATTATTTATATTTGAAAAGAGATAAACAAAAATTTGTACCTCAAGTTACTTTTTTTTCTACATTAGAAGATGAAGTAGAGTATGTTGCGAACAGAGTGAGAGAGTTATTAAAAATGATGCCTACTTCTAAAATTGCAATTGTTTTAGAAAGTGGAGAGTATTTCAATACATTAAAAAGAGTATTTAAATTATACGGGATTCCTATAAATACGTATGAACCTAAAGGTATATATGGCACTTATTCTGTACATAAATTTTTACATACACTAAAGGATACAAAAGATTTTTCCATGGCTTTGAATTGTATTCGAAAAGATGCTATTTATGATGCGATATTAAAGGTCTGTAATCAATATCAGTTTACAGGAATAGATGATACAATTCTTTATTTAGTAGAAGAGGAATTAAAGCAAAAAAATATTCCTTATCAGGAAAAGAAAGAAGCCGTTCGTGTTATCAATATGAACAAAATGGTTGATGAAGAAGATTATTATTTTATTCTTTCTTTTAATGAAGGTATTTTTCCTAAAATCTATAAAGATGAAGATTATTTAAATGATTTTCAAAAGCAAAAGATTGGTTTATTTACATCTTTTGAGAAAAATAAAAATGAGAAAGAAAAAGTAATTCGTAAAATTATGAGTTTTAAAAATGTAGTGATTACGTATAAATTGAGTTTTCAAGGACAAAAATATTATCCTTCTTCCTTGTTAGCGGAGTTGGGTTTAGAAGGAATAGAGGGAAGTAATCATGAATATTCCTTTTCTGATTCTTATAATCAATTAAAATTAGCAAGTATGTTAGATCAATTTATTAAATACAATAAAGTTCATGAAGATTTAGGTCTTCTTATGTATAATTACCAAGAGATTCCTTATTTAACTTATGATAATCAATTTCAAAACATTGAAATTCCTACTTTTAGAAGTTATATTCATGAAAGGTTAACTTTGTCTTATTCTAGTTTGGATACATTTTATCATTGTAGTTTTCGCTTCTTTTTGGCTAATATTTTAAATTTAGATAAGCATGAAGAAACGTTTATGAAAGTGATTGGGACTATGTTTCATTCTATTTTATCTGTTGCTTTTCAAGAGGATTTTGATTTTGAAAGTGCATTTTCTAAATTTGTTAGTACTAATAAATTTAGCCCAAAAGAAGATTTTTTTGTTTCAAAGTTAAAAATAAAATTATGGGAGGCAATTGAAATTATTAAAGAACAAAATCAAAATAGTGAACTAGTGCATGGGTTGTACGAAAAAAAAGTTATTATTCATAAGAAAAAGGATATTGATGTAAATTTTGTTGGTATTATAGATAAAATAAAATATAATGAATTTAATGGAAAAAAAGTTGTGTCAGTTATTGATTATAAAACGGGGGTACCTTATATTGAACTTAATCATTTATATTATGGGTTGTCTATGCAACTTCCTATTTATTTGTATTTGTTGCATTCTTTATTTTTAGAAGATGTAGAGATTGCAGGATTTTATTTGCAAAAAGTAGTTCATGAAAATTTGTCTTTTCAAAAGGGGCATGATTATGTTAAAGAGATGAAAAAACTTTATCGTTTGGAAGGGTTTAGTACTGATAATGAAGAAATATTAAAATTAAATGATTCTCATTATGTTGATAGTAAAATGATTAAGGGAATGAGGGTTTCTTCAAAAGGATTTTATCCTTATACAAAAGTTTTAAGTGCAGAACAAATGAAAAAATTGGTAAAATTAGTGGATACGAAAGTAGAAGAAGCCATTGTGGATATTCAAAATGCTCGCTTTAGGATTAATCCAAAAATGATTGATAATGAAATTATTGGTTGTGCTTTTTGTAAATTTAAAGATATCTGTTACTGTAGTACTAAAGATTTTGTTTTGTTAAAGAAAATGAATTATGAAGAATTTTTGGGAAGAAGAGAAATAAATGAAAGTTAGGAGGAGAATGTATGTCAATGTGGACAAAAGAACAAAAAGATGCCATACATTTTGATCATTCTAATATTATTGTAAGTGCTGGAGCAGGTAGTGGAAAGACGGCCGTTTTGTCTGAAAGAGTTATTCGTAAATTAAAAGATGGAGTTAATATTAATGAACTTTTAATTTTAACGTTTACGAAAGCAGCAGCAGAAGAAATGAAGATTAGAATTAGAAACAAGATATCAAAGGATGATTCTTTAAAAAGTCAACTTGCTTTACTGGATGCTTCTTATATTACTACTTTTGATGCCTACGCTCTTGCGATAGTTAAAAAATATAATTATTTGTTAAATGTATCTAAAAATATTTCCATAATCGAGTCTAGTATTATTTCTATAAAAAAGGAAGAATTATTGGATAGTGTTTTTGATGAATACTATGTGTCTCGAGATGAAAAGTTTTTAAAGTTTATAGATGACTTTTGTGTTAAAGATGATGGAGTAGTTAAAGTATGTATTTTAGAGATGAATAATAAACTTGATATGCGTTATGATAAGGCAGAGTATTTAAAAAATTATATTGTAAATTATTATAATGATAATTTTATAAACAAGTTAATTCAAGAATATGAGAATTTAATTTTAGAGAAAGTGAGTCTTCTTCACGAACAGGTATTGAAGTTAGAAGAGTTTGTTTCGACTGAATATGCAGAGAAATTGAATGAATCTTTAGGGGAGTTATTGATTGCAGATAGTTATCAAAAGGTTGTAAGTAATATAAATACTATACCTAGGTTACCTAAGAATGCAGAGGAAGAAGCAAAAGTTGTTAAAGAAAAAATAAGTGATTGCTTGAAAGAAATTGATACTTTATGTAGTTATAGAGATTTAGAAGAAATAAAAGATTCTCTTTACAAAACAAAGAATTATGTCGAAGTGATTATAGAAATCATTTTAAGGTTAGATGCGAAAGTGAATGATTATAAGTTTCAAAATGACTTATTTGAGTTTTGTGATATTGCTAAAATGGCGATTCGTGTATTAGAAGAAAACGAAGAGATTTGCATGCAATTGCGTGCTAGTCTAAATGAAATTATGATTGATGAGTATCAAGATACGAATGATTTGCAAGAGAAATTTATTTCTTTTCTGGCAAAAGATAATGTCTATATGGTGGGAGATATTAAGCAGTCTATTTATCGCTTTCGAAATGCTAATCCTAATCTTTTTAAAGAAAAGTATGATCAGTATTCATTACATGAAGGTGGGATAAAAATTGATTTGAATAAAAATTTTCGTTCTAGAAAGGAAGTGCTACAGAATATTAATTTGATTTTTAATTTGGTAATGAGTGATTTTGTTGGAGGTGCTAGTTATAGTGCGTCTCATCAAATGTGTTATGGAAATACTTCTTATGATGAAATTGGAAGTACAGCGCATTCTAATGATTTAGAGATATTAAATTATGTTTATGATAAAACGGCTGGTTACTCGAAAGAAGAAATTGAAATTTTTACTATTGCAACGGATATTAAGAAGAAAATGGAGGAACAATACGAAATTTTTGATAAAGATGCTCAAATCAAGCGTCCTATTCGATATGAAGATATTGTGATTTTGATGGATCGGTCTACTCATTTTTATTTGTATAAAAAAGTATTTGAATATTTAAATATTCCTATGGCAATTTATAAAGATGAATCGATTACAGATAGTGTTACTATTGCGATAGTGAAAAATATTTTGTATTTACTTTTAAATCGTTATCCCAATCAAGAATTTAAATATGCTTTTATTAGTGTTTTGCGAAGTTTTTTGTTTAGGGAAGAGGATAATGTAATTTTTTCTTATTTTGTAAATCAAAATTATGAGGATTCTTTTTTGTTAAAGATTATAGAATCTATCGATTATTTTATGTTAAATCCTAAAGAAGTAATGGAAGAGATTATCGAAAAATTTGCTTTTTATGAAAAAATTGTTACAGTGGGAGATGTGGATAAGCATATTGCAATTTTGGATTATTTGCTTACTATTGCGGATTCTTTGGGTAAAATGAGATATACTTTGGAGGATTTTTATCATTATTTGTGTGTTTTACAGGAGAAGAATTATGACATTACAATTCATTCTTTGAAACAGGAAAATGGAGTTAAAATTATGACTATTCATAAATCTAAAGGATTAGAGTTTCATTTGTGTTATTTTAGTGGATTGTCTTCCAAGTTTAATTTGAGTGATGTAAATGCGAGGTTTTTGTATGATAAAAAGTATGGAATTGTAACCCCTTTTCTTGATAGAGGAATTAGAGGAACAATTTGTAAGGATTTGATTAAAATATCTCAATTAAAGGAAGAAATTTCTGAAAGAATTAGACTTTTTTATGTAGCGTTAACAAGGGCAAAGGAGAAGATGATTTTTGTAGCATCTTTAAAGGAAGAAAGTCCTTTTGTATTGGATAGAGTTATAGATTATCAAAAATTAGAGTATAGATCACTATTAGATATTTTAAATTCTATTAAGGGAAATTTGTCTTCTTTTATAAGGAGAGTAGATTTAGATAATATTGGACTTACTCATGATTATAATTATATTAAGGAATATAACTTTAGAGAGTTAATAGAGTATAAAAAGTGCAATTTGGATGTAGATATGCTTGTTAAAGAAGAGAATGTAGTGGAGAAGGAACGTTTTTCTAAAGTGTCTACTAAATTGATGTCTAGAGAAGAAATGGAAAATATGCGTAGTGGTGTATATTTTCACGAGATTATGGAGAATTTTGATTTTACTAATCCGAATTATAGCGGGCTGGACGATTTTGATGTAAGAAAGATTCAGGCTTTTATAGGAACTGGCATTTTAGATCGAGCCTTGCATTTATATAAGGAATATGAGTTTAAATATATAGTGAAAGACACTGTTTTGCATGGTGTGATTGATTTGTTGATAGAAGAGGAAAGTGAATTTAAAATAGTTGATTATAAGTTAGTGAATACAAAAGACGAAGTGTATATTAAACAATTAAAAGGATATAAGGAATATATTGAAAAAAGATTTCAAAAAAGTGTTAGAGTATTTTTGTATTCAATAGTAAAAGAAAGTCTTGAAGAAATAAAGTTACAAGACTTGGATGTTTTAATGGAAGTCTAGCATGGATTGAGTTTGATATTATTTGCTCTAAAAAGTGGTAGTTTGATGGTGTGAAATGATTATTTTAACCAATTTTGTATTTTTTTCATACTTTATACTAGAGGTGAAAAACATGTCTATAAGAGCGACTAAAAAAGTAGTAATAGATCCTGGTCACCCAAGGTATTTGTTCCCCAACAATAATATGTTGTGGTAAACGATAAATCTATAAGTTAAGGTACTATGTTAGCAGAGTATCTTTTTTAGTGATATAATTATATAAAGAGGTGAAATTAACATGATTTACAAAAAGACATATCAAGTTGAAGGAAAGATAATTACAAAAAATGAGATTACTAGCTTAATAAACAATATTTTATCAAAACTTTCAAATGAAATAGAACTAAATTTAAATATTAAAGCAGATTTTGTAGATCAAAGTTCTCTTGAAGATAATGCAATAGAATTATTAAATGATATATATTTTGACAAAAAGAAATTAAAAGATATTGAAATAAAGATATATTGCAATCACTTTGATGATCACATTTATATAACCTTGAATAATAATTATTATTCAAGCAGTATATCTTTACAAATTAATGAAAAAAAGCTTTATGATTCAATATGCCATAGTATAGAAGAAAATTTAAATTTAATGGATAATCAAAATAAGATTTATTTACTGTCAAGTAAAAGTTGGGGATACTTTGTTTTATATATTCCAATTGTTGCATTAGAGGTATTATTAATTCTTATTTTGAATGAAGTTTTTAATTGTAAAATATCAACAATAATGATGATTACATTGATGTTCTTAATACCTAGTTTAGCTTCCATGTATATAATAAAATATATTGAAAAGAAATATCCAATAAATCAATTTGATTTTGGAGAATCATCAATAAACCATTTTAGAAATGAGAAATCAGTATTTTTAAAAATAATAGGCTTTGTTATTACAAATATATTGTTGCCAATATTAGTTTCATTAATTACTAAATAGTTTTAAATATAAATTATAATGGTATGCGTAAGAGCATATCTTTTTGTTTTGCAAAATTTTAAAGATTGGAGGAATGATATATGAATTATGCAATTTTTAAAAGTGAACCAATAATGACACTCAATGATTTAGCACAAATTGGTTCATACAATAAACGAGAAAAGAAAGCCTATAATTCTAACCCTGATATTAAGTTAGAATTAACAAAAGAAAATATTGAATTAGTGCCTTTAGCAGATAAATATGTTAAAGGCTTTTATAATTTAACAAAAGAATATAAAAAGGAACATGATGAACGAATGAAAACGGAACGAGAAGATAGAAAAAGAAGTTTTAAACAAATGGTAGATAAATCTAAAAGTGTTGTTGCTGATGAACTTTTATTTACAGCTACGCATGAGTTTTTTAAGGATATGAGTAAAGAAGATATTAAAAAGTGGGCAGAAGTTTGTATGGATTTTGTTTATAAAGATTTAGGATATACAAAAGAACAAGTACTACATAGTGTTATACATTTAGATGAAAAAACACCTCATATTCATTGTGTAGTAGTACCTTTAGTAAAAAAATATGATAAAAGAACAAATACGGAAAGATATACGATTTCTAAAAAACAATACATTAGAGATAAACTTCATTTATCTGAATTACAAGATATTTACCATAAAAGATTAATTGATAACGGCTATGATTTGGAACGAGAGAATTAAACATAGTGATAATGAGAGTATTCCTATTAGAGAATATAAAAAGATAATACGAAAACTTAATCATACTTTAAATGTTAGGAATGAAAGACTAGAAAATGCCATGACTGATTTAGAAGAACAAATGAAAAGCAATAAAGATGTTATGTTTGATAAAGAATATGTTAAAGTGAAGAAAGAAACTTTTGATACTATGAATCATGTTTTTAAAGAAACAAAAAAGGTTATGGAAATACAACCTAAATTGCAACAAGTTTTTGATGAAGTAGATAGTTATTCCCAAAATTATCTTTCAGTTCAAAAAGAAAATAAAAGAGTAAAAAAAGAAGTTGAAACTTTAAAAAATAAAAATAAGAAATTACAAGAAGAAAATAAAAATCTAATTTCCTATATTAGGTCTATGTTAAAGGGTATTAAATATTTTTTTAGAGAGTTACTACAAATTGGTAATGAGAAAACAAAAGAGGTTACTACGAACGAAATTAAGGACTATTTTGATAACGAAGATTTTAATAAAGAAGATGTTTATGATATTGCAAAAGAAACTACTAAAGAAAGTGAATTATTTGATTATGCAGATATTCCTAGTTATATGAGGATTAGCAAAAAGTCTTATGAAAAAGAAGATCTTAGTTTATAGTTTAAATAAGTTTAATTATTATATTTGTTTTATATATATATATTATTATATGATATAATTAATGCCAAGAGGTGTTTTAAATGAATACAAAAGTTTTAGTTAAAAATAATTTTAAAAGAGAATTTAGAAAGTGGCTTTCTAGTAATAGCAATAATTTTGCGGTTAAAAAGAATACTGCTAATTCGTATGTTGCATTGTTAAATGTTTTAAATAACACTATGTTGGAGATGAATTTAATTTCTACTTCAATATTTGAAATTGTGCAATATGATAAATTGCAAGAGTCTTATGATTTATTTGAAAGTACAGATGATTTAAAAAACTATTTTCAAAATACTACATATAGTTATTACACAATAAAGAACGCATTTAATAAATATTTAATATTTTTTAAAACTATGATTTTAGGTGAAGAGATTATAGATGAAATTGAGTATGATAATAGAAAACTTTTTTCTAAGTGGCTACTTAACAAAGAAAATAATAGAGGCGAATATTTTTCAAAGAATACAGTTAATCAGTATCTAGGTGTATTATCTAATGTAAGTTCAGAATTAATATCAAATAATTTAACTAATATGAAAATATTTGATATTAAAACTAGTGAAGAATTAAAAAATGTTTTTGAAAAAGCAGAAACTTTGGATATTTTTACACAATTTATTAATAATCATCAGCCAATTAATAGTGTAAAATCTTTATATATTGAATTTTTGGAAGAAAAGGAAAATAGCGGACTTACAGAAGAATCTATGAATTCTGATTATAACAATATATATGATTCTAGTTTTATTAAGTACACAGAAATAGATTTTTTAAATGAAGTATTTGTTGAAAAAGAAAAATATGAAACTATGAAAAGTAGACTTTTGAAAAAGAAAAATATAATAATTCAAGGCTCTCCAGGAGTTGGAAAAAGTTTTTTATCTAAAAGGTTAGTTTATTCTATTATCGGAAGTAAAAATAGTGAATTTGTTGAAATGGTTCAATTTCATCAAAATTATTCTTATGAAGATTTTGTTATGGGATATAGACCTACAGGAAGAGGAAACTTTGAATTAAAAAATGGAATTTTTTACAATATTTGTAATGTTGCAAAAAGAAATCCTAATCAAAAATATTTTTTAATCATAGATGAAATAAATAGAGGAAATTTAAGCAAAATATTTGGTGAGTTACTTCTTTTGATTGAAAATGATAAAAGAGGTGAAGAATATTCTATTCCTTTATTATATAAATCTGAATTAAAATTTTTTGTTCCGGAAAATTTATATATTATAGGTATTATGAATACTGCAGATAGAAGTTTGGCATTTATGGATTATGCATTAAGAAGAAGATTTAGTTTTATTGAAATTGAACCACAATTCAAATCAAATAAATTTCAAATGTATTTAAAAAAATGTAACGAGTATAGATATTTAGAAAAAATATTAAATATTATAGACAATATAAATCAATCAATATTAGAAGATGAAACTTTGGGAAAGAATTATATGATTGGACATAGTTATTTTTGCAATCTTGAAGAGTCATCTAAGAATGATATAAATGAAATAATCAATTTTGATATTATACCTTTAATTGAGGAATATTGGATTAATAATGAAAGCAAGTTTCTAGAATTTAAAAATGAATTATCGGGGGCAATCGAATATGACTAATTTATATAAAAATAAAATTCCAATAAAGAATGTTTATTATATGCTATCATATGCTTATGATTTTTTGGAATATGAAGAATTAAATCATTTAGGGGAAGAACAATTTGATAATATATATGAAATGTTATCTATAATACTTCTGCAGGGAATTTATAGTCAGATAAAAAAAGGATTATATAAAGAATATATTGATATTAATGAAGATCTACCTTACATAAAAGGAAAATTGAATATGAATAACACTTTATTTTGCATATGTAATAGTTCAATTAATGTTAATTGTGATTATGAAAAATATAGTATTAATAATATATTCAATCAAATTATTAAAACAACATTAATCTTATTGCAAAATAAAGATATTGACTTAACAATAAAACAAAAAATTAGTAAGTGTTTGGAATATTTTTATGAAGTTGATGTTGTAAACTTTGATAATAACTTTTCATGGAAAAGTATTATTTACAACAGGAACAATAAAATGTATAAGATGTTAATAGATATATGCTATTTGATTAATGATTCGTTAATCATTTCAGAAAATTCCGGAGATAATTCTATTTGTGCTTATTTTGATGAAAAGAAAATTGCAAAATTATATGAAAGATTTATATATGAATTTTATAAAAAGGAATTGCCTGATGTTAATGTCAGTTTTCAAAAGAAATTCAATTATAAAGATGCTTCGGGTGATATAATTAATCTAATTCCTGCAATGTATACTGATATTGTAATAACAAAAGAAAATAAAACACTTATAATTGATACTAAATTTTATCAAGAAACTTTAAATAGAAATGAATTTTATAAGAATTCTAAAATTCATTCTGCTCATATGGCTCAAATGTATTCTTATATGAATAATATCCCTCTTGGTGGAGAGATTTCTGGAATGCTTTTATATCCTACGGTTGATTTTGAACTTCATAAAAATGGTTTAATACAAGATAATAAGATATTTATAAATACGATAAATTTGAATGAAGATTTTGAACATATAAAGACAAATTTAATAAATATAGTAGTAAATGCAATAACTTAAAAGAAAGGTGAAAATGGTAATGATAATAACTTTAATTATATTATTGATATTGATTAAATGGTTTTTGGATGGTTATAAATCTGGAAGAAAATATAGAATAGATTCTAAAGGTAGAAGAAGGTTTAAATAAGTAAATATATGGAAAACTTTTTACAAGAGGTTAATATGAATATAAAAGAAATCAAAATGCTAGAGCATTATAGATATTTGATTGAGAATAGATTATTTGATGAATATGATATTTATGGATTTCTTATTTTAATAAGAAATTATTTGCCAAAAAAAGAGTTACGGTTGGTTCATGAATTTGCTGATAATGTTGCGCATAGAGAAAGAGATCAAGGACTTGTTTTTGAGAATTTAAAAAATTGTAGATTAAATAAGTATCAAACAAAAGATGGCAAAAAAGTAATAGGATATATTGGATATAAACCTAAAACTTGGAATAATGAATGGAAAAAGTTAATGAATTTATTTCGTATATCAATAAATAGCATTATTTTAAAAGAACTAACAGTTTGTCTTTTCTCGTTATTTCAAGAAGTTAATTATGTAGATGAAAATGGAAAAATTGGTAAATTAGGTTTGTTTATTAATCCAGACCATAATCAGATTTCAATATATACTTCTGAAGAAAAATCAAATAGTTATATGGTATGCTTTGACAATTGAAAAATGACAAGGGTATAATTTGTGAAGTTGAATAAACTAAAATGTCATTTTAGTAACACACTACGATATTGGCAAGCCAATAACGAGATGTGCAAAGGGAGTTGCCCTTTTGAAACCCCTTTAAGCAATAACTAAACAAGCTAGCGCAAGTAAAGTTATTGCCTTTTTATTTGTATAAATACAAATAAAAAAAAGACTATCGCCCCTTTCATTGAAACAAGTTTCAACAAAACGTGTCCCGTCTTTTTTATGAAATAACCTTAATGCTAAAGTCTACGACTAAAGCAAAAAGGTTATTTTTCTTCTTCTATAATGTTTCCTGTTAAGGTATTATATTTAACATTAGATTCAATTTTTATTTTTGGAAATACACCACTATCATATTTAGGATATTTCTCTTTATCTAGTTTTTCTAGGTTAGGTCTAATTAAAGTCATAACTTCTTTTAGGTTATCTAAAATTTCATCCATAGAAATTTTTTCTCTATTTTCAATTTTAGATAATTCTATTTTATCTATTATATCAGCAATAATTCCTTTGCAAGCAAAAGCATTTTTTCTTCTTTCTTCTATATCTTCTAAAACATCAAAATAAAATTGTTCATAAGATTTAATTTGTTCTTGATAATCGGCAGTACTTCTTTTTTCAGATAGATCCATACCCCAATTAATATCTACATCATCATATCCTGCAAGTTCCATTAATTTTACTAAACTTAAATTTAAGTTTTCCGCAATTCCTTTCAAATATAAAACATTTGGTTTTAATCTTTTGCCTGCCTCTATTCTTGATACTTCGGCACAATCCATATTAGATTTACGAGCAAGTTCTCTTTGTGAGATACCAAGTTTTTTTCTTGCTTCACTTATTGTTTTTCCAAGTTCTGTAGTATTTTTTTTCATTAATAAATACACCTCTTTTTCTTTTAAGTAAATAAAGTATAACATACCGTGCTGTAAAAATCAACAATTTAGTAATTATCATGTTGACAAACTCAATATACAACGCTATACTAGCCTCAGTTTTGATGTAAAACTCATCAAAAAAAGAAAGGAGGAATGCTTATAAGGAAGTTTAAGATACAAGAGAGTATTTGGAAAGATAAAAGAATTCCAAAGGAAGCCAAATATATTTACTCTTATATTTATGTAAAGGGTTTTGAAAGAATAATAACCGATATAAATATAGGAGAAATACAACAAACTATTAAAATAAAAAATAGAGGCTTACAAAAGAATCTTGAGATATTAGAGCAATACAAATATCTAATCTACCAAGAATATGCAAATGGGATGTACACCATAACACTTAACTAAATAGTCGTAAGACATTAGTTATAAGAGGTACAGTAAGATTAAAGGCTTATGTTAGTACCTATTCTATAAAGAATATAGAATGAACTTGAAATAATCCGAAGGACAGGATTTAAAATAAAGTCTCAGGGGTTTTTATACCCAAAATTACGAATTGCTAGGGAATATTGGTATGGCTTTAAAGGCATTTTATCGCAGTTCCTAGAATAGTATTAAGTGACCAAACTTGTTCGCAGGAAGGATAAATTAGTGTATGGAATCATTAATTCATTATCAAATAAGAAAGAATATTGCTATGCTAGTAATCATTATTTTTCTAAAGTGTTAGGTGTGCGTACAAAAACAATTTCTAATTTTATTCAAAATTTAGCGAGTAGGAATTATATTTATATTAAATATGTTGACAACCAAAGACAAATTTATATAAATGAAGAGATTGTTAGAGAAGAAAATGCTAAAGTGGTAGAAAAGAAATTCTATGATGTTATAGAAAGAAATTGCCAATATAAAAGAAAAGAATTTATAAAAGATAATAAGAATAGAAATGAAGTTCCTTATTGGTTAGAACATTCGGAAGTTTGTAAAAGTGAAGAATTAGATTTAAATGATAAGGAAGAATTAGAAAGTATTATGAAAAAATATAAGGAGGATTGATACATGGTTAAATTTTACGGAGGATTCTATTTATAATTAGAATAATAAAGGGGGTTATATAATATGGAGGTAAAATACAATGTAACATATAAAACAAAAGATAACGTGATCGTAACAGATGAAGAGTTAGAAAATATTATTACTAGAAAATTACTTAAGGTAATACTTAACTTAGAAAATAGCAATATACAGGCTGTAAATAATTCTTAAGTTAGAGTATAATACACTTATAGATTTAGATTGTTTATTGCAACTAGAGAGTAGGTGCAGTAAATGGAAAAGGTAGGTGTATATTGTAGACTATCTGATGAAGATAGAAACAAAAAAAATAAAAATGATGATAGTGAATCTATTGCTAATCAAAAAAGTATGCTTTTAAAATATGCTCTTGAACAAGGTTGGGAAATTGTTGATATTTATTCAGATGATGATTTTTCTGGGGCAGGCACTTATAGACCTGATTTTGAAAGAATGATTAAAGATTGTGAAAATGGAAGAATTAATATAGTTCTTTGTAAAACACAAAGTCGTTTTTCAAGAGATATGGAAGTGATTGAAAAATATCTTCATAATAAATTTGTAGAATGGGGTGTAAGATTTGTTAGTATTGTAGATAATGCAGATACTAACAATGAATCCAATAAAAAATCAAGACAAATTAATGGACTTGTAAATGAATGGTATTTGGAAGATTTATCAAATAATGTTAAGAAGTCATTAAAAAATAAACGAGATGATGGACTTTATATGGGAAGTTTTGCTCCCTATGGTTATTTGAAAGACCCAGATAATAAACACAAGTTAATAGTTGATGAAGATGTTGCTTATATTGTAAGAGAGATATTTCAAAAATATAAAGATGGGATAGGGTATCATAAAATTGCTATGGATTTAAATGCAAGAGGAATATTGTGTCCTTCACTTTATAAAAAATCAATAGGAAGTAATTTTATTTGTGCTAATCGCCAAGGTACAGGGACTTGGACTTCTGATACTATTGCTAAAATTTTAAAAAATGAAACTTATATAGGTAAGCTAGTACAGGGCAAAAGAACAAGTGTTAGTTACAAGAATCACAAGTCAAAAAAAGTGCCAAAGGATAAATGGTCAGTTACAGAAAATGCTCACGAGCCAATTGTTGATAAAGAAACTTGGTATTTGGTGCAAAAAAGATTAGGCAAAAATGAGTGCCCATCTAAAAATGGTGAAATTCATATGTTAAGTCAAAAAGTTTATTGTGCTGATTGTGGAAGAATTTTTATGAAAAATGTATTTAATGTAAGTAGTAAAGGAAATACAAAAGTAAAAAAGGCTTATCTTCAATGTAAGGGACATAAAAAGTATCATGTTTGTGATAATAATAAATCGTTTCGTTTAGACATATTGGAAGAGTATTTATTAAATGCAATTAATGAATTACTGAAAAAATGTAATGAAGAACTTTTGAAAAATGAATTTACAAAGGAAATGGATAGGAAGTCTAATCAAGATATAAGAATTACAAATTTGAATAAAGAAAAAGCAAGTTTTGAAAAAAAATTAAGTGAGAGTAAGTTGTATTTTAAGACTTTGTACGAGGATAAGTTGAAAGGTGTTATTACGGAAGAAGATTTTACAATGTTACGAGTAGAGTACTCAAAAGATGTAGAAAGTTATCAACTAAGACTTGAAGAGATTAACATTGAACTTGATGCTATGCTTCCAAGAAAAGATAATTCAAAAGATATTGAGAGCATACTTAAAAAATATAAACATATTGATAAACTTAATAAAATTATTGTAGATGAGTTTGTAGAAAAAATCTATATAGGAACTTTAGATAAAGAAACAAAATCAAGAGAAATTCGTATTGAATGGAACTTTGATTTATAAAATATAACCTATAATTTTAGCAAAAGATGTAATTTTTGGGGAATTCAGTTTCAAGCCATGGTGGTACTGACCCTGGGACTATTGCAAATGGAATAACAGAAAAAGAATATACATTAAAGATAAGTGAATATATTCATAATCGTTTGGATGATTTAGGAATCGAAAATAGTATGACAAGAACTACAGATGAAACTTTATCTCCTGATGTTAGACCAGGTAGAGCACAGAGTTTTTATGGAAAGGGTAATGATGTGATTCTTGTGTCTAATCATATAAATGCGGGAGGTGGCGATGGTGCGGAAGTAATCTACTCACTACGTAATAGTGATCGATTATCTAGCATTATTAGTGATAATTTTACTAAAGCAGGTCAAAATGTTCGTAAGTATTATCAAAGAAGATTACCTAGTAATCCGAATCAAGACTATTATTATATTTTGAGAAATACTCCTAATAATGAGTCTATTATTGTGGAATATGGATTCGCAGATAGTACTGGTGATGATGTAAGTCAATTAAAAAATAATTGGGAAGGGCTCGCAGAGGCTGTTGTAAAGTCTTTGGCTGAATATATAGGTGTTCCTTATACTCCTGTATCTACAGAAAATACTTATATAGTAAAGAGTGGAGATACTTTATGGAGTATTTCACGTAATTATGGAATGACTGTTGATGAATTAAAACGTTTAAATAATTTGACAAGTAATTCTTTGTCTATTGGTCAGATTTTAAAATTGAAAGAATCTAGTACTCCTCCAACAACTGGAGAAACATATACAGTGAAAAGTGGAGATACTTTATATGGAATTGCGAATCGTTATGGTCTTAGTGTGGATGAATTAAAAAGTATGAATAATTTAACCAGTAACACATTATCTATTGGTCAAGTGTTAAAAGTTAATAAAGGTTCAGCACCAAGTGATACTAGTGATTATTATATTGTAAAACCTGGTGACAGTTTATATAAAATAGCAAATATGTTTAATACATCTGTAAACGAGTTAAAAAGAGTAAACAATTTAACTAGTAATTTATTAAGTATTGGTCAAAGGTTGTTAATTCCTAGAGATACAAATTATCAGACATACACTGTAAAAAGCGGGGATACTTTATATAGTATTGCAAGAAACTTTAATACGACAGTAACAGCTATTCAAAGTTTAAATAATTTGGCAACTAGTACACTATCTATTGGTCAACAACTCTTGATACCTTAGAAAGCAGTCTAAAACGATTGTTTTTTCTTTGTATATAAAAAATTATTAATAAAATTTAAAAATTTATTTTACGAAATATTAAAAATATTATATAGTAGTATAAAAAAGGAGAAAAGGTATGCAAAAGATGTTAATTGAAGATAAAGAATATTCTGAATATGAATATACTTCAGAAGAAGAGTTTGAAAAAGATTTAGTAGCAAATGCCAAAAAAATATTTGGTTCAAAAACTATATATATTGATGTAAAAAAATTATTAAAAAGAAGATTTGCAAATAGTTCAATACCAGATGGTTATTTATTGGATTATACAATAGAAGCAAGGCCTAAGTTATATTTAATAGAAAATGAATTGAAAGGTCATTCTATTCGAGATCATATTGCACCACAATTAGTACAATTTGCTTTTAATTATAAACATAATTTATTGGAGATTAAAGATATTATTATAAATAATCTATTAGAAAATAATATAGATATTGATTCAATTTCTAAAAATGCTGGCTATCGTAATGCTGATGATATGATTACAAATATTATTTCTAAAGAAAAATTAGGAATTATTATTCCTATTGATGAAGTTTCAGATGAATTAAAAGAGTTAAAAAATCTTTTTAGATTTGATATCGAATTATTAAAGTTTAAAAAGTTTATTTATGAACAAAAATATATGTTTTTTTATGATAAATTTAATGAAGATTTAGAAATAGATAAAAATGATTTGTTATTTGAAGAACCAGATACTATCTTAGTTGCAGCGGAAGAAACTGGATTTAAAGATGAATTTTTAGGAAATAATTGTTGGTATGCTGTAGCGATAGGTATAAATATGTTGGATAAGATAAAGTATATTGCAGTTTACCAAAAAAATCCTGTGAAAGCTGTTACCTATTATGCAGAAGTTGCAAATATTGATTTATATGGTGATACAGGAAAATACATTATTTATTTTAAAGGGGAAGCAAAACCTTTGAAAAATCCAATTCCGTTAAATCCTAAGAATCCTAATAAAGCACCACAAGGTCGAGTCTATACTAGTATAAATAAAATATTAAGTGCTACTAGTAAAACTACAATAGATGATTTGTTTTAAAGTAGGGTTAAAAAAATTATAGGTTTCTCTAGATTTTTTTAGTGAATCAATTATTATAATTATTATTTTTGTTTTCTATAAATTCTTGTTGAAACACAATAAAATTATCTATATTATTTTTGGTTATTTTAAATTTAGGTTTTCTAATATCTCCATTGGGTTGTTTTCCTTGATTAAAAACATTAAGTGTTTTTTGAAAATTAATTTTGTTTAATTCTATGATACACATTTTTACAAATTTAACAGAATGCTTCATTCTTTTATGGTAACTGAGTTCATCCCAAGGTTTGTTTTTTGGCCATTCATTATTTTCTTTTATATAGTGTGTTCTAAATCGAGTGGCTTCATAATTATTTTTTTCAGAATCTTTAATGGTTTCATGTTCATAAATGATATACCAGAATTTATCATATTTATTGATACATGTTATAAAATTTTGTTGATCATTTCCAGGAGTTTCTTTTTTTGCTATATCACTTGCTTTTAAGTCACCATAAAATTGTTTTTCTTCAAACCATATGTCAAAATCTAGATCTCCTATTTTCTTATTATGACTTCCTACATAAAGTAACTTATTTTCTAAATGTTTTTGTTTGATAAACTTATTTAATTTAAATTCTAAATACCAACCTGGCCATTCTGTTTCTTTCCATTTGTTCCATCCAGACTTATGCATTTCTGGAATTGCCATTGTGGCAGGTATCCATTTCCCTAAATTAAAAATTTTATTAAATTCTTCAAAAATTTGAAATATTTCGTTTTTATTAGCAGAGATTTTACCGTCCAAATATTCTTTAAATTTTAAATATTGAATTGTAACGATTTCATTTTTATTTTTATCTATTTTTTTAAAAATTCCTTCTTTCATTGCTTGATATAAATCGTTTATATAGACATGTGCTGCAGAAGAATTCATTTTTTTCTTTAGATAGGTATCTTTTATAAATTCAGTAAAAACTATATTATTTTGGTAATGATATACTCCTATAAATCGAACATTAAAATTTGTTTGATTTTCATAATATTCTGTAATGTCTTTATACCATTTTTTTAACTGCATTCTTTTTTTATAGAGAGGGTGTTGTCCATTCCCACCCATGTAGGTAATAGCAGCAATTAATAGTACCTCTATTTGATCTTTGTGTTTATAACATAGTACTTTTTTATTCCATAATTTTGTGATATAACAGTGTTCTTTTCCTAACACATTTTCAATTCTTTTTATTATTTCAGATATGGGCAATGGTTGATCGTTACTTATATCAATACCAAAGTCACTTCGTATTTGTTCACTTTTTAAATTTGCCATACTATTCCCTTTCTTTTGTTTTATTATAGATTAAAATAAATGAAAAATATATAAAAAGCGAAAATTGCGCTTAAATTTTGATTTTTTCTAAATAGTTGCATTTTAAATTTTAGAGGCATTAGTTTTGGAATAGGGACTAGCTTTTTATTTGAAAATATATTATAATATTCATAGTGATGGAATATGAAAAAGAACTTTATGTTTATAGATTTATTTGCTGGAATTGGGGGATTTCACCAAGCTATGGAACAATTAGGTGGTAAATGTGTTTTTGCTTCTGAAATTGATAAATATGCGATAGAAACTTATTTTAAAAATTATGGAATTAATGCAAATTGTAATATTCGAGATATTGATGAAAAAAAAATTCCTAGACATGATGTTTTATGTGCTGGTTTTCCGTGTCAAACCTTTTCTAAAGCCGGGAAACAATTGGGGTTTCAAGATGAAACCAAAGGAACTTTATTTTTTGAAATTGAACGAATTTTAAAATATCATAAAACAAAGTATATTATTTTGGAAAATGTTCGGAATTTAGTATCTCATGATAATAAAAGAACTTGGAGTACAATATATTCCCATTTAAAAAAATTGGGATATCGCTTAACAAAAGAACCTATTATTATTAGTCCTCATCAGTTAGGTATACCTCAACTTAGAGAAAGGGTAGTAATACTTGGAATATATGATCCTGAAAATAGAGATAAAGATTTGACTATTCAACTTCCTAAACTTTTAACTAAAGAAGAAAATAATATATATAGCATTCTTGAACAAGAAAATATTTCTGAAAAATATCATATTTCTGCTTATGAAGAAATGGTATTAAATGCTTGGGATGAATTTTATAAGGGAATAAAAGAAACTGTAATTGGATTTCCCATTTGGGCAGTTTATTTTAATAAATTTACTCCTTTAGAGGATTTCCCAAAATGGAAAAGTGATTTTGTATTTAAAAATATTAAATTGTATTTAAATAATAGGGAGTTTATTGATCAGTGGCTAAAAAAATACAATAATTTAGAAGCGTTTTCTCCTACTCATAAAAAAATGGAATGGCAAGCGGGAGAAAGTATTACTTCTTTATGGGACGGGATTATTCAATTTAGACCTTCTGGAATTAGGATCAAAAAACCTACTTGTTTTCCTGCTTTAGTTGCAATGGTGCAAATTCCAGTTATTGGGAAGTATAAAAGAAGACTTACAGTTCGAGAAGCAGCCAGACTTCAGAGTTTTCCAGATACTTTTATTCCCAACGCTAATGATCAGCAAGCCTATAAACAATTTGGAAATGCTGTTAATGTAGAGGTGATTAAGTTGATGGCAGAGAAGTTGTTTAATGAAGTAGAGTAAAAAAAGAGAAAACCAGAAATGGTTTTCTAATACAGTTCTTCACAAGTACCAGCATCAGGTCTATAAAAACAATGATTTTTATAACTTCCTGCAAGTGCTTGGTCATACCATTTTGATTGGCAACTTGTATTTTTAGCAGGTGCATAGAACCATAAAGCATGTGTAGCAGGATAGTAGTATTCTCCACGTAAAACTCTTTCGGCTAGATTTTTTTCATGTGTAGTAGGAGAGGCTTGAAACAAGGAAGAGTTAACTCCTGCAAATTGGTTTGCTTGATAGATGGCATCGGTAATGCTTCGTATATTTTTGAATGTTAAACAATTAGCAACACTTCGATTCACCACTACGTTTCCTACCATAAGCATTCCTAAGTTTCCTTCAGCAAGTGCTTCTGCTCGCATAATTCTTGCTAATAATTCAAGTTCTTTTGATGTATAATTAATAAGCATATATATCACCTAGAATAATATATGAAAATATTTGCGTATTGGTTATTTATTGTGTTATAATAACTTTGTTAAAAATTTTTAGGGGATTAGTTAAATGGTATAATAGGAGTCTCCAAAACTTTAGTTGGGAGTTCGATTCTCTCATCCCCTGCCATGTGAATGAATTGAACCACTGTGTTCATGTATATAAATAAAAGAAGATTTAATTTCGCTTATTAAATCTTTTTTTCAAAGTTTTTTTAGTAGTTTTTATTATTTTAGAATTATTTTGTTTAATAAATCAATGACAGGTTCTGTACAGAAATACAAGTTAATAATGTAAGTCGTTAGTATAATGCTTGTAAATAAAGTGCTATCCTTATTTTTTAATTTTGTCCATATTTTTTTAATTAAAATAATAAAAAGTAAGAGTTCCATAAATAAGAAGAGAATAACTTGTAATCTTAGAATAGTAAATCCATATTCATACATATACAAAAACATACGATAGTACGAATTGAATATTAAAATAATGGAAAATAGAATTAAAGATATTAGTAGTTTATGAATATCCTTATTGTTTTTAAGAGCGTTTGTATAATACACTAAATATATAATGACAATAAAATTTATTAATGTTACAAATAAAAGTTGAAAAAATCCTTCTCTTGCGAAACTTGCATAAGTATATTCGGTAGGTAGTTTTAAAAAATTATAAGTTAATTTTGAAATCTCAGAAATTAAGAATAGTATGAATACTGAATTTATTATTATTAGTATTGTTTTTATAATGGTTTTATTGATTTCCTTGGTAACCATTTCTTCTGTTTTATTTTCTAATGAGGATTTTATAGCATTTTGGTATATTGAAAATATTACAATGAAATACATAAGAAGAGTAAATAGATTTGTTAGTATAGAATCCCATTTTTTACTACTATTTAGAAAATTAAATATCGTATTTATAAAAGAATGGAAGTACTGATCTGCACTTGTTAAAAGACCTATGATTAAGAGAGCAATTGGTATGCCTATAATACAACCAATGCAAATATTCATAATTTTGGAAGTGTTTATTTTTTGTTCTCTTTTCTTTATATTGCTTAGTTCTTTTATATTTAGAGTTAAATTTTTTGGAAATAATTTGAAGATTCCTTTCCAAAAATATCTATTTATTTCTTGTTTTTCGTTTACAACTTTTAGAAAAAACATATTAATTAAGAAAGGAAGTAATAGGACGTTTAATATTTGATTGCTCCAGTCTATTTTGATGATAAAGTTGCTTAATAAAATTAAGGATAAAAAAATAAGAAGATTCCAGGATTTTTTATTTTTCTTTATTTTTAAATAGAAGATCAGAATTAAAAATCCAACGAGTAAAAAAGTGAAAGGGATAATATAAGTTTTAAGATAGAAATTTTTTGTTACTAATTTTAATATAGTGATACAACTTGCTATGACAAAACTTATTAATATGGTTAGAAATAGTTCTTTATTTTGTTTCATTTTTCTCTTCCTCGTATTCTAATATATCTTGTGGTTGACATTGTAGCGCTTTACATATGGCTTCTAAAGTAGTGAAACGAATGGCTTTTGCTTTGTTTGTTTTTAATATTGAAAGATTTGTTGTCGTTATGCCTGTTTTTAGACTTAATTCATTTAAAGACATTTTTCTTTTGGCCATGATGACATCTAAATTTACGATTATCATATGTTCCTCCTATATAGTAAAATCAATTTCATGTTTGTATGAAATTGCTGTTTTAAAAACTTGGCTTAGTACATAAAAACTTAAACTTGCTATAAATGTAATTACAATGATGGCTATTGATAGGGCACTTGGAATAAATAAAGTTTTGAAAAAGATAATACCTGTTAGTATCATAAATAAAATAGAAATTTCTTTTAGATATAGAGGAAGTTCTTTTTTAAAAGGCCCTTCTTTGTAGATTAAATTAAAAATTTTGATCAGGAAGAAAATGATTCCTAGAAATAGAAAATAACATAAAAAGAAAGCAAGTTTATATAAAAAAGTGTGTTCTCGAAAAGAAGAAACGTTTTGAAATGCGAATGCATCATAAAGTGCAGGTATAAATAAGATTAATATTAATCCTCCAATTAGAATTAAGTTTAATAAAATAATAATTAATTTTGCGATTCTGCTTTTTTGCATAATGGCTTCACCTCTTAAGTAGGAGTATAACAGTATATTTATTTAAAATCAATATATTTTTTACGATTATCATTAAATAAAGTTTTTTGGAAGCATATATTTGTATTGGCTTAAACAAACTATATTTAAGAGAAGTGATGGTTTATGAAACAGAATAAAAAGGTTTTTGCAGAAGGTTTATGTTTTACAAAATTTTTTCTTTTTTTTGTGGTGGGTAGTTTGTTTGGAAGTTTTTTTGAAGAAATACAATGGTTTATTCAAAAAGGATTGTGGACAAGTCGTCATGATTTGTTAATAGGTCCTTTTAGTACTTTGTATGGTTTTGGTGTTCTTTTGTTTTTACTTTTCTTAGGTCCAGGTAATAATAGAAGAGGATTTTTTAAAACGTTTTTATATTCTTTTTTTATAGGAGGGATTTTTGAGTATATTGCGGGGATTTTGTCGGAGAAATTTTTTCAAATAAAATTCTGGGATTATTCTAAAATGTTTTTAAATATTCAAGGAAAAACAACGATTCCTATTATGGTAATTTGGGGAATATTTGGGGTATTAATTTTAAAAGTTGTGTATCCTTTATTAAGTAAATGGATTGAAAAAATACCCTGTTTGTTGGGAAAAATAGTTTATATTTTTTTGTTTTTGTTTCTTGCTTTTGATATGGTTTTCTCTTATAGTGTGTTTGGACGTATGGTTTTGCGTCATAAGGGGAAGGAACCCAAAACGTTTATTGGGGCATTTTATGATCAAAAATTTAATGATGAATTTATGTATAATAAGTATCCCATTTTAAAAGGAGAATAGTTTACAATCGCGTAAACTATTTTTTTTGAGAAAAATTTCACTCTAAAAAAAAGGAAATACCAAATTCGCAGTGTATATATAAGAGTGAAGGGAGGAATGCTGTAATGTTTAAAAAAATATTACGCATTGTGGTTTTGGTTTTTGTATTTGTACCGAGTGTAGTTTTTGCACAAACAACTACGGATAGTTTTAAATCTACGTTTATTACGAAATATAGTTTTATAGATTCTAATGGACGTTATGGGAATTTTCAACATTTTAAAAGAAGAAGTGATAGCCAAATAGCCTTTTGTATAGAACCAGGACTATCGTTATCAACAGGAAGTTATAATGGTTATTATGATTTAGGATTAGAAGACCTTGCAAGCAAAGTAAATATCACAAAGGAAGAATTAAATTTAGCGGCATTGTATGCTTATTTTGGATATGGTCATGACAATCGTAAAGGAGATGATTGGATTGTTGCAACGCAAGCATTGATTTGGAAAATGATGGGGAGAGATTTTCAATTTACTAGTCAATATAAACCTGATCCAGATGATAAATTTAAGTATGTTATTCCAACTCCTATTGAAATTCAAAGTCATATAGATGAAATAGAAAAAGATGTGAATGCGTATTTGGCTTATCCAGATTTTAAGACGAATCATGCTAAAATTGGTTGGAAAGGTTCTTACAATTTTGGCAACCTAAAAGGGTTTCAAGTTACAGATTGTTTGAATTGTTCTTATAAAATTAGTGGTAGTGATTTGTTAGTGAGTCCTAATTCTAGGGAAGAGGGGACAGTCTATTTAAAAAAGGAAGCAAGTGATTATGAGACCTCTTTTGTGGTTTATGAATCGAGTAGAGGACAAAATGTTTTAGTTCCTGGAAAGTTAGAACCTTTAAGTGCTAGTGTTAGTTTTGAAGTTGTAACAGGGAAATTTAGACTAAAAAAGTATGATGCAGATACAAAGGCTTGTAAACCGAGGGAAGGTGGTTCTTTAAAAGGGAGTGTGTATAAACTTTATAAAGAAGATGGTACGTTTGTTAAAGATTTGATTATTGATGATGATTGTAATGCAGAAGTCGATAATTTGGAAATGGGTTCTTATTATATTAAGGAATATGAAGCAGGAGCCCACTATAAACTGGATGAAAATATTTATTCTTTTTCTCTTTCTACAAATGTTTTAGAAAAAGAGTTGATTGTGTATGATGAGATTTATGTTGGACAAGTTCATTTGCATAAGTATGATAGCAAAACGAAGAGTTGCAAAGCAGGTAGTAGTTATGCTTCTTTAGAGGGTGCTATTTATGGATTATATAATAAGAAGGGTGAGTTATTACAAGAATTGGTAATTGATCAAAAATGTTCTGCTTCTTCTTTACGTAATTTAATGATTGATACGTATTACATTCAAGAAATAAAAGCACCAAAAGGATATAAGTTGGATTCTAAAAAATACTCTTTTGAAGTTACAGAAGAGAATGCAGATATTGGAGTTTTTTTAGATGTTTATGATGATATATATAAAACTCGTTTAGTTGTAAATAAAAATTATTTGTATTTTGATGATATAAAACCAGAAAGTGGTGCTGTTTTTGAAGTGTATTATAAATCTAATGAAACACTTGTTACTACTTTTACAATAGGACAAAATGGTTTTGCAGAAGTGGTTCTTCCTTATGGAGAATATGTGATTCACCAAGTAAATGGGAAAATGGGTTATCACTTTGTTTCGGATATTTTGTTAACGGTTGATGAAACAACGGCTAGTAAAACGTATATGTCTCTTTTGAATAAGCCTTATAGAGGAACACTTGAGTTTTATAAAACGGATACTGCAACAGGCAAATTTCTACCGAATGTTTTAATCGAAGTGTATAATGAAGAAGACAAATTGGTTTATCGAGGAGTTACAGATGAATATGGAAAAATAGTTGTTACTTCTCTTCCCTATGGAAAATATTCAATTGTTGAGAAAAAAGCACTTAAAGATTATTTTCTTTTTCGTGATAAACTTTATTTTGAAATTAAGGAAGATGAACAAGTTTCCCAAGTTTTTATGGAAAATGAAAGAATTGTTCATGTACCAGATACAGGAAAGTCTAGTTTAAATTATAATTTTATAATTTCATTTGTGTTACTTGTATTAGGGATTGGAATATTTTTGTATGGTAAAGCAGAAGTATAAATATTTTTTCTTTCTGTTTATTGGTTGTATTCTGTTTTTAAATTCTTTTCATTTTTTTGTTTTTCAAGAAAAAGAAATAGAAATAGAAAAGAAGATTTTAGGAGAAAATATTACTAATAGGGAAGAAAATGTTAAAAATATAATAAAAAAAAAGAAATACATAGGGATTCTAGAGATTCCAAGAATTAATTTGCAGAGGGGATTTTATGATTTTGGTTTTAAAGAAAATAATGTGAATCAGAATATAGAAGTTATAGAATCTTCTTTAATGCCTAATCAAAGATTTGGAAATCTTATTTTGGCTGCTCATAGTGGAAATAGCAAGATTTCTTATTTTAAAAATTTATATAAATTAGAAATTGGAGATAAAGCCTATGTATATTATGTGGATAAGTATTATACTTATCAACTTGTAAATGTTTACGATGAAGAAAAAGATGGAACTGTACTTATTCGAAGAAATAGTAACCAAACGAATTTAACTTTAATTACGTGTGATAAAAATGCAAAAGATAAGCAAAATGTATATATTTTTGCACTTATTAGTGATTTAGAAGAATTTCAGCAATAGCATCCCAGTTATCCACACGAATTACATTTTTTTCTTTTAACGTAGTTTCTGGTATTTCTTTATTATGGTAGGCTGTTATTAATAGTTTTGTATCAGAATTTTCTAAGTTATCTATTTTATCATCAATTTTTATATCGGTAGGAATAATATCTTTTCTACTTGTAAAAATAAAGTTTTCGGGTTTTATAAAAGGTAAATTTTTAATCAACCAATTGTGTTTATGGACAAGAATTTCCGAACAAATTTCTAAGTTTCGGTGATCGATATAAGCACTGCAAATGAAAACTTCGTAATATTTAGTTAACTCTTCAATTATTTGAATTGCGTTTTTGTTTGTTTTTCCGTAATCATAAATATTTATTTTTTTATAAAAGTAATCCAAATATTCTTCTAGTAATTCTTCAGGAACAATGTCATCTACCCAATATTTTTTTATATCTTTATATGTATAATTTGTATTTAAGTATTTATTCACAACTTCTAAATAACAATCAACTAATATGGTATCGTCAATATCAATTAATATTTTTTTCACTAGATTTCACCCTATTGTAATCTTACCATTAAAGTGTGTTTTTTCTCAATCTTTTCTTTTTTTGATGTGTCAAATAGATAATAGTGGATTAGTTGCAAAAATTTAACAGATGATACTTTGTGAAAAATACTTGTTTACAACTCAAAATTCTTTTGATATAATCTTTTGTAGAATATGGGAGTGATTAGTATGAAGGCATTATCACCTGAAGTTAGTGCTTTACTAGACAAATTGTATAATTTAAGAGGAGACGATAGCGTTGTTTTAGTTGAAATGAATAGACAACGTAACAGAGCTGTAGAGACAAAAACAAGAACAACAGAAGAAAAGAAGGAACTTCAAGCCAGAATAGCAGGATTGGAGAAACTTTATAATGATTTAAATAGTCAAGGTGAAAAGTTGACTACTCTTTTGTCTGAGATAGATCGTAACGATTATGCTACAGTTTTAGATCGTTTAGATATTGATTTTAATCCACAAGAATTGGTAGATAAATTAAATAAATCTTTGCCTCGTACTATCGACTCTGTTACCTTGGATACAAAAAAGGCCGAAAAACAACTAGTTAGAGTAGAAGAAGAAATGAATCATGCTATTGCTACTATTGATGAACTTAGCATACGTCGTGATGCGGCTTTAGCAAATCAAGAAAAATTGAATGAATATTTTGAACTTGCCTTATCTGGTAGAATTAGCATTACAAGAGATTCTATTGTTTCATTACTTGAACAATTTAATTTTACTGATGAAGAAAGAAGAGAAGCTGCTAAGATATTGATGTTCCCTGAAGATGCTTTGTTTGCTTATGAGGAAAGAGTTCGTGAAAGAGAACAAAGTGGTAAATCTTTTAGTGATGTGTTTGAAGAAGCTAAAAATGCGGAATCTATTGAGCAAGCAATAGAGATAATAGAGGAAGAACCTGAAAACGTTGAGATAGTTGCCACTGAGAGTAATAAAGATTTATTAATCGCTTTATTAAAAGATAACGGTATTGATTATTTAGATTATTCTGGGCAAGAGTTGGATTATTTGATTGATAATTATGATGAGAATATCATATCAAAAAATATTCAATTTGTTAAAGAAACAAATGTTGGGACTGAGATTTTTGTAAATCATGCTGAAATAATGTTAGACAAAGAGTTAAAGGATAAGATTAGTATTTTATTAGAAGTTGGAAAAGAACCTATTGATATTTATTTAAATCCTAATGTATTAGAAAAATATTCAAAAGAAAATTTAAAAGGTGTTGTTGAATCTTTAAAGAATAATGGAATGGACCCTAAAAATGTTCCTTTAATGGCATACTAATGGAGGGGTGATCATGAATATTCTGACAATTTTAAATAAATTAAAGGCCAAGCATATGATTCCTGACAATGAGGAAGGGATTACACTATTTTCAGAATGCTTTAATAAGTTTGGTATTAGTTTGCTTTTACTAAACGATGAAGATAAATTTAGTCATATTTTGGAAGTCTTAGATGACAACAATATCCCTCTTCAAAAGGAAAATGGTATGTTTGCTCTACGAATTTTTGCAGTGGATGTAAATGAACTTAAAAATATTATTAATGAATATTTTGCTATCAATGAGGTTGATTTTTTAAGAAAGTATCCTGAAATAATTTCAGAAGCCAAAACTGTACATGTTATTGCTGAAAATATGAAGAAGTATCAAAATGAAAATGTTTCTTATAAAGATGATGAAGTATATAATATTGGGAAACTTTTACATTATGAGATTCCAGTAGTTGTACAAGAACAAATCCAGGATGTGAATGCTTATTTAAAAACATGTTTAAATGATTCTTCTTTGATTGATAAAATTGAAAATATGGAAGCAAGCCAAGGGGAAGAAGATTTTAATGTTGCATTAGAACTTCAAAAAGTAGAAAATAAAATTTGTGAAGAGTATTTACTACCTGTAGATGATGGCTGGAAAATTGTAATTCAAAATAAAGAGGTTAACTCTTTTCAAGAAGTTAAAAATACAATTAGTATCATTACAAAATTAAATTTATCTATTGATTTTAATGATGCTCTGTTGATTGTTTTATTTTATAAAACACATCTTTCTGTAAATGAGATTGATGAAATTATTCATACAGAATTGTATAAAGGGGGAGAAGTATAATGAAATTTTTAATGCCATATGGTTTTACTGAACAGGAACTTAATGTTTTTTGTGAAAATATTCCTCCTATCTTATATGAACAAATTCTAAATTCTTACAAGTTGGTTATGAGAAATATGGATTCTTTAAAAAGTTTAGGGGTGCAGAATGTGAAAGATGTATTTGTAAGATTTTATGATATGTTTTTAATGGACAATAGTAATTTTATGAATATATTTAATAACTACGAGCGTGAGGATCTGATAGAGAAAATTCATACCAACGCTGATATCGTAGAGTTTTTGTAAGTTGAAATATTAGAAGTCTTTTAGGCTTCTTTTTTAGTCCTCTCCTATGTTATAATATTTTATAGAGATAGGGTGGTAGTTAATGGACTTAAGTAAACTAAATGAACAACAAAAAAATGCAGTTATGCATAAAGATGGACCCTGTTTAGTAATTGCAGGAGCGGGAAGTGGAAAAACAAAGGTATTAACTACTAGGATTGCTTATTTAATAGAAGAAAACATTCCTTCATGGAATATATTGGCTATTACTTTTACTAATAAGGCTGCGAAAGAAATGAGAGAAAGACTTAATCTAATTATTCCTGATAATGATGTTTTTGTAGGTACCTTTCACTCTTTTGGAGTACGTATTATAAGAGAAAATTATATGCATTTAGGTTTAGAACGTAATTTTACGATTTTAGATAGTGATGATGTTTTAAGTTTAATTAAAAAAATAATGAAAGATAGGGGAATTAATAAAGAAGAATGTGCTCCATCTTATATACGTAATCGAATTAGTTTTATTAAAAATGAAATGATGAGTGAAGCCGATATTGAAAAATTTTTTAATACAGATGCAGAGCAAATTGCTTATCAGGTTTATAAAGAATATGTAAAAGTATTGAAAAAGAATAATTCTGTTGATTTTGATGATTTGTTATTGCTCCCTGTTACATTGTTTTTAAAAGATAAAGAGGTATTAGAACATTATCAGGAAAAATTTAAATATATTTTGATTGATGAGTATCAAGATACGAATGAAGTGCAATATAAGTTGTCTAAACTTTTAAGTACGAAATATCAAAATATTTTTGTTGTTGGAGATCCAGATCAATCAATTTACGCCTTTAGAGGGGCAAATTATAAAAATATTTTGAATTTTGAAAGAGATTATAAAAATACTAAAGTGATACCTTTAGAAGAAAATTATCGTAGTACTAAAATGATTTTAGATGCTGCCAATTCTGTTATTAAAAATAATAAAGATAGAAAAGAAAAGAATTTAAAAAGTAATAAAGTATTGGGTGCCAAAGTTAAATATTTACGTAGTTATGATGAAAAACATGAAATTACTTTATGTATAGAAGAAATAAAAAAATTAATGCAAGATGGATATAAAGCCAAAGATATTGCAATATTTTATCGAACGAATGGCCAAGCCCGTATTGTAGAGGAAATGTTTATTAAAAATAATATGCCTTATAGAGTAGTAGGAAGTTATTATTTTTATCAGCGTAAAGAAATTAAAGATTTGATAAGTTACTTAAGATTGATTTTAAATCCGCAAGATGAAATTAGTTTGCGTAGAGTCATCAATGTTCCAAAAAGAAAGATAGGCCCTTCTACTTTAAAAGCAATAGAAGATATGGCCAATTTAAATGGTATTTCTATGTTTAACGCGCTTTCAAAAGGAAAAGAGTTGGAATTCAAAAATCTAATTTTAACTCTTCAAAAGGAAAGTGAATCATTATCTTTAACCGAATTAATTGATGTTATTTTAGAAAAGTCGGGAATGAAAAAGGAACTTGAGGAAGAGAATTCTTTGGAAAGTGAATTAAGACTTGAGAATTTAATGGAATTTAAAAGTATTACTGCTTCTTTTGAAGAAAGAACAGGTAGTGTAAATTTAAGTGATTTCTTAGAGGAGATAAGTTTAATTGCGGATATGACTGAGCATAAAGAATATGAAGATGCTATAACTTTAATGACCATTCATAGTGCTAAGGGGCTAGAGTTCGATGTTGTTTTCTTAATTGGAATGGAAGAAAGTATTTTTCCTCATGCGAATTCTTTAATGGAAGCCGATGGAATTGAAGAAGAAAGACGACTAATGTATGTTGGTATTACTAGAGCGCGTGAGTTACTTTATTTAACTAATGCTAAAAGGAGAATGTTATATGGAAAAGAAAGTTTAAATCCTTGTAGTAGGTTTATTGAAGAAATTGATGAAGAATTATTAGAAACAACTAATAATATTAATAAGGAAGAAAAAAGTTTTCATAAGGAAAAAATGTATAATGAAGGAGAAGTATCTTATGTTCCTGGAGATGTTGTTGTTCATGAAACTTATGGAAGAGGAGTAGTTGTAGATATAGATAAGATGTTAGTGACTGTTGCTTTTCATAATAAAGTTGGTGTAAAAAAATTGATGAAAAATCATAAAAGTTTAAAAAAAATATAGGCCTATATTGTTAAAAGAAAAGAGGAAAAAAAATTATGGATTTAACATTAGTTGTAATGGCTGCAGGAGCAGGTAGTCGTTTTGGAGGTTTAAAGCAAATTACCCCAATAGATAAAGATCAAAATTTTATTATAGACTATTCTATATATGATGCTTTAAGTGTGGGGTTTAAAAAAGTTGTATTTGTTATTCGCGAAGAGTTTTTATATGATTTTCAAAGTACAATTGGAGAGAGATTAAAGAACAAAATTGAAGTTTTTTATGCTTTTCAAAAAATTGAAGATACACCAATTTCTATTGATACTAAGGAAAGAACAAAACCTTGGGGAACAGTGCAAGCCTTACTTGTTTCTAAACCTTATGTAGATGGTTCTTTTGTTGTGGTGAATGCTGATGACTTTTATGGAAAAAATGCTTTTATGGTTGCATCGGAATTTTTAAAAAATGTAAAAAAGCCTTATACTTATGCTAATATTTCTTATGAATATGGGGTTACAAAGAGCCAAGAGGGAGAGGTAAAACGGGGTGTATTATCTATAGAAGGAGACAAAATTAGTTCTATTATAGAAAGTAGCGTTGGATTTTCAGGAGAAAAAATTGTAGCCCGTCCTTTAGATGGAAGTGAAGTTTTTGAAATTAAAGAAGAGCATCCTGTTTCTATGAATTTTTTTGCTTTTCAAAATGACATATATAGTTTATTGGAAGAATATTGGGAGAATTATTTTAAACAAAGTGAAGCAGAAATTTTAGCAGGAGAAGCCTTGTTAACTGAATGCTTAAAAGAAAATATAGAAAAGGGTACTATAACAATTTTAAATCAACCAGGAAAAAGTGTTTGGCTTGGTATGACGTATCGAAGTGATTTAGAATTTGTAGAAAAAAGGGTTCAAGAATTAAAAGAGAAAGAAGAATATCCTAAACATTTGTGGGAGGATTATTGTGAACAAGAATGAAGCAAAGGAAAGAATTGAGTATTTAAGAGAATTAATTAATAAGACAAATTATGAATATTATGTTTTAGATACTCCTACGATAACCGATCAAGAATTTGATAGTTATTTACGAGAACTTGAGAATTTGGAAGCGGAATTTCCAGAGTTTGATAGTCCTTCGTCTCCTACAAAAAAAGTTGGGGGAGAAGTAATTGATCGCTTTAAAAAAGTGAAGCATAAAATTCCAATGCTTTCCTTACCAGATGTTTTTGATTTAACAGAAATAGAAGATTTTAATACTCGAATTGTAAAGGAAAACGTTTTGCCCGTTTATGTTTGTGAATATAAAATCGATGGTCTTTCTGTATCTTTGCACTATGAAAAGGGAGAACTTATTTTTGCAGCGACACGTGGGGATGGAATTACAGGAGAAGATATTACCCATAATGTCAAAACGATAAAAAGTGTTCCTCTAAAAATTAATAAACCGATAGATATTGAGGTACGTGGAGAAATTTATATGCCTAAGAAAGTGTTAGAGGAATTAAACACCAAAAGGAAAATAGAAGGACAGCCTTTATTACAAAACGTTCGCAATGCTGCAGCAGGATCTATACGCCAATTGGATTCTAAAATTGCAGCGGAACGAAAATTAGATACTTGGATTTATCACTTGCCGAATCCAGAAGATTATGGAATTAAGACGCATGAAGAAGCCTTGCATTTTATGCATACGTTAGGTTTTAAAGTGAATAAAGAAGCAAATAGAGTTGTAACGGGTATAGAGGAAATGCAAAAATATATAGAAGTAACTTCTAATAAACGTTCTTCTCTTCCTTATGAAATTGATGGTATTGTTATCAAAGTGAATTCATTAGAAAGCCAAAAAAATCTTGGATTTACTTCTAAGTATCCTAAATGGGCAATTGCTTATAAATTTCCAGCAGAAGAAGTATTAACTACTTTACGGGATATTGTATTTACGGTAGGAAGAACAGGAAGAATTACTCCAAATGCTGTATTGGATCCTGTTATTGTTATGGGTTCGACAGTAAAAAGAGCAACTCTTCATAATGAAGATTATGTGGTAATGAAAGATTTAAAAATAGGAGATGTTGTATCAATTCGTAAAGCTGGAGATGTTATTCCAGAAGTAGTAGAGGCAAAATTAGAAAGACGAAAAGGTACAGAAGTAGAATTTAAAATGATTACCAATTGTCCGATTTGTGGTAGCATTCTAGAGAAGAAAAAAGACCAGGTAGACCATTATTGTATGAATCCTTCTTGTCCTGCTAGAAAGAGTGAGGCACTTATTCATTTTTGTAGCCGTAAGGCTATGAATATAGATGGACTCGGAATTGAAATTATGGAAGATTTCTATAATTTAGGGTTTGTCAAAAAAATACCAGATATTTATTTTTTGCATCAACATAAAAAAGATTTAATTGAACTGGAAGGCTATGGAAATAAAAGTGTGGATAACTTACTTGCAGCGATTGAAGATAGTAAAAGTAATAGTTTAGAAAGATTACTTTTTGGTTTAGGAATAAGTGGTATTGGGGATAAGACAGCCTTACTTCTTGTAAAAATATTTAAGAATGTGGATAACTTGATGAATGCAACTTACGATGATTTTAAAAATATAAAAGATATCGGTCCAACTCTTGCTGAAAATTTATATAACTATTTTCATGATGTAGAAAATATTGCTATAATTGAGGAGTTAAAAAAAATAGGCCTTAATATGAATTATCTTGGAGAAAATGAACGTCATCATGATTTAATTAGCGGGAGACGTTTTGTTTTGACGGGGACTTTATCTTTTACAGACCGCGATAGTTTAAGTGATTTGTTAATTTCTTATGGTGGTGCTACTTCTTCTTCTGTTAGTAAGAAGACAGATGTTGTGATTGTTGGGGAAAATCCAGGAAGCAAGTATGAAAAAGCAAAAGAGTTAAATATCGAAATATGGGATGAAGAAAAAATAAAAAGTATTGTGGACCAGTTGTAGCAATACTTTTTTTGATGAAATAGATTTATATACATTAAAAATGGAACATTATGTTTTCAAAGCGAGTTTAAAATAAACATAAAGCCTTTTTTATTTAGTGGTTTTATAATCAATTATATCATTTAAATTACAATCTAAATAATTACATAATCTAGCCAAAACAATAATATCGATTCTTACTAAATCGCCTGTCATTAGTCTTTTGATTACTTTAAAATCTGTTTCAGTATCTCGCATTAGTTTATTAATGCTAATTTTTTTAGTATGAAGTACATTTTCTAATTTAAAATAATAGACACCTTGTTCTATTTTAACTTCTTTTATTAAGGGCATAGTTTCAACCTCTTTAGAAGATTGTAACAATTGTACTGGTCACTTGACTATTGGCTATATAGCCTATATAATAATAGTATGATAGGAGGTTAAAAAATTGTATTAAAAAAAGCAATTAAAAAATCGCTTTTCTTTATAATTTCACTTGCTATTATCTATTCGGATTAGATAAAAAAGGAAATTATGTGGTTATTTAATGCATTGAGACACATTTTTATACCACATCTCTTTTATATCATATGATTTTCTTTCTAGCAAGAATTTATAAAGAATTGATTATTAAAAATAGGTATAGGAGATAAAAATGAAACTAGAAAAATTTATTAAAAATAAAATGTTGAAGAAGATTATGATTGGAAGTATATCGGGGTTAATTCTAATTATTGGTGGAATTACATTATATAGAACATTTGCTTTCTATGAAGAGAAAAAAGAGTTTAATGTATTGCAAGGAAGGATACCAAATTTTAAAGAAGGAGATATAGAGTTATCTGTTTTTGTAAATGAAGAGAGAGTAGAAGTAATACCTGAAAGGGGAAATTATTTAGTTGATGTTTCATGTGATAAAGGAGCGATAGGGAGTTGGGATTATAATAAATGGAGTGTTTCTGTTTCTAATTTTGTTACTAAAACAAAGTGTGATGTGAAATTTACTTCTGTAAGTGAGAATGAGATGCCAGATATTTCATATCTTAAACGTTTAACAAAGCAAACTAGTGTTAAGATTAATCCAGTAGATAATGTTTCTAATAATATGTCTTTTGGCAGAACAGTAATATTTGATTTTTCTGAAATACCAGGATATGAAAATTTTACAGTTGATAATTTTATTGCAGAGATTAATCAGTATACTGCGCTAGATGGTAATGGTGGTCAGGTTAGGTCTCAAATTAATTCGATATCCTATAATCAAGCAGCGGGGATAGTTTCAGTTATTTATGCTTATAATTATTTATCAACACAATCTTCACTAATTGAATCAGCTGGTCTTGTCACCTGTACTCTCTTTTATAATTAACAGATAAAATAAGTCCCTGAAAGAAAGTGGACTTTTTTATTGTCTCAATAGTGAGCGATAAAAAATATTAAATTAAAAAAAGAATTCATTATAGCCTGTTAAGAATAATAAAAAAAACATGCTCATTTTTTGAATGCAAAAAACTAGCAAAAGCGTATATAATGTAGTATAATGATAATACCCAAATGGAGAGGTGAAATATGAATAAAATTAAAAAAATATGGACGGAAAATCGTGTATTGTTTGTGCTTTTTGTTATAGTATTAGTATGTTTGCTTATTATTATGGGTGTATTTTTAAAATATTTTTTTGGTTCTTCTAAATCAAGTTATGGAGATCGTTTAGAAGGAATTAAAGAAGTAGAAGTGACAGATGAAGTAAAAAATAAATTTCTTTCTGCTATGGAAAATGATGAACTTATAAGTGAATCTTCTATAAAGGTAAAAGGAAAAATTATTTATATTGCTTTACATTTTAAAGATGGTGTAAGTTTAGTTGAAGCCCAAAGTAAGGCTTTAGCCTCTTTAATGGTCTTTGAGCAAAATTATTTAGATTTTTATGATTTTAATTATACTTTAAAAGGAAATGCTACAGAATCCAGCGAGGGTTTCTTAATTATGGGTGCAAAAAATGTAAATGGTAGTGGACTCGTTTGGAATAATAATACTGAAGTAGCAAAAAAAGAAGAATAGTAGGTAGTGATGTATGAAAGGTAAAAAAAAATATTTTCTTATTGGTAGTATTGTTTTATTATTAATTGTTGGAATAATAGCCTTTTATTTTTATTTAAAAGATGAAGGAAGATTAAGTGCTTCTGAAAGGCGCTTTTTGGCAAATAATTCAACGACAGTTCAAAATATCAGTATTTTGAATAATGTTAATATTTTTGGAAAAGAAGGTAGTGGCGTTTTTTATGATTTTTTAGAAGATTTTTCTAAAGATAGTGGTTTAAAAACGAATCCAGTTACTTATAATTTGGGAGAACCATCTACAAATGTGGCTTTTTCTATCGGAAATATGGTTAATGAAGATGAGTTTGTTTTTTATGAAGGTCATTATGTCCTTATTAGTAAAAAAAGCCAAAACTTTAGTGATGTTTCTCATTTGACAAATCAGAAAATAGGAATTTTAAATGAAAATTTATCTTATGTAAGTAGTTTTCTGAATACTCAAAATTTAACCATTAAAAGTTATAATAGTGAACAAGAATTATTAGAAGCCTTTCAAGCGCAAACAGATATTCAATATATGATTGTTCCTCTTTGTTTAAATATAGAAACTATTTTAAAAAATGATTTTTATGTTGCTTATCATTTTAGTGACATTCCTTATTTTTATAAGATAAATATTAGTCAAGATAAAACATTAGGTACAATTCTTAAAAAGTTTTTTTTAAAGTGGGAAAAGGATAAACTACAAGATTCTTATAAAAATCATTTATTTCGATTATTTCAAGATTCATTAAATATTTCTCAAACAGAAATAGATGCTATGCAAAGTATTACTTATAATTATGGTTTTATTACTAATAGTCCATATGAAATTTTATCTGGAGGAAATTATGGCGGTATCATTGCACAATATTTAAAAGAATTTATAGATTTTAGCGATACTGAAATTAAATTTACTAAATATAAAAATACTAATAAACTTGGAGAGGCTATTAAAAATGATAATATAGATTTGTATTTTGCCTTTTATAATGTGCCAAATAATTTTGTCAATGCGAATTCTAATATTAATATCAATTATAATGTAATAATGGATAAAGAAATAGACAAAGTTATACATTCTTTAAAATCTTTAAATAATGTAACTGCTTATGTAGAAGAGAATTCTATTTTATATGAATATTTAAAATCAAATTCCAAAATTGATTTAAAAACATATAAAAATGAAAAGGAATTAAAAAAATTGGTTAAAAATCAAGAAATTATTATTGTAGATGATAATGTGTATTATGCTAAACGTTTTGGAGTCTTTAATGAATATAGTGTCCGTTTTAGTGAAACTGTTGATACTGATTATTTGTTTAAGATTGATACTAATGAAACATTTACAAAATTATTTACAAAGTTTATTAATATTAAAGATCCAGATAGAACAGAATACAAGGGTATTTATAATTATGAACTTACTTTTAGAACAGGTAGAGTTACGGGAGCAATAGCAAAATATTTTATGTATATTTTAATCATATTTGTATTGGTTTTCTTATATGCTTATAAACTTACAAAAAAAATCAAGTTATCTAAAAAGATAAAAAAAGAAGATAAATTAAAATATATTGATCAGTTAACATCATTAAAGAATCGTAATTATTTAAGTGAAAATTTAGAAAATTGGAGTCAAAATAAAATTTATCCTCAATCTGTTGTTGTCATTGATCTGAATAATTTACAATATATAAATGATACTCAAGGTTATGAAAAAGGGGACGAACAAATTAAAGCAGCTGCTAACATACTTGTAAAAGCACAACTTGATAATAGCGATATTATTCGTACAGATGGAAATGAGTTTGTTATCTATTTAATTGGTTACCAGCAAAAACAATTAGTAAGTTATATTCATAAATTAAATAAAGAATTTAAGAAATTGCCTTTTGAACAAGGGGCGGCGATTGGTTATAGTATGATTGAAGATGATATTAAAACTGTTGAAGATGCTATAAATGAAGCTGTAGAAGAAGTAAAAAAACAAAAAGAGAATAAAAAAGAGGGAAATGCATGATTAATCGTTTTAAAAACTTCTTACAAAAAGTTTTACATGTAATTCAAAGACCGGAGATGGCAGTGCTTCCAGGGCAACTTGCCTTCTTCTTTGTTTTGTCTGTTGTTCCAATTGTAACTTTAATTACATATGGGGCATCTTTTTTACATTTGTCAATGGATTTTATTGCAGATTTTATTACCAAAGCTTTTGGTGGAGAAGTTGCAGGACTTGTTATTCCTATGGTTGCTGTTTCCAATATAGATTTTCGTTTTTTCTTTACTTTAATTGTAGGTTTTTACATTGCTAGTAATGGTGCGGCATCTATTATTGTTAGTTCTAATGCTATTTATGGAATTCCAGATACCAGTTTTTTAAGGCGTAGAACAAAGGCAGTTATCATGACATTTTTAATTGTTATTTTGTTTATTTTTATTTTAATTGTTCCTGTGTTTGGTGAAAATATTATTCATGTAATTACACTTGCTAATATGAATGAACATATTACAAAGACAATTACCTTTGTTTTTAATTTATTAAAAGGGCCTATTACTTGGTTTATTATTTTTTGTTTTATTAAAATTTTATATACTATGGCACCTGATCGAAAGTTAGAAAGTTTTTATGTAAATTACGGAGCCATTTTTACCACAATTATGTGGATTATAGTCACAGCGGCTTATTCGTATTACATTAATCATTTTGCCAATTATGCTGTGTTTTATGGAGGACTTGCTAATATTGTGATGCTTATGCTTTGGGTATATTTTTTGGCTATTATTTTTGTAATAGGAATGGCTCTTAATTATAAAGAAGAAGTTACAAAATTGGAAAAAACAGGTGTTATAAATATTGTAAAAGAATAGATACTATATAATGTGTACAACAAGTATTATTTCGTACACGGTTATTTTTGATATCAAATTAATATTTTAGTATATTGAACGATATTGAAAAATAATACTTAGAGGGAACAAAACGTTTTTGTTCCTTTTTTATTTGAAAGTGCAAAAAAGTTTTTTAAAGAGAATTTTGTTATGAATTCAGATTTAGAAATTGTATGTAATTATATGATTTTAAATTTTGTTTTTTATTGATGAATAGAGAAAAACTTGTGGTTACAAATTTTACTCGTAAATGTTAAGAAAATTTAATTAATTCTATAAAGAAGAGATTTTTAGTCAAAAAATCTTTTTTTATGATATAATACAAGTCAATTAGGAGGGGATTTTTATGCTAGTTTATGGTAAAAATGTACTGAAAGATGTGGAGCCACAAAAAATAAGAAGAGTTTATTTAAACGAAAATTTTCATGATAAAGAAATTATTCGTTATTTAGAAGACCATCATATTCGTTATTTTTATAGACCAAAGTATCAATTAGATAAGATGGTAGATCGAAATCATCAAGGCATAGTCATTGATATGGACTCTTTTCTTTATTCAGATTTTGATTCAATTTTTGAAGAGAATTTTATAGTGGCTTTGGATCATTTAGAAGATGTGCATAATTTTGGTGCTATTATTCGTACTTGCGAAGCAGCAGGGATAAAATCAATTTTAATCCCTAAAGATAGAAGTGTAAGAGTAAATGATATCGTTATGAAAACGAGTGTTGGGGCTCTTGATAGAGTAAAAATTGTTTTAGTAAATAATTTGTGTGAAAGTTTAAAAAAATTGCAAAAGAAAAATTTTTTTGTTTATTCAGCGTTTATGGATGGAGAGGATTACCAAACGATTGACTATTCTGATAAAAAAGTATTGGTAATTGGCAATGAGGGAAAAGGAATTAGCAATGTTGTAGAAAATATTACAGATGTGAGAATTGGGATTCCTATGCTTGGTAAAGTAAATAGTTTAAACGCAAGTGTTGCAGCAGGTATTTTAATTTTTGAAATGCGTTAGGGGAGATTTTGATGAGTTACGAAGAATATTCAGATGATGAGTTGTATTCTTTAGTTTGTGAATCTGATGAGGATGCTAAAGATATGTTATTTATGAAATATAAGTATATTATTGACATTGTAATAAAAAAATATGCTTTTTCGGCGATGAAATATGGATTTGAATATAAGGATTTATATCAAGAGGCATTAGTTGGTTTTTCAGATGCTATACAGTCTTACCGAGAAGAAAAAAATACTTCAATGGCTACTTTTATTACTTTATGTGTAGATAGAAGGTTACAAAATACAATTCGCAAAGCCAGTAGAGTCAAAAATAGGGTCTTGCTAGAAAGTTTGTCTTTAGATCATGTATATGAAGAGTATAATATTCCATTAAAAGAAGTTATTAGTGATAATAATAAAAATGATCCTTTGACGAATATTGCTAAAGATGAAGAATTTGATGAATTATTAGAAATCATTGAAAATGCTTTATCAAGTAGTGAATATGAAGTGTATAAGTTGTTGATTTCAGGATTATCTTATAATGAGATTGCTAAAATACTCGGCAAAACACCAAAACAGATTGATAATGCTATACAAAGATTTAAAAGTAAAATCAAAGATATTTTGGATAGTAGAGAGACAATTTAAAACTTGACTTGTATTCTTTTGCATATAATACGTTTAAAAGAAAGAAAAAATTTAAAAAGGCAGTAGAAATAGTTTACTATAAAACATTTTTAGTTGATAATTTTAATTAAATTTATTATTTAGATAAAACTATTAAAGGACGTTAAAACTTTATGTGGAAGTGGTTATACTATAGAATTTGCCTAAAAAGTTTTGGATATTCATAATGAGTATGAAATCTAAGACGATTTTGATAATTTATTCATAAAATAATGCCCAAAAACGTATTGATTTTTATAAGTATGTATGATAAATTATGTTTAACGAAGCACGAAAGTGTTTTTTATTTGGAAAAAAGGAGTTTTTTGGATGACTAAGAAAAAAGAAAAGAAAAATAGAAATGAAAAGAAAAAAGGAGGCTTTTTTAAAGGACTTCGATTAGAACTTAAAAAGGTTTCTTGGCCTAATAAAAAAGACGTTTTTAAATATTCTATGGCAACTTTAGTGTTTTGTATTGTAGTTATGGCTTTCTTTCAAATTTTAGATTTAGGTTTGTCTGTTGTAAAAGGAGTGTTTAATTAATGGAGAAGTTATGGTATGTAATTACGACCTATGTTGGACATGAGGATAATGTAAAAGAAAAATTAGAAGCACGTACCGAATCTATGGGGATGCAAGAAAATATTTTTCGTGTGATTATTCCAACGACTACTGAAGTAGAAAACAAAGATGGTGTTAAAAAAGAAAAGACAAAAAAGATGTTTCCTGGATATGTATTTGTTGAAATGGTGATGAGCGATGAAGCATGGTATGCTGTTCGTAATACTCCAGGAGTTACAGGATTTATTGGTTCTTCTGGTAAAGGGGCTAAACCTACTCCGTTGCTTCCACAAGAAATTGATCGTATTTTAGTTAATATGGGTATGTCAAGAGTTGATGTTGAATCTGAACTTAAAGTAGGAGATAAAGTTAAAGTTATTGATGGTCCATTTAAAGGTATGATGGGGACTGTTGATTCTATCGATATGGAAAATAGTAAATTAAATGTATTGATTGATTTGTTCGGTCAAGAAACTCCTGTTGAAGTAGAATTGTTTCAAGTTAGTAAATAAAAAATCGAATTTTCGATTTTTTATTTTTTGGGGTAAGGTTTTCTTTCGTTTGTTTTTCCAATTAGGTAGTCAACGCTAGTATTATAAAAATCCGCAAGTATACTTAGATAGTTAATAGGTATTAATCTTTTCCCTATTTCATATTCGCTGTACTGCTGTTGTTTAATTTTTAAAAATTCTGCTACATCTTTTTGAAGTAAGTCTTTATCTTCTCTTATTTCTTTTAATCTTTGTATATTCAATTATAACCACCTCATACACATTTTTTCATACAAAACAAGTTTTGTATTGACTATACAAAGCATGTTTTGTATAATTTTTTGTATACAATAGATGTTTTGTATAAAGGAAGGTAAATATGGTTATGAAACTAGAAAAATGGCAGAAAAAGAAGAAATGTAAAAAAATTATGATAGGAAGTGCAGTAGGAATCTTATTTTTAATAAGTGGAATCACAATATATAAAACATTTGCTCTATATGAAGAGAAAAAAGAGTTTAATGTATTAAAAGGAAGAATAGCAGATATTAAGAAAAACTCGAAAGATATAGAAATAGCAGCAATAGTGGGTGGGAAATTAAGTGATAAAATTCCAGAAAAAAGTGAAGGATATATTGTAGATGAAGTAGAATGTACCAATGATGCAGAAGGAAAGTGGAGCAATGAAAACTGGGAGTTAAGTGTAAAAAAACTTACAACAAGTGGTACTACCTGTTCTTTAAATTTTTATCCAAAAGAATTAAGTGATTATATAATTGCAAAAAGTATGGGAAATTCAGAAATAGAGAAATTTGAACATGTTGAAACGGATCAAACTAAAGCGTTAACAGAATATCGATACATTGGAAAAGATCCAAATAATTATGTTTATTTTGGATGTAAGGAGAATTGCACAGAAGAGAACTTATATCGAATTATAGGAGTCATACCGACGCAAAAAGAAGTAAATGGAGAATATGAAAATCGAGTAAAATTAATTAAAGTTAATTACTATACAGAAAATATAAGTGGATTATTACAAGAATCGCTTAGTTATTTTCCGGCCAAAAATGGTTTTGGTTATCAGTGGAGTACTCGTCAAAATAATAAATGGGAGGAATCAAGTCTCAATCAGGAAGTATTAAATAAAGTGTATTGGAATAACTTTGGTGAATATCAAAATTATATTGAAGCAAGTCTATGGTATTTGGGGGCTCTAAATAATGAAAATTGGGGAGTATATAAAACAGAGGACTTGTATGAAGGGGAAAGAAGCAATACAAGTGGTTCAAGTCAAGGAAGTATTAGTTATGTAGGAAATATTGGGCTGATATATCCGAGTGATTATGGCTATTCTTGTGGGAATCAATATAAAAATGAAAGCATACATGAGAATAGAGAGATTTTTCGAAATTGCTCCTGGATATATCAATTGGAAGATAAATTTTATGAATGGACAATTGCTCCAGAAGCAAATAATACAAATGCATTTGTATGGTTTTTTTATCCTGCTGGAGATGTTGGAGCAGGGCATGCTTATTTACAGGATAGAATGTTTAGCGTTCGACCTACTTTTTATTTAAAAACCAACATATTTTATAAAGAAGGAAATGGTTCCAAAGAAACGCCATATCAATTTGAGTAAATGTTTAATTTTAAAGTTATATGTGTGATGAAATATGATTCTTTTATGATTTTTTTGTTCTAATCTTTTCCTTTATTAAATTACCAAAAATAGTTGTAAACCCTGTTAATTTGTGCTATTATCTTAAGTGCAATCGCATATATTTTTATAAGATTGTATTCAAGTGGGAGGGAAATGCGGATTTGCCCAGTACCACTAACGAAAAATAAATTTAAAATTGGAGGTGTTTTTCGTGGCTAAAGAAGTCGTAAAGAAAATAAAATTACAAATTGAAGCTGGAAAGGCTACACCTGCTCCACCAGTTGGAACATGTTTAGGCCCTGCAGGAATTAATATTCAAGATTTTTGTTCTAAATTTAATGATCAAACTCGTGAAAAAATGGGAGACGTAGTTCCTGTTGAAATTTCGATTTATGAAGATAGAAGTTTCGATTTTGTTATAAAAACAGCACCTGCTGGATTCTTACTTAAAAAGGCTGCTAAGGTACAAAAAGGTAGTAAAAAAGGAGCAAATGAAATTGTTGCTACTATTACCAAAGATGATCTTAGAAGTATTGCTGAAACAAAATTGCCTGATTTAAATGCTTATGATGTAGAGTCTGCTATGAATATTATTGCAGGAACTGCAAGAAACATGGGTATTGCTATTGAAGGATTTAATGATGAAGAACTTCAAGAACAAGTCAAAGAAGCACAAGTTCATGAGGCAGAGATGGCAAAACGTGATGAAGAATTAGCAGAAATGGAAGCAGAAGCCCAAGAACTTGCTAGTGGAAATATGGAAGTTCCAGTAGTATCTGACGAAAAAGAAGAAACAACAGAAGAATAATAGTATATATTATGTATAAGATAAAAAAGAATCCGCTAATAAACCACAGTTAGGAGGAAATTATGAAGAAGTTTGGAAAGAAATATGTGGAAGCTTCTAAAAGTATAGAAAAAAATAAAGAGTATACAGTTAGTGAAGCAATCAAATTAGTTAAAGAAACTTCAATTACTAAATTTGATAGTACTGTTGATGTTGCTATTAATCTTAATGTAGATCCTAAAAAAGCAGATCAGCAACTTAGAGGTTCTTTTGTATTACCAAATGGTACAGGAAAATCTAAGAAAATTTTAGTAATTGCTAAAGGGTCTCAAGCAGAAGCCGCTAAGAATGCTGGTGCTGATTATGTAGGGGACAAGGACATGATTGAGAAAATCCAAAAAGAAAATTGGTTTTCGTATGATGTTATTATCGCAACTCCAGATATGATGCCAGAACTTGGTAAAATAGGTAAAATTTTAGGTCCTAAAGGTTTAATGCCTAACCCTAAAACAAATACTGTTACCACTAATGTAGTTTCTGCTATTGAAGATGTAAAAAAAGGTATGGTAAGTTATAAAACAGACACTTATGGAAATATTCATAGTGTTGTTGGTAAAGTTTCTTTTGATGAAGCAAAACTACAGGAGAATTTAGAGTATATTGTAACTACAATTTCTAAATTAAAACCTGCTAGTGTTAAAGGGAAATTTATTAAATCTATTTCTATAGCATCTACAATGGGTCCTGGAATTAAATTAGACAAAAATTCTTTTGACATTTAATGAATATTTTAATATAATACGAGTAGAAAAGCGAATTACCAAAGACAGTAGGGAAACATTAGTTTTTAATTATCCTACCGAGGGAAAACGAATACTTATTTTATAAGCTCTTTTTCCTTGGAAAAGGGCTTTTCTATTAATTAAAAGGAGGAAAGAAAGATGGCAAGTCAAAAAGTTCTTAACGAAAAAAAAGAGATTGTTGCTGAGATTACAGATAAGATTAAAAATAGTGAATCTGTTATTTTATTTCAATATCAAGGTTTAACAGTTGCTGATATTAGTTCGTTAAGAAATAAATTAAGAGATGTGAATGCAGAAGTAAAAATTTATAAAAATACTTTACTTAAAAGAGCATTAGATGATTTAAAACTTAATTTAGACGGATTTCTAGAAGGTCCAAATGCAATCCTTTTTGGTAAAGACCTACTAGAGCCAATCAAGGTTATCGCTGATTTTGCTCGTGATAACGAGAAACTTGATATACGTGTTGGGATTATTAGTGGTGATGTGGCTAATATTGATACTATACGTGAATATGCCAGTATACCATCAAGAGATGGGCTTCTTACAATGCTTGCTGGTGGCATGATACAATATGTAAGAGATTTAGCAATTGGTTTAAACCTTTATGCTGAAAAATTAGAAGAAAATAATTAATTAGGAGGAAAGAAAAATGGCAAAATTAACAAAAGAAGATTTTATTAGTGCTTTAAAAGAAATGACTATTCTTGAAGTAAAAGAATTAGTTGATGCAATGAAAGATGAATTTGGAGTAGATCCAAGTGCAGTAGCAGTTGCTGCGGCTCCTGCTGCTGGAGGGGCAGAAGACGCTGGTTCTGTTTCTAAAACAGTTGTTCTTAAGAATGCTGGTGGAAATAAAATTGCAGTTATTAAACTATTAAAAGAAATAACTGGCCTTGGACTAGTTGAAGCAAAAGCACTTGCAGATAATGGCGGAAATATTAAAGAAAATGTTCCTGCTGATGAAGCAAATCAAATTAAAGCACAACTTGAAGAAGCAGGCGCTGAAATAGAACTTGCTTAATTAAAAGGGTAGAAAAAACTACTCTTTTTTAATTGTTAAATTTTTTCTTTATTTTGCAATGAAAATAGGATAGATGATGGAAAATGAAGTACAAAAAGAAGAAGAGAAATTTCTTTCAAAATTAGGAAATAACCTAGGGAAGGGAGTACATTACATAGTAAGAAAACCCTAGGACAGAATAAAAAAATATTAATAGAGAGTAGTATAGAAATACTCTTTAATGCAAAAGCCCCCTATAGCCTATCAAGAAAGTGACTATACTTCTCTAGAAGCCTATGTCCTAAATAGTGGAAGTATAAAACCTTATGAAAGTGTTGAACATGATGTAAGACTGTGGTTATTATATTGGAACCGTTTAGGTGATTATCAAAAGTATTCATTACCTACTTGCAGGCTTTAACGTTTTTGAATAATGTTTATAAATTGCTTACACCAAAAAATTATTATCCAAAAGAAAGAGGAAGTGCGTAGTGTTTTAGTAAAGGAAATATTTATATAGTTGCTAATATAGGAAGTATGTATGCAAGTGATTATGGTTATGCATTTAGTATTAAATATAGATTAAAATTAATTTTTGATAATAACGCAGTTTATCTTTATTCTTGATTGTATAAATTGGAAAGTATGTAATGGAGTTGGTTCATTTAAAAAAGGATTCGTAATTGAATCAATTTTTTGTTTTATTTTGTATAATAATTTCTAAATTATATAATTTTGCTATTTCTAAAAGTAGTTCTACATCATAGTTTCTTTGGCCATATTCATAAAATTGAATAGCATTTCTACTTCGTTTTATTCTTTTGCCAAATTCTTCTTGAGTTAATCCTGTATTTTCACGAATAAATTTTATAATTTCGTTTGCTTTATAATTTGTCGCTTTTAATTTCATATATATACCTCTTGACAAGCATACAATATGTTGGTATTATTGTGCTGACAATACCAACAAAATGTGGGCTATGAATGGAGCGTTTAAAAATGAAGTTAAAAAAATGCAAGAAAAACAAAAAGGCAAAGAAAATAGGGATAGGAAGTATAATTGGTATATTGCTATTAATAGGAGGAATAACTTTATATAAAACATTTGCGCTGTATGAGGAAAAGAAAGAATTTGATGTACTAAGAGGAAAAATAGGAGAATTTGTAGAAAATGATTTAGAACTTGCTATGACAGTAGATGGAAATCATACGAATGAGGTTCCAAGTAAAGGGAAATATTATGTAGAAGTGACTTGCGATAATGGTGCTGAAGGAAGATGGGATTATGATGCATGGACAGTAGTAGTTGGAAATATGACTAAAACAAAAGTAAAATGTATGATTGAATTTAAAAGTCCAGGAACGTTAATGGCTACAACACCAAATAATACAAGTGCGTTTTGGGGTCATAAAGAGAGTATAACAAGAATCGTATTTGAAAATAGAATAAAACCCTATGCGAATGCTAGTTACACTTATGATGTATCTGATACGCAAGATGGAAGTGTAATGAGTTATATGGTTGCCAATGAAAGTGATACTTCTACTTTTACCTTATATATTCAAGGAAATGGAGGAGTAACGGCTAATACAAACAGTAGTTATTTATTTTATTCTTTTAATAATTTAGAAAAAATTGAAAATTTACATTTATTAAATACTTCTAATTCTACTAATATTTCGTATATGTTTCGTGACTGTATAAAATTAGTTCAGTTGGATGTTAGTTCATTTAATACAGAACAAGTGAAGTTTATGGCTGAAGTTTTTTCAATGCCAACTGATGGTTCAGGAAAATTAGAAGAAATTGTAGGACTTGAATATTGGAATACTGAAAATGTGGTAAATATGGCTTCATTATTTTCTGAATTAAGACAAATAAAATCATTGGATGGTATAGGCAATTGGGATATAAGTAATGTATCCAATATACAATCCATGTTTCAAAACGATCGCTTATTGGAAAGTTTAGATTTACATAATTGGAATACAAGTCAAAATACATCTATGACTTGGACATTTGGTGGATGTGTGAATTTAAAATACTTGGATATAAGCAAATTTTCTATAAATAATGTTCTTAAATTTGGTCATTCGTTTTATGCTATGCCAAAAGATGTCAAAATCAAAACAAATACTACGATGAAAAATTGGATAATGAATTTAGAGGTAATAAGTGAGCGGCCATCTGAATGGAACGACAATAATTTTATTATAAATTAATTAGAATTGTTTTCCTTGAAAGCGTTGAAGTCAATAAAAAAGTGTATGAAGTAGAAATAGACTATTTTTAAAGAAAAAAATATTAGAGAAACTTGAATTTTCAAAAATAGAAAACTCAAGTTCTTTTTGGCTTTAAATAAGGGTATTTTATTCCTTTTTAATTAATATTGATACTATTTTTTTGTTTCTTGTTAACTTTAAATAGTTTTATCTTTAAAGTAAACAATAATAAAGAAATATGTTTTTTTGCTATAATGCCTTACTTTTTCGTGATTGAAAATAATAAAAAAGTATTTTATAATGGAGTTATCATAGAGGAGGAAAAAAATGAAAAAAGAAGAAAAAAGAAATAAAATCCTCCCAACTTCAGGAACGCGCCTGGGGGGGGGGTACACTAGAAAATAAAAGTAAACCAGGTGAGTTCAAGAAGTTCAGCAAAAATAGAAAGAATAAGAAAATCCTAATAGGAAGTATAGTAGGATTAATTCTTTTAATAGGTGGAATTACATTATATAGAACATTTGCTCTATATGAAGAGAAGAAAGAATTTAATGTTTTACAAGGAAGAATACCCTCTTTTTACAAAAGTTGGGATTTTTATGAAAACAAAGAAAATGTATTTGAAATACCCTATAGTGGTTCGTATAAATTAGAAGTATGGGGAGCAAGTGGAGGTTCTGCTAGTGGATCTAGAACTGGTTATGGAGCCTATGCAACAGGAGAAATATTTTTAGAAAAAGGAGTAAATCTATATATTCATGTAGGAGGACAAGGTGGAAAATATGGTGGTGGGTATAATGGTGGAGGAAATGGTAGAAATGCTACTGCATGGACTGACGGAAAGCATGAAGCATGGGGCTATGGAGGTGGCGGAGCAACTCATATAGCCACAAAATCTGGATTATTATCCACTCTTTCAAATGCCGTTGAAGACATCCTTATTGTTGCTGCAGGAGGCGGTGGTTCTGGGGGTGTTAATCCTGCAGGATATGGTGGTTCAGGAGGAGGCATTAAAGGTGCTAATGGTTATTATGCTAGTTCTGGTTCTGCTCCTTATATTGGACAAGGCGCTTCTCAAACAGAAAGTAGTGGATTTTTGTTTGGAAGAGGAAATAATCAAACTAACGATAATTATGGTGGTGCTGGAGGTGGCGCTGGGTTTTATGGCGGAACTCATGGCGTATTTGGAAATACTGGAGCTGGAGGCGGTTGTAGTTATATAGGGAATACTTTATTAAGTAAAAAAGTAATGTATTGTTATGAGTGTGAAGAAAGTGAAGAAGAAACTACGAAGACTATAAGTGTTTTAAATGTTAGTAATGAACCGATGAGTGAGATAGCAAAAATTGGTAATGGATATGCCAAAATTACTTACATGGGTTAGTTCAGACCTTTTAAGTCATAAAGATATTGAATTTCGAATTTAATTTTTGTATAATTATACTAGGTGAGGATTATGAAAAAGACATTAATGACAATTTTGAAAATTGCTGTGTTGATTGTATTGTTTGTATGGATTGTTATGGTGTTTACAGATTATTTTAGAGTTAGAGATGGAAATGATCCGTTATTTTGTTTATCCAATGAAACAATTGAGTATAAAGATGGCTCAAATTATATTTGTAATGGTTTGGGATATAAAATGATTCGTTATGACCGTGAGTGTCTTAAAGCAACTGAGTTTGGTCCTTTCTTTATTAAAGAAAGACAATGTGAATAAAAATTTGCTAATTTCATATACCTATTATATAATAGGGGACTAGTTGGTGATTTTTATGAAATTAAGTAACCATGGTTGGAGTATTAATCAAATGATTTTATGTTGTTCTGTTCTATTAATCGCATTTTTCTTTGTTGTGTTTTTTGCAATGCAGCTACAAAAACAATTTGGAGATTCTTTTAAAGAAAGTATAACTGGAAAAGTGACTTATGCAACAATAGAACGAAATATTTCGGTTGGGTCCTTGGCTTATATAGAAGAATATTATGATAACGAAGTTGGGAATGGAACGATTACCATTACAACAGATAATTTGATTGAATATGCCATAATTGATGATGAGGATTTAATTACGTCAGAAAAGGACAGTTGTAAAGGATATGCTTTGATTCGGAAAAATAAAGATACTTCTTTATATTCGGAGGCATTTATTACGTGTCAAGATTATACTACTAAAGATTTTCAACATTGGAGAATGGGTGATTAGTGAATGAATAAAATAAAAAATGTGTATATGGTATGGGGAGTTATAGTTGTCCTAATATTTATATTGCTAACGGTATTTGGTTTTCTTTATAAAAACAAAACAAATGTTTATAAAAATTTAGAGGAAAAGTTAGTTGAAGCAGAAAAAAAATATGCTGATGCTAAATTTTTATATCCACAGAATGGAGAAACAGTAAAAGTAACTGCAGAAGAAATGATTGAGTATGGAGCACTTGATTCTTTAGAACACGATGGAGAAAATTGTAACGGATATGCTATTATTCAAAAAAAAGGTACAGTATTTGACTATAAGGGATACGTATCTTGTAAGGATTATAAAACAAAAGGGTATGAGAATTAAAGTGTGATTTTTGTCATACTTTTTCTTGACTTTCATATAATAACAATGATATAGTAAGCATGGTTTTAAAGAAGGTTCTATTTAGATAGAACTTAATTTAATCAAATATTTGATACACCGGGATGTGTGTTAATGAAAGGAGGACAATATGTCTACAATTAATCAATTAGTTACTAATAAAAGAAAGAAGAAAACTAAAAAGAGTAAAAGCCCAGTTTTAAATGTAGGATTTAATACACTTGAGAGAAAGCAAACTGAACAAAATAGTCCACAAAAAAGAGGGGTTTGTACTCGTGTAGGAACAAAAACACCTAAGAAACCAAACTCAGCATTACGTAAATATGCACGTGTTAGACTTTCTAATGGTAAAGAAATCGATGCTTATATACCTGGAGAAGGACATAACTTACAAGAACATAGTGTTGTATTAGTACGTGGTGGACGTGTTAAAGACTTAATCGGTGTTCGTTATCACATTGTACGTGGAACGCTTGATACACAAGGAGTTCAAAATAGACAACAAGGTCGTAGTAAATACGGAACAAAAAAACCAAAGAAATAAAATTTAGATAAAGGAGGAGATAAAAATGCGTAAAAGAAGAGCGATTAAAAGAGATGTATTACCAGATCCAGTGTATAATTCGAAAGTAGTTACAAAACTTGTAAATCAAATTATGCAAGATGGAAAAAAAGGTACTGCACAAAAAATTCTTTATGAAGCATTTGATATTATAAAAGAAAAAACTGGTAAAGAGCCAATGGATGTTTATAATGCAGCACTTGAAAATGTAAAACCTGCGCTTGAAGTTAAATCTCGTCGTGTGGGTGGTTCTAATTATCAAGTACCAGTTGAAGTAAGTGATGAAAAAAGTCAAACACTAGCGTTACGTTGGATTGTTAATTATGCAAAATTAAGAAATGGTAAGGGAATGGCTATCAATTTAGCACAGGAACTTATGGATGCTGCTGAAGGAACTGGTGGCGCTGTTAAAAAACGTGAGGATACTCACAAGATGGCTGAAGCAAATAAAGCATTTGCTCACTATAGATGGTAGGAGGAATTTATGGCAAGAGATGTTTCTATTGATAAATTAAGAAATTTTGGGATTATGGCTCATATCGACGCTGGTAAAACAACTACTACAGAAAGAGTTTTATTCCATACAGGAATTACTCATAAAATTGGAGAGACTCATGATGGAGAATCTCAAATGGACTGGATGGATCAAGAAAAAGAAAGAGGTATTACAATTACTAGTGCAGCAACTACTGCACATTGGAAAGGATATCGTTTGAATATTATTGATACTCCAGGACACGTAGACTTTACAATTGAAGTTCAAAGAAGTTTAAGAGTACTTGATGGAGCCGTTGCCTTAATTGATGCTCAAGCGGGTGTTGAACCTCAAACAGAAACAGTTTGGAGACAAGCAAATGAATATAAAGTTCCAAGAATGATTTGTGCAAATAAAATGGACAAATTGGGAGCAGATTTCTACTTTAGTTTAGGAACTATTAAAGATAGACTTGGCGCAAATGCTGCTGCTATTCAACTTCCTATTGGGGCAGAAAGCGAATTTAATGGAATTATTGATTTAGTTACAAGAAAAGCATATCAATATGACGGTAAAGAAGCAGAAGAACCAATTGAAATTGAAATTCCTACTGATATGAAAGATAAAGTAGAAGAATATAGAAATATTTTAATTGAAGCTGTTGCTGATGCGGATGAAGAACTTATGATGGTTTATCTTGATGGACAAGAAATTACAGTAGATGTTTTAAAGGCTGCTATTAGACGTGCTACATTGTCTGTACAATTCTTCCCAGTATTATGTGCTACTGCTTTAGGAAATAAAGGTATTAAATTAATGCTTGATGCTGTTATTGATTATTTACCTGCACCAACGGATGTTGAAGCAATTGATTGTACCGATAAGTCTGGAAACGACGTAAAACGTCACCCAAGTGATTCTGAACCATTTACAGCACTTGCATTTAAAATCATGACAGATCCATTTGTTGGAAGACTTTCTTTCTTCCGTGTGTATTCTGGAGTACTAAAAAGTGGTTCTTATGTTCTAAATTCAACAAAGGGTGAAAAAGAACGTATTGGACGAATACTTCAAATGCATGCAAATCAAAGAAAAGAAATTACAGAAGTATATGCTGGAGAAATTGCTGCTGCTGTAGGACTTAAAAATACAACAACTGCTGATACATTATGTGATGAAAAGAACTTCTGTATCATGAAAGGTATGGAATTTCCAGAACCAGTTATTGACATTGCAATTGAACCAAAAAGCAAAAATGATCAAGACAAAATGGCAATTGCGATTGCAAAACTAGTTGAAGAAGATCCAACACTTCGTGTTAAAACGGATACTGAGACAGGTCAAACTGTTCTTTCAGGAATGGGAGAATTACACTTAGACATTATCGTGGATCGTATGAAACGTGAATTTAATGTTGAATGTAACAAAGGTAGACCACAAGTTGCTTATCGTGAAACCATTACGCAGGATGGTGAATGTGAAGGTAAGTACATTAAACAATCAGGTGGACGTGGACAATATGGACATGTTTGGGTTAAATTTGAACCAAATCCTGAAAAAGGATATGAATTTGTGGATGCAATCGTTGGTGGAGTTGTTCCTCGTGAATATATTCCAGTAACCGATAAGGGATTACAAGAAGCAATGGCTGGAGGAATACTTGCAGGTTATCCACTAGTAGATGTTAAAGCAACGTTATTTGATGGATCTTACCATGATGTCGATTCAAGTGAAATGGCATTTAAGATTGCTGCATCTATGGCTTTAAAAGAAGCAAAGAATAAATGTAAACCAGTTCTTCTAGAACCAATCATGAAAGTGGTTGTAGACGTTCCAGAAGAATATATGGGTAATGTAATGGGAGACCTTACAAGTCGTAGAGGACGTCCTATGGGACAAGAATCTATTGGTAATACTTTAAGAATTATTGCAATGGTACCACTTTCTGAAATGTTTGGTTATGCAACAGATCTTCGAAGTAATACCCAAGGTCGTGGAAACTTCCAAATGGAAAAAGATCACTATGAAGAAGTTCCAAAATCAATTGCTGAAGAAATCATAAAGAAAAACAGCGTTAACTAAAAATAATACTTGAAAAACATTCAAGCATTAGATAAAATAGAATAGTAAATTGAAAGGAGAAAAAACGATGGCAAAAGAAAAATATGATCGTTCTAAAGAACACGTTAATATTGGTACTATTGGACACGTTGACCATGGTAAAACAACATTAACTGCTGCAATTACAAAATACTTTGGAAACTTTGTTGATTATGCTGATATCGACAAAGCACCAGAAGAAAGAGAAAGAGGTATTACTATTAATACTGCTCACGTTGAGTATGAAACTGAAAAACGTCATTATGCTCACGTAGATTGTCCAGGACATGCTGACTATGTTAAAAACATGATTACTGGTGCTGCTCAAATGGATGGTGCTATCCTTGTAGTATCTGCTGCAGATGGACCAATGCCACAAACTAGAGAACATATCTTGTTATCTCGTCAAGTTGGTGTGCCTAAAATTGTTGTTTTCATGAATAAATGTGATCAAGTAGATGATCCAGAATTATTAGATTTAGTAGAAATGGAAATTAGAGAATTATTAGGAGAATATAATTTCGATTCAGAATGTCCTATCGTCCGTGGATCTGCTCTTAAGGCTCTTGAAGGTGATGAAGCAAATGCTCAAGCTATTCGTGACTTAATGGCTGCTGTTGATGATTATATTGATTCACCAGTTCGTGATACGGATAAACCATTCCTAATGAGTATTGAAGATGTATTCACAATTTCAGGACGTGGTACAGTTGTTACTGGTCGTGTTGAACGTGGACAATTAAATCTTAATGATGAAGTTGAAATCGTTGGTCTTAGAGATACAGCAAAAACTGTTTGTACAGGAATTGAAATGTTCAGAAAACAATTAGACTTTGCTCAAGCAGGAGATAACGCAGGAGTTCTTCTACGTGGTACTGCTCGTGATGAAGTAGAACGTGGTCAAGTTCTAGCTAAACCTGGAAGTGTTACTCCACATCATAAGTTTAAAGCTAGTGTTTATGTATTAAGCAAAGAAGAAGGCGGACGTCATACTCCATTCTTCTCAAACTACAGACCTCAATTCTATTTCCGTACAACAGATGTTACTGGTGTTATTGAACTTCCAAGTGGAGTTGAAATGGTAATGCCTGGTGATAATGTTGATATGACAGTAGAATTAATTGCTCCAGTTGCTCTTGAAAACGGTACAAAATTCTCTATCCGTGAAGGTGGACGTACCGTTGGTGCTGGTGTAGTTTCTGAAATTATTGAATAATCAGTAAACCAATAAAAGTGGAAGTTTTCTTCTGCTTTTTCTTTTGGTTAAAATATGATATTATGAATAAGTAAAATAGTTGTAGGTGATTCGTATGACAAAACGTAAAAAGAAAAAACATTTAAAAGCAACACCTTTCTTTTTGGTATTACTCTTAATTAGTCTAGGAATTTATTACGGTGTTCATTATATTCGAGAACAAGAGAATTTTCGAGTATTACTATTAAGAAATAAACAAAAAGAAGAAGAGGAAAGAATAAAGAAAGAACAAGAAATAAAGTATAATGATTGTCTTGCAAGGTCTTATACAGAAGCGGAATTGACAGATGAACTCCAGAATAAAAAGCAAGAAGTGAATAATTTAATTGTTAAGAATAATTATAAGACTTCGGTTTATTATGAAGATATAGTAACAGGTTTTACTTATACTTATAATCCATCTACTGTTTATTATGGTGCCAGTTTAATAAAACTTGTAGATGCCTTATATTTAATTCATAAAGCAACTTTAGGTGAAATTAATTTAGATACTGAAACTATTACATATAATGCTTCATACAAAAAGTCGTTTAGTAGTGGACTTGCTAAACATAACTATGGAGATAAAGTGACTCTTAGGGAACTTATTACTCATGCTATTTCTGTAAGTGATAATTCTGCTCATATGATGCTTTATGATTATATTGGTCGTGAAAATTTGAAAGCATATGGACAAAGTTTGGGTGGAAAGGTTATTATGACTGGTTCAGATAAATTTGGAAATCAAACAGCAGAGGATACAAATATGTATCTTAAAGAAGCATATAAAGTTATCACAGAAAATGAAGAATATGGGCCATTTTTAAAAGAAATTATGGATAATAATGAAAGGAATTCTTTTAATACAGAAATAGTAAAAATATACCATAAATATGGGGCGTGCGATCCTTATTACTATCATGATATAGGATTAAGTTTAGAAGAACATCCTTATGCAATCTCTATTCTTACTTTGCATGAAAATAGTAATTATAAAGAAGTAATACAAAATGTTCATGCTAAAATAATTGAGTTAAAAGATTTATTTTATGAAACTCGTGAAAATGCTTGTCATTTAGAGGTATATGGTAATTAAAAAAGTGCTAGTTTTTGAAGTTGTCAATAAAAAGTAGACACTAAAAAAGTATTATTGAAACCCTAGTTGAGTTCTATACTCAATTGGGGTTTTATAATTTAGGACATAACTTGGTCGATAATTATTATGATTATCAATAATAGCATTAATATATTCTTCAACAGTTACATAATCATTTTGATTAAAATCAATATACATTTCTTTCTTTAACCATCCCGTTTTTAGATTCAATTATCGGATTATCTGTTGGAGTTCCTATTCTCGACATCGATCTAGTTATGGTATAATCTTTGTGTACTTGAGAAAGTGCAATTGATGAGTATATGATTCCTTGATCGCTATGCATAATCGTATCTTGAGATTTATATCCTCTTTTTATTTTATTTTCTAGCATACTTTCTAAAGTTAATTTGTGATTTATTGGATTACTAAAGTGCAAGAATGGTTTAACATTAGAATCTATTATTTCATCATTAAAAACATCAATATAATATATCCAATCATATCTTTGATTTTTAAATGAAATCACAGTAGTATCTGTTACAACTTTTTCTAATGGTCTAGTAGTTTTCCAATTACCATTAATCAAATTTGGATATTTGATTAATTCTTCTCCCTTTGTATATTTTTTATAATGTTTAGTTTTACTTCTTATCTTTAATATCTTACATACTTTATGTATTAGATTATCTGATACATACCATCCTGTTTTTCTACGAATTATTGCATTTATTCTACGATATCCATAACTTGGTTTCTTTTGATGAATATCTCTAATTAATTCTTCTAAATCTCTTCGATTTATTTCATATCTATTTAAAACATCTTTTGTTTTTAACCATTTATAATATCCACTTCTTGATATATTCATTACCTCACATAAAGACTTAATAGAAAAATATTTACTCAATATTTCTACGGTTTCAAATTCTTTTTGTTTTATTTCTTGAATATTACAACTGAACCCTCTCCTTTATTTTATTATAGCAAAAAATGCAGACACTTTTTTTATGTCTACATTTATCTTACAACTTCAAAAATTAGTATTTTTTTATATTTTTTTTATTGAATATTTTGGCTAAAATTCCTCTTTTTGATAAAAAATTATAAATGCGATGGTTGATTACTAAATCATATTCTCCAATAAATTCATATACTTTTGGTTTAAATCCTAATTTAAATTTATTTAATCCATAATAAGGATTATCTTTAGAGAAATCTCCTGTCATTCCGTTTAAATCTGCAAAGGTATAATATTTTTTATATAATTCTAATATTTTGTAATGTAAAAAATAATTCGGATTAAATCTTTTATATTTTGGATCATATCCACTTATAGCAAGAGTAATTCGATTTTTATATTTAATGATTATGGCTCCAGCAATATATATTTTTTTCCCCTTTTTGCTAAGATTTTGAGCATCTAACCAATCATTTTTGTATGCCAGTAATTTTTTATCTGCATGCATTTTAATATTTGAATTTTTTATAGTATTATTTTTGGCTAATTCTTTAGTTAAAAAATCGTTTCTTTTTAATTCTTCTTCGTAGATTGTTTTTGCTTGATATAAAAATTCATCTGTGTCTATACTTACTAGAAGTAAATCCATGTTATGAAAGTCATTGCTTATTTTATAATATTTTTTGTAGTATAAAGATTCTTCAGTTCCTTTTTTCTTTATAAAGTTATATAAAATATCTATTCCGCCGTAATCGCCAACTTCTAAAGTTAATCCTTTTTTTATGCCTCTTTTAATTTTATTACGTGTGTTTTTTTCTAAGTTGTCTAAAAAAAACTTTTTTAAGTTTATTATTCCGTTATATCTAGGTATTAGGGATTCAAAATATAAGTTATCTTTTAGTTTTATATAGCCTAAATTTATTAAATTGTTTTTTATTTCTATATTTTGATTGTACGTTTTTTCAAAAGTTTTTGTATTGATTTCAGCAACCGCAATTTCAGGGTTTATTTTAATAAATACAAGTTTTTTTTGGTAAAATTCAATAATTTTTTCAGTAAATATTTTTAAAAGTTCAGGGTTAAAATAGTCTATAATAAATCCTTTTGGGGCATATCCATATTTAAAAAAGGAGGTTAATTTTTTTATTAATATTAAAGAGGCACCACGTATATTTTTATATTCATCTATGAGTCCTACAAATTCAAAAGCAAATTCATTTTGGCTCATTACTAAAGCATATTCATATGTTTGGTAATAATTTCCTAATATGTTGTTTTCGACAAATGATTCAAATTCTTGTTTAGTTAAATTTTTTATATACATGTTGCTTCCCTCATTTACGAGAATTTATTATAACTTCAATTTAATTACTTTTCAAGAGTATTGTTTTTTCTTTATTTACTCTTGCCATTTATTTGTAGTATACTCTAATAAAATATAGAGGAGGATATGAAAAATGAAAAAGAAAATAAAAATTCTTCCAACCAGAAAACTTCTGGGGGTGGGGTATATTAAGTAAGGACCCAGGAGGATTAAAACAGTTTACTAAAAATAAAAAACAAAAGAAAATAGTTATAGGGAGTTTAGTTGTATTATTATTATTAATAGGTTGTATTACGTTATATAAAACCTATGCGTTTTATGAAGAAAAGAAAGAATTTAATGTTTTAAAAGGTAAAATCCCAGAATTTAAAGAAGGAGATATTCAACTAAGTGTATGTATAGATAATGAAAGAGTAGAAAGTATTCCTGAGAAAGGAAATTATTTAGTAGATGTATCTTGTGATAAAGGAGCAAAAGGAAGTTGGGACTATAGTAAGTGGAGTGTATCTGTAACTAGCTTTGTTACTAAAACAAAATGTGATGTGAAGTTTACTTCTGCCAGTGAAAGAAAAGAGTGTTGAAATCAAATCCTATTTCTTTGTATAAAAGTCCTGTTAGTGGTACTGAAGAATATAAGCGTACTTTAACATTTGATTTTTCTGATGTAGAAGGTTATGAATATTTTACTGTAGACCATTTTGTTTCGTATATGAAATTTCAGTTGAAAGTTGGTAGTGGGAATGGTTATGGCTGGCTTTATGGTAATTATACTCATGTAGATCAATATGATTCAAATACTGGAATCGTAACAGTTTCTTATGTATATACGACTAAATATCTTGCTTTAGAAACAGTTGATAGGGATTACACTGAACTTTGTTTTGAAGTCTTTTATTTTTAAGAAATATCTGAGGTTGAATAAGTAAAACTTTATTAATTAACGCGTTGTGCTAGTTAAAATTCAAAATATTGGATATTTTAGTGGA
>CANOWY010000003.1 GCA_947571135.1 uncultured Mycoplasmatota bacterium
TTTTTCTTTATTTCTTCTTTTTTCATTTTCTTTCCTCCATCTATTATTTATCATATCATATTTTTTTATCTATGTTCAATTATTTGTTTCTTGTGTTATTTCTTCTACTGATTTTTGGCTTTCAGTTAACAAGGCTGCACTTGTCCAAGAAGAAGTAAGTCCGTAATCAATATAAATTAATTGACCAGACATATAAGAGCAAATAGCACTTCCAATTACTACCATAGGATAACCCATATCTTCAGGACTTGCTGCATAGCCATTCCAACTCTTCAAGAAAATATTGGAAATCATTTCTTCTCCTTCAAATTCATCCCCATTTGGACTTGTTGATTTATTAAAATCGGCAGTCAATCCAGTAGTAGTATCTCCTGGATTAATCGCATTAATTCGAATTTTTCTATCAATAAATTCATGACTCATACATTTATAAGTAACATAAGATTCCAAACATTGTTTAGCAAATACATACGCACTTTCAATAAGTTTAGGATGATTTTCATACCACTTGATGGCCTCTTCCCAAGTTGGTAAATTAATAAGTTCTACTGCCTCTTTATAAACAGATTGCCATCCAAATCCTCCAACAGAGGAAATAAAAGTAACAGAACCATGATCTACAATTCTTTCTAAAAGTTGTTCTGTCATATATTTTTGACTGTAAAAATTCACCTTTTGTACTAATAATTCCTGTCCTGGAAAAGCCGCAATTCCATGACACAAAAATAAAGCATCTATTCTTTCTGGCAATTTAGAAATAACTTTATCAATTTCTTCTTTTTGACTTAAATCTACTTCGAATGCTTCTGTAACTGGCAAATCAATAGGATTTTTATCAATTGCATAAACATTTGCTCCTAAATTTAATAAAAGTTCCGTTGCAGAACGGCTCATCCCAGATGCGGCTCCTGTAATGACCACACATTTTTTTTCATATCCAAATAGTTTTTTTAAATCCATTCTTTTCCTCCTTATGATTTCATTTTTAGTATAACATACTTTCAACAATTTACTCTTTAATAAGTTTTTACTTTACATCTATTTCAAACCTTTTAAAAAAAGAAAAAAGACTTGTTCCTCTTTTTTCTCAATTTACTTAAATAAATTTCTAATTCTAGTAATAAATGTAGTTTTTTCTTCTTCATTAATTTTCTTTTGTTCTTCTTTTGGAATTTTAACACTATCAACTATAAGTACAAATTTGGTATTCCCTTCTATTTTTTTATTATCTCCACCAAACATCTTGTATTGATTTCCTAGTTTTATAACAGACTCTAATTTATTACTTGTTCTATTCATTTGTTTTGCCATACTAGATAATTTTTGAATTCCATTTTTATTAAAGGTATGAATTCCTTTATTTAAAGTACTAGCGCCAGTTTTTAATTCATTTACACCACTTACAAGTTTTTTCGTTTCTTTATTTAAAGTGGCAACGCCATTTGTAAGAGCAGTTGTACCGCTTACTAACCCCTTTGTTCCTGTTTGTAATTGTTTTAAACTTTTAATTAAAGTATCTATAGTTGAGGTATCTGTTACTTGTTTATATAACCCTAGAATCATTACATCTTGTTGATTTTGAGGTGTAAAATTTATACTTTGTAAATAAGTTGTAATGGTTTGCAATTGAGAACTGGTTGCCATTTGTTTTTTAGCGTCCTCTAAAGTTGCAATCATTTTAGAGACTCCATCATTTACAGTGATAGTTCCTTTTTTAATTTCTTCTAAATTTTTATAAACACTATTTACTCCACGAGCAAGTTCTTTACTACCACTACTTAATGTTTTCATTCCACTTAATAAATCTTTAGAACCATCTTCAATTTTATTAATAGAAGTTTGTAGAGTATTTACGTTTTTTACTAACTCATCCATTTTATCAAATATTTTTAAATCCACTTCCTCAAGTAATTTTGGTGTTGCCATAGAATAAATAGTTGGAAGTTCAAATTTCTCTGTATCAAAAGTTATTTCAAAAGTATCTAAAGTTTTCAGTTCACTAAAACCCAAACTTTCATATAATCCTGGAGTACTAATTCCTACTAAAATGGATTGACTACCATTGTCTACCATTTTTCCATTAGAAACTGTAATATTTTTATTTCCTTCATTTGACAGTGTTGTTCCCGTAATAATCGTAAATGGCGTATAAATTGTTTCATTCTTTCCACTTATTTTTACAACAAATTTACTCTTATTTTTATACTTGATTTTAATGGAAACATGTCCGCTTTTTCCAATCAAATCCTCTAATGAAATAGATTGTCCGTCTAATTGATAAGTAATACTAACTTCTATTGGCAATTCCTTATCGGTTTTACCTTGATAAAAAATACTATTTCCATTACTTTGCCACGTTAATAACTTATCATTTCTTTCATAAGTATGATTACTATGAGTATTGATAATATGTTCTAAATCAGAATAATCCTTTATAATCTCCTTTTCTTCTGTATTGATTAAGTGTTCATTTACCAAAATATTTTGAACACTTCCATTCGTATTTAATTTGGCATAAACAGTTTCTTCTTTTGATAATGCAAGTACCTGACAGGGTGTAAGAAATAGCATACTAGCAACCATTGCTGTTGCAACTTTTTTCATTTTTTTCTTTTTCATATTATTACTTCCTTTCGATTTTGATGTTTTTAAAATAAGTTTATCAAAAATGAGCAAGATAGAGGGTAATACCATAATAACGACTGCCATGCTAATAATGGCTCCTCTTGAAATAAGCGAACATAAAGTTCCAACCATTTCCAGTTCAGAATATACCCCAACTCCAAATGTCGCTGCAAAAAAACACATGCCACTTACAAATATTGAATTACTACAATATTCCATCGTTTTCAATACAGCAGATTGTTTATCCAATCCTTTGTGTCTTTGTTTCATATAATTTGTAGTCATTAAAATGGCATAATCAATAGTGGCTCCTAACTGGATAGTTCCTAAAACAATCGGGGCTACAAATGGTAATACTACTCCATTAAAATAAGAAACAGACATATTTAAGAAAATGGCAAATTCTATGCTTAATATTAATAAGACAGGCAAACTAAAGGATTGCAACACAAATAGCATAATCACTAAAATACAAACAATAGATGAAGTATTTACATTACGAAAGTCTTCATCACTTATTGTAACCAAATCCTTCAAAAGTGGTCCTTCTCCTGCAAGTATAGCATCACGATCATATTCATGAATAATAGCATTTACTAAACTTACTTGTTCATTTAATTCATCACTAGCAATTTCGTATAAGGAACTAACTAACATCATTTTGTAATTACCACTTTCAAATACACTTACTAAATCACTTGGTAAAATATCTTTTGTTACTCCTAGACGTTCTAATTTAGAAAAAGATAAAACAAAATCAATTCCTTCCATGTTTTCTATCCTATTTACCATATTCTCTACATCTTCTATTTTCATATCTTTGTTATATAAAATTATTTCTGGAGAAACGATATTAAATTTTTCTTTTAACTCTTGATTTGCTACACTACTATCTAAAGTATCTGGTAAACTTTTATCCATTTTATAGTACACATCTACTTTAGAATTTGCTAGATACGTAGGAATAAACAGAATTAAGAAGATAACAAATATAATTTTATGATGACGTACTACAAATTCATTTAATGGTTTAAAGTTGATTTTTAATTCTTTATGTTTTGTTTTTTCTATTGCCTTATCAAAGAATAATAGTAAACTTGGAAATACAGTTAAAACACATACAACTCCTAAAAATACCCCTTTAGCCATAACTAAGCCTAAGTCCCGCCCTAAAGTCAAGTTCATCGTGATTAATACTAAAAATCCTGCAATCGTTGTCAAGGAACTTCCAGCAACAGAAGTGAATGTCTCTCCTATAGCATCACGCATCGCCTCTTGATTAGAGAATCCACTTTTTTTCTTATTTTCATATGCATGGTACAAAAAAATAGAAAAATCTGTCGTAACCCCTAATTGTAATACGGCTACTAAGGCTTTCGTAATATAAGAAATTTCACCAAGTAAAACATTAGAACCTAAATTGAACAAAATAGAAATCCCTATATTTAATAAAAGTAAGATTGGTACAAAATAAGAATCCAAAGATAGTTCTAAAACAAGCAAACATAATGCCACTGCTATGACAATATAGATTGCAATTTCACTTTCGGATAAATCCATCGTATCCAAAACCATTGCACTCATGCCACTAATATGCATAGAATTACTTGCAATTTCTTTCATCTCACGAATTGCCTCAATAGTACTTAAAGAAGAGGTTGATTCTTCAAACGTTACGAATAACAAGTCTGTATTTTCTTTATGTATTTTTTCTGCTACTTCACTTGGCAGAAAATCCATTGGTATATTGGTTCCCAAAACATCATAGATGGAAACAACCTTACTTACCCCATCTATATTTTTAAATTTTTCTTCTAAGGCCAATATATCCTTACTTGGTAAATTTTCGGCAAGGACAACTGTATATGCTCCCATACCAAACTCATCCGTTAAAATGTTTTGTCCCTTTACTGTCTCAATCTCTTCAGGTAGATAAACCAAAATATCATAATTGATTTTTGTAAGTTTCATTCCAATAAATGAAATTACCATTAAAATTAAAGAAACAATCAATATTTTATTTTTATTTTTACATATATGCTCTGCTAATTTTTTCATAATACCTCCATTCGTTTACTCATTTTATTCGAAACTTTTAAAAATTGCACCTACAAAAAAGAAAAAGTGTTGGATATCTTTACATTTTTATAAAAACGTATGTATAAATAAACAACATTGTGTAGGATATCTTTACTTGAGTTGAAAAGAGTGTATAATAATTTTAGGTGATACCATGAATAAAAACGATTTAAGAGTCATAAAGACACGAAATACTTTATACGACGCATTACTAAGTCTTATGAAAGAAAAAACATTTGAAGAAATTAAAGTCTCCGATATTTGTAATCAAGCCCTTATTAATCGTTCTACTTTTTATGCTCATTATACAGATAAATACGAATTACTTGCGGATTGTATTAAAAATTTAAAAAAATCTCTAACTGAAGAGTTAGAGAAAAACAACAACATATCCAATACTAAAGAATACTATTTAGAAATGATTAAATTATTTTTAAACCACATAGAAAAACGAAGAGAGGAATACTTAAGTATAATGATTAACAATCGTAATAGTATTACCATGGATATTCTATATGATGTAATAGATCAAGATATCATAAGTCACATTAGTAAAGATGACACCTTAGAAGGCCAAACAGTTCCCGAAAATATAATTGCTAAATTCTATTTAGGCGCCGTAGTAAGTCTTGGTACCTTTTGGCTTAAAGATAATAAAAAATATACCAAAGAAGAAATCATCCATTATTTGTCGATTTTAATACCCGATGAATTGAATAGCAAATAAAAAAGCCTCTAAAATTAGAGACTTGTTCTAAAAGAAAGTATTTTGATAAAAAGGATTATCAAGATTATCACTTGTTAAAATACGTTTTTGTACATTTTCTGTCTTTTCTTCTGCTAGAAAATTATTCATAATATTAACAAACTCATCTATAGACATATTTGGATTCTCATTTAATATTTCTAAAGCCTTTGTTTGAAATATATCAAATTTTTCTTCACATTGTACTTTATCTCTATAGTCATAAGTTTCTGTTAAATAATTCCTAGCATCAACATAAAATTCAGTTACATTTGACAAATAGCAACCACAAAATAAACAACGATACACACAGCCATAAGCAGGAAAAGAATCAATTGCCTTCATAATGACACTAACATGCTCACATTCACTTTGATTTTGAAACATTTTTTCTTTTAAATCTGCTAATTCTAGTTCTAATTTCTTTTTTCTATCAACTAATTGTCGTGTACATTCAATTTTTTCTATTTTGTTCATCCAAAACCTCCTATATTTAGAACCTCCATACTAGAGACCCATTATTTTATCTTTTACCTTTTTAGATACTACACTCATATCTGTGCGAGACGCAATGCTCTGTAACTCTTTCATAATAGTACCCATATCTTTCATACTTGTTGGATTTATTTTTGTAAACACTTCTTCAATATGTCTATCCACTTCTTCTAAAGACATTTCTTCAGGCAAGTACTTTTTCAATAATGCAATTTCTTTTTCTAAAGTATCAATCTCATCACGCTTATCAAATTTTTCAAACTCTGTAATAGAATCCATACGCATTTTTACCTGTTTTTTAATTACAGAAATTACTTCATCATCCTGTAAATCTTCTTTTTTATTAATACTTTCTAACTGTAAAGCACTTTTAAGCATACGAAGTACCCCCAAAGAAAATTTATCTTGTTCTTTCATACTGACTTTTAAGTCTTCATTTATTTTTCCAAACATATACAATCACCTATTAATAATTTTTATGCTTACGAGCATTACGTATCATTTCTTTTTTCTCTTCTCTTTTCTTTACACCAGGTTTCGTATAGTGTTTCTTTTTCTTAATTTCAGAAGGGACACCACTTTTAGCAACTTTCATTTTCCATGTTTTCATCGCTTTTTCCAAGTTACCATTTACCACTACTTTTGTCATATAATCCCTCCTTTCGCTTAACTATAATGATTATAGCACTAAACGACAAGATTTGGCAAGAAATAACCCTAGTTTATTTTAAAGTTTTCTTGCTAAAATCATTTCTACCTCCATGTCTTCAAAAGATGTATCCCCATACTTTAGGATTCTCTCCTCTTTTTCATAAATGGACTTAATAAAATCACAATTAAATCCTTTCATCGCCAAATAAGTAGATATACCAATAAACCCTAATACTAAAAGAATATAAGGAATTTTAGAACAACGATTTTCCTCTATTTCTTCTAAACCGATTGTATGCTTTTTTTCATATTCTTGAATAGCATTTAGCCAATCTGTATAGACATCTTGATACTCTTGGCAATAAGCAATTACTACATTTTGTCCTAAATCAAACCGATTATCTCTTAATTTTTTTTGAATCAAAATTCCAACATGCATTGCTACTTGTAAACTCAATAAAATGGGCTTTTTCATTTTCTTTTTCTTACGTAAAAATTGTTCTACTTTTCTTAACTTTATTTCATACAAATCGCAGAAAGTCATCATTTCTTCTTTTTCTATATCTGTTTTTTCAAAAGTAATTTGTTTATACATAACATATAAAGAAACACAGGTAACGAGGGCAATATATTCTTCTTCAGTTGTTATCTCAAAAGACATTAGTAACACCTCTTTTTTATTTTTTTCTAATCAATAGAAGGGCATTATTCACCTCTTCCTCTAACGAAGTTTCTTCATACTCTTCTTGATATTCTAAAATATTTTGGTTTTTTATTTCATGATAGACACAAAACTGTAATCCAAAAAATAACCCGCAAGCCAAAAGAAAACCAATCAAAATACGACTTTTCTTCATACCACTTAGATACTTGTCAATCTCACTTTTCCATTCCCCATAATCCATCTGATGTTTTTCTAGATAAAAATTTATTTTCGATATTGCATCATCATAATATTGTCTATCTTGATTTAGCAAAAATTTTTTTAAAGAGTCCTTTATTTCTTCTTTGCAAGTTTCCATTTCTTTATACCAATCTTCTACAATGCCCTCCCCCCCCCGAACAAGAGACATTTTCGAAACAAAATCATCAAAATTTTCTAGACACTCTAATATAACGTTAGCGTGATGTTCTTTATCATAAGACTCAATTTGTGCACTCATATAATAATTATAATAATTAGAAGCAATAGCATTTAACGTAATCCATTCAAATGTAGAATCAATCTTTGTTTTAGTAAGTTTTTTAATCAACCAAATATCAAAACAATCTAAGGGACTTTCTGCATACTTCTTCATAATAAAAATAACCATTTTATCAATATCTATTGTTTTCATTTTTTTATTTCCTTTCTTTCTCTCTCTCATCATTTATCATAACACATCCCCAAGAAAAAAGAACTAGACAGTCATTAGTTCTTGCTCTTTTTCTTTTAATTTTTCATCAATTATTTTGTTATATTTATTAATGGCTTCTTGCACCTCTTCTAATAATCTTTTTTCTTCATCTTCTGGATACTCTTCTTTTTTTATTGCATTATTTTCTTCCTGACGAATATTTCTTAGTGCCACTCTTGCCTCTTCTGCTACCTCTTTTGCTTCTTTAACATACTCTCTTCTTCTATCTTCTGTCAGTTCTGGAATTGTTAAAATAATAATCTCTCCATTGTTGGTTGGAGTAATTCCAATATTTGCTTCATTAATGGCTCTTTCAATATCTTTTAAAGTATTTCTATCAAAAGGCTTAATCATAAGTTGTCTTGCTTCTGGAACCGTTATATTTGCCATACTTTGAATAGGGGTTGGTGTTCCATAAAAAGGAACCATAATTCCATTTAACATGGCAGGATTGGCTCTCCCTGCTCTAATGTTTATCAATTTATTTTCTAAAGCCGAAATGGCTTTATCCATCTTTTGTTCAATATTCATTTTCCCACTACTTTCTATATCATTTTATTATTATAGTATCATTATAATCGACACTGTTTGTTTTTACAACATAATTTAATAACAAATCTCCAAATTCATCAATATAAAGAACATAGGTTTCTTGGGCTTTCAATTGATTAATGGTCTCTTCAATTTTAATATTTGGTATTTCCTCTATAATGGTTTGATCTTCATTCAACTTTATTCGAATTTGTTCTACTACTTTTGTTAAAGTAGTATCATACTTTTGCAGTAAGTCTTGAAAACTTAACACTTTTCCACTTAATACATTAAAGGTATAAGATTTGACTTTACTAGTAGAAGAAAAACCGACTTCACAATTATATTCAGATTCTCTTATTAAAAGAGTTACATATTCTTGATAAGAATAAACAGCATAATCTAGATAATTGGTTTTATAAATGTCGCTTGTTTCATAACATTGTTGTAAATCCCCTTTTTGCAAAGTATTCTTTACCCCACTTGTATACGTCTTTAATTCGTTATTAATAGCGTTTGCTTCTTCACTCTTTAAATTTATGACTGGCACCTTATAAAGAATATTTAGAGCCTCACTAATAATTTCATCCTCTTTAAAATATATATAATCTTTTTCCTTATCTTTTTTTAACTGATCACTAATTTGTTCAGTTCCCTCATAAGAAGCAACAGTATTTTTACTTCGAACGTTAAAAAATATAAATATAGAACCAAGCAATATAATAAGTACAATAAGAAAGAAGAACAAGCCAAACCCTAAATAATTACTACTCTCTTCTTCCACACTAATCACCCTCTTTAAAAGATTTTATTGCAATATCAAAGTTTGTTTTTATTAAATTTTTACGAGAATCTGTAAAATATTCTTCTGGACTCACTTCTCCTTTTAGATAGGTAATTTCATCATCAAAATAAAGAATTTCTCCATTTTTTACAATCACCACAGTTGGAGCAGACAAATCCATGTTTCCATTGTCATCGAAAGATAAATGTTCTTTTAGTTTATTTACAATAGTATTATAGACATTATTATTCATTTGCCTATCTTTAGAAAAATTATAATAATAAATCTCTTTTATTTCATAACGCAAAGCAACTTCGTTTAAATACTCGGCATAATAATGACTCCATATATTACTAGGAAACCCCATAAACAAAATTCCAGACTTTCCATTTAGAATATCCAAAATTTTATTTTCATTGGCATACACATATAAATTATTTTTAGAAATGTCTTTATATTCATTTGAAAAACGGACATTATCTGTCACTTCTGTTTTATACTCCTTTGTTCCTAAATAGGCAAATAAATACACCATAACGACAAAAATAAATAATTTTATTATATTTCTTTTATTTTTTAAAAACTTCATAACCATCACTACGTTTAGTATAACAAAAAAAACAAAGTTTTTCACTTTGTTTTTAAGTTTATTTACATACCATAATATCTTCTAAATTCTTTTTGTGTCTTGATAGAAAGATACTCAGAAGAATAGTCAATCGCAAGCCCTGTTACAAGTCCTAAATCCGTTGCTTTTAAACAAATATGTTCTACTGCACATCCAATTGATAAATAATCTCCATATTTCCAATCCTCACTATATTTACGAAATACTAAAATAAAAACAGGCGCTTCTCTTATGATTTTAATACTTCCTTTAACACTGCTTGTTGGATTATAAGCATGAGTTACATTTTCACTTTCATCCATTGTAATCTCCATATTTTTTATTTGTTCTTCCATAATACCTGCTACCCTATTTTTAATGTCGCCTTCTAGAACCACAAAAAACCAATTCTAACAATTTCCAGCAGAAGGAGCAAGTCTTGCGCTTTCGATTAATTTTTTAAGATTATCTTTACTAACAGGAATACTATCAAATTCTCTTGTACTTCTTCTTTTTTGTATTGCTTTATCTAATTCCATACACGATACTACTTCTCTATTTCATTATAACAAACAAATTCTTATACAGATTCTTTATTTGAATTCATATTAAATTTTCATCTCCCATAAATTATAATGATAATCTCCTTTTGTTCCATTCCCAACATTATGAAAACCCAAATTTTTATAATACTTATTAAGAAAAACACTTTCTTTATAGCAATCTAATCTTAAATATTTTTTATCATTTTCTTTACATTGCCCCTTAGCAAACTCTATTAATTTTTTTCCAATTCCTTTTAAATTACTGTCAGTTACTAAGTGATGAATATAATAAGAGCAGTCATCATTATTCCAATACTCTTTATCTTCCTCTTTTAAAAGCATGGCTCCGCAAACAATATTATCTAATTTAATAACAAATAACTTATTTATCTTCATTTGCTCTACAAAATAATTTTGAGTATATTTATTAGGATAAAACTTCACATTCCACCCTTTAACTCCCTTTTCTGAAAACCATAAACATCTATTATAAATTAACTTATGAATAGTGTCCAAATCTTTTATTTTTGCTAATTCAATCTTATATGTCACAGTAATCCCCCTAAATAAAGTATAGCATGAAAAAAGACACTTTTTTAAATGTCTTAGTTTCCATTTACTTGATTCATTACTTCTTCAGCAAAGTTATCATTTCTTTTTTCCATTCCTTCACCAACTTCATAACGAATCATTTTTAAAATCTCTCCACCATTATTAGTTACGTAAGTATTAACACTAATATCACCATCTTTAATAAAGGCTTGTTCTGCAAGACAAATTTCTTTATAAAACTTTTTAATTCTACCCTCTACCATTTTTTCTGCGATATCTTGAGGTTTTCCTTCATTCATAGATTGTTCTTTTAATACTTCACGTTCACGATTTACAACTTCTTGTGGTACATCACTAATAAATACATAACTTGGTTTCATAGCAGCCGCTTGCATAGATACATCTTTTGCAACATCCTCATTTGCACCTTTCAATACTGTTAAAACAGCAATTTTACCACCCATATGTAAGTAGGCACCGAATACTTCATCACTATTTTTCTCTATTACTTCTATTCTTCTTAAAGAAAGTTTTTCTCCAATTTTTGCGGTTTTGGCAATAATTAAATCTCCCACTGTACCATCTTCATCAGTAGAAACTTCCAATGCACTTTCTAAATCGGTTACATTGCTTTTTAAAATAGCCTTACCAATCGTATCAATCATACCTGTAAATTCCTCATTTTTACTAACAAAATCAGTTTCTGAATTTACTTCTAAAATAACGGCTTTATTCCCCTCTACATATATATTAGCAAGACCTTCTGCGGCAATACGACTTCCTTTTTTTTCGGCTTTGGCAATTCCTTTTTCTCTTAAATAATCCATAGCAGCATCAATATCACCATTACATTCAGATAGTGCTTTTTTACAATCCATCATTCCAGCACCACTTTTTTCACGTAAGTCTTTTACTAAACCTGCTGTAACTTCCATAACATTCAACTCTTTTCCATTTTATTTTTATTTTAAATTTGCAATTAATTCTTCTTTTTTCATAGAAGAATATCCTTTTAAGCCTTGTTCTTTAGCAACATTTTTAAGTTCTGCCAAAGTCATAGAAGCATACTCTTTTTTCTCAGTTTCTACTTCTTCTATTTTTTCTTCTTTAAGTTGTTCTTCTTTCTTTTCTTCTGCTTTAGGTTCAATTTTTTCTACTACACTATCCATGTTGACTTCTTTTGCTTCTTTTTTGCTTTTATCTTCTTCTGTAATATAATCTACCATCTCTAAGTTACGAGATTCACATATTGCATTATTTAAAACACCTACTACTACTTTGACTGCACGAACAGCATCATCATTTGCAGGTATTACAAAGTCAACGTCATCTGGATCACAATTCGTATCCACAAGTCCAAATACAGGAATATTTAATTTTCTTGCTTCACGAATAGCATTGGTTTCCTTTTTAGGATCCACTATAATAATCGCTTGTGGAAGTTTATTCATTTCGCGAATTCCACATAATACACGATTTAATTTCTCATATTCTTTTCTTAGTCCAATCACTTCTTTTTTTGGAAGTACATCAAACACACCATCACGTTCCATAGTTTCAATTTCTTCTAAACGTTTTACTCTTCTTCTGATTGTTCTAAAGTTAGTAAGTGTTCCACCTAACCATCTTTCCGTTACATAGTAACTATTACTACGAATCGCTTCTTCTTTGCAAACTTCACTTGCTTGCTTCTTAGTTCCAATAAAAAGAAAAGTTCCTCCATTATCTGCGATTGCTTTGATCTCCTTGTAAGCGACTTCAAGTTTTTCTGCAGTTTTTTGTAAATCAATAATATGAATTTCATCTCTTGCTGCAAAAATATACTGTTTCATTTTTGGATTCCATCTTTTTGTTTGGTGTCCAAAATGAACTCCTGCTTCTAATAAATAACTCATAGAAACAACGGCCATAAATTATTCCTCCTTCGTTAAAACATCTGCTAAGATCAACTTAGGACATCACCTCTTCGGCACTCGATAATCCTAATCCCTTAAACATGTCTATTTGCTAACTCATTTAGCCACTTGTATTTTAGCAAAATATGGCATTCCTCGCAAGCATTTTTAATATAATATATAGCATTATAGAAAAAAAATACACAAAAAAGTCAAAATTGTGCTAAAATCTTTTCTTGAAAAAGTGGTGAAAAAAATGAAAAAAACTTTTATCGAAAGAAAAAGAGAAAACAAATTAGAAAAAATCCACCAAAAAATTCTAAAAGATGCGAAAAACTACTCAGAAATTATAGTACTTTGCTTGGGAAATTATAAAGAAGATCTCCCTTTTTTCTTAAAATTTGCAACGCTTGTGGGTACTACTTTAAAAGAAAATAACTTTTCTATTTATGGAGATAAAAAAAATCCTATCTTACTCGATCAAAGGTGCGTTTGCCCTATTTTAGAAAAAATAAAACAAGATATGCAAGATGCATTCCTACTTGTTGTTATGACTTCTATCAGCGAAAATAAAAAAGACGTAGGCAACTTAAGTTATAAAAATCAACCCTATCTATTAGGAGACTTAAAAATTGGCAATGCTACGATTCAACTATGTAGTAGTTATGGAAAGGCACTCAATCCAAAAGAAAGATACCAAAAATACATAAAAAATAGTTTAAATGCTACTATTATAAAAAATATGATTACGGAAACTTCTCTCATGCTAATGAGTGCCATAAAAGAAAAAGAGGAAGAAACCATTTTAGAAAGTCAGCCAATGCCTACTTTAAAAAAAGAAAAACGAACTTCCTTTATTTAATTAACAAAAATCCTTTATATTGATGATAATAATTCTTTTTAAAGGCATTTAATAGTTCTTTATTTCCATCTCCATAAATAGAAATAACAATTTTGTCAATTCCATAATCGTCAATAATTTTAAATACTCTTCTTTCTAAAATGGAAATAGTATCCATCGTAATATCATTTGCTACATCTACAAATAAAGTTTCATTTTTATAATACACATTCATTTTTTTCACCTATTAGAAGAATAACAAAAAAGAATTCCTTTCGAAAGGAATTCGACAAAAGATATGATTTTCTTTTTTTAACTATATTTTATTCTACACTACCATTCTCTTTTCCATATAAGCAGCCACAATAATCCTGACGATACAAATTGTATTGTTTTGAAATTTCAATACTTTTTTTATACCCTTCTTTTTTCTTAAAATCAGAAACTAAAAACAAAAGTTTATTTTCGCTACTATTTTCATTTATGTTTTTCTCAATTGCAAGTCCAAGAGAATTAATAACTTGGGCATCTTTATGAGGACTAACCGTTAAAGTAGTTCCAAAATAATCAAAATGATTTTCTTTGGCAAGTTTAGCACATTTTTCTAAACGAAGATAATAACATTTATGACATCTTGCTCCGCCTTCTTTTTCTTTCTCCAAATTTTTGGCTATCTTTTGAAAACACTCATGATCATAATCAATATCAAACATTTTAATAGGAAGATGACTTTCCTTAATATACCTTTTTTGTTCGTTTTTTCTTTTTATATATTCTTCAAATGGTTCAATATTAGGATTGTAATACAAGATTGTAATCAAAAAATAATCATTTAAGACATCTAAAACTGCCGTAGAACATGGTCCACAACAACTATGCAATAAAAGAGTTTTCTTCTCTTTAAAACTCTTTAGTTCCTTTTCCATTAAAGTATTATAATTAATCTTAATTACTTCCATACTTATTCAATACTCTCCTTATTTTGAAACCATGCTCCACCATTATCGGAATCCAAATATAGAATTCCTTTTTGAGTTAATGTAGTATAGGATAGCGCATACATATCAAGTCTATCAATATTTACTAAATTAATATAAACCTCGTTTCCATCATTCATACGAAGTAAAAATCTTGTATCATCAAGAATAATATCTCCACTTTTACTTGGAGAATATTCAATTTCACTAACAAGGGCTAAAGATTCTTTCTTTACTTTGGCAAGTTCTTTTACTAAACGTTCATACACATCACTTTTTACATAATTAATCAAAAACAGAATTCCTTCGTAATTTCCTTTTACAGTCTCTGTACCATTTGATAAAACATAAGTAGAATTATTTCGATTGTAAAAAAGAACGTGGGCTTCTTCTACAAAAATACTAACTTTCCCAAAAAGATTTTTCTTAACTTCTACTTTATTTATTAAATCAAGAGTAGAAATATTTTTTTCCATAGTACTAGTTGTATATTTAATCATTTTAGGATAGGTTTTTAATCCTGCCACTTCGATAATTTCATAGTCTTTTACATAATAATTTCCTGAAATATAGATATGCTGAATGTGTAAATTAGATATATAATAAACAAAAGAAGCAAGAAAAGCAATAATCATAACAAAAACAAAAAAAGCCCTCCATTTTATATGCCATTTCACTTTTTTTTGCTTATTCTTTTTCATCTTTTGCCACCTACTTTTCGACTATTTTATTAGTTCTTTAATTGCTTTATAAATTGTTTCGCTAGGTTTTACTTGCTTATACTTTCCCATATTTTCCTTTAGCACTTTTATTTTTTCTGAATTGTTGAGTAAAATATTAATTTTTTCTGCCAACACTTCTTTCGTTATTTCTTTTTCTTCTAATACTTCAATAACTTGATTTTCTTCTAATTCTTTTGCATTGTAATACTGATGATTATTGGCGACATTAGGACTTGGAATAATAATACTTGGTTTTTCTAGTCCTATAATTTCAAATAAAGTTCCTGCTCCTGCTCTTGAAATCACTAAATCACTAGAAGCCATAATGCCAGGCAAGTTATCAAAATACGGAATAATTTTAACTCCTTTGGTATTCGTAAGACTTTTCTTAAATTCCTCAATATTTATATTACTCCCAACAATATATAATATTTCATAAGAATTATGTAAATCACTATTTAAAAAAGCAAGCATTTTTTGATTCAAAGAAGAACTTCCTAAACTTCCCGCCACGTAAACTACTAATTTTTTTGAAACACTAAACCCAAGCAAAGTTTTATCTATTTTTTTTGTATGTAAGGCTCCATCTAAAGAAGGGTGTCCTGTATAAATAATTTTTTTAGCCTTTTTTAAATATTCCATAGAACTTTTAAAAGTAACTCCTACTAAGTCAGCATAACGACTAACTAAATAATTTACTTTCCCAGGACGACTATTTTGTTCATGAATAAAAGTTTTAATTCCTAATTTTCTTGCCGTTTTGATAACAGGATAGGTTACATAGCCTCCTACACCAATCACTACATCTGGTCGAAAACTTTTCATAAGATGTAAACACTTTTTTTCGGCTTTACGAATTAAAAAAATATTTTTAATATCACGTTTTATATCTTTTGTAAATCCATAAATCTCTAAAGATTCATAAGGAATTCCTTTTTCTGGAACAATTTGTTTTTCCATACGATTGTGTGTACCAATATATAACACTTTTACATTTTTTTCTCTCTTTTGAAATTCTTCTATTATAGAAAGAGCAGGATAAATATGACCCCCACTACCTCCAGCAGAAACAATTATATTCATACTATCACCTATCACAATTATACTACAAATTAAGAAAACTTATTAGCAAATGTATGGAAAACTGTAAAATAACTACATTCCTAACTTTATTCACTTCCTACTAATACTTAATATAATCCCTACGCTTGCCATACTAACAAGCAAAGAAGAACCTCCATATGATAAAAACGGTAAAGTAACACCAGTGACAGGAATAATACCCACTACAACCATTAAATTTAATAGGGCCTGAATAATGATTCCAAATGAAAGCCCAAAAGCCAAGTATTTGCCAAACAAATCATTTTGTTTTAAAGAGATTTTTAAAGAGCGAAAAAAGATAAAAAAGAAAACACTTGTTACAATTAAGACTCCTAAAAAACCAAATTCTTCACTAATAATTGAAAAAATAAAATCAGTTTGTGGCTCTGGAAGATAAAAATGCTTCTGACGACTGTTTAAAAAACCTTGTCCAAGAAGACCTCCTGGACCTATTGCGTACAAACTTTGAATAATTTGAAATCCACTTCCTAAAGGATCCGTCCATGGATTTAAAAAGGAAACAATTCTTGCCATACGATATGGGGCTACAATAATAAGTCCAACAATTCCTATAAGTCCTACCATTAAGAGTTTAATAAAGAAAGACATTTTAACTCCTGAAATAAAAATCATTACAACCAGGGTTAGTACAATCACCATCGCTGTACCAAAATCTGGTTCTAACATAATAAGTCCAAAAAAAACTAGAATTAAACTCATAATAGGCAATACACCCTGTTTTATATCTCGCATATTTTTTTTATTATTAGAAAGATACTTTGCTACATAAATAATAAGTCCTATCTTAGCAAACTCACTTGGCTGAATACCAAAGCCACCTATACCAAACCAACTACGACTACCATTGCGGATTGTACCAATTCCTGGAATAAGGACAAGAAGCAACAGCAAAAAACAACCGAATAAAATTAAATTAGCCTTTTTGTAATAAAGATGATAATCCACTTTGGATAAAAAATACATAAGAAAAATACCCACAATGAAAAACATACCTTGTGCTTTAATAAATTTAAAAGGATCCTGAAACTTATACTCTGCCCAAATACTACTAGCAGAATAAATCATAATAATACCAAACGTAGCAATTAAAAGTACTGCTATAAATAATTTATAATCTATTTTTTTCATATAATGCCTCATTGAATTTTATGAGGGAAACCCAAAAAAAAGTAACAAATTACTTTTTTTCGCAAAATTTCTTTATAATCGATTTTTTTAAAATAAGAAAAATGTATATCATATATCGTAACTTGGCCATTATGGACTATATTATGCTTTTTTACTATCATTTGGAATTCATACAGGAATTCTCCATAACCATATGGATCATAAGAATTAATAAATCCCCTTACGCATGATTTCATAATCTTTCCAAGTTTTCACTTGTTCCATAAATTATTTCTACGTTAAAATAAATATTCACCTCTTTAAATATTAAATCTACTTCACTATTTTCAATATGAGAGTTTACACCTCACCTTGGATAAGCGATTTCCAAGTTATTTTCTAAAGTTTCTTAAGGTATTTTAGTAGTATCACTTATCATTCTCACAATATAATTCCTGATATCTCTATTTTCCTTTGCTAAGGCCTTTTTTATAATTTTATCATTTAAATATTGAATATTTTTCATATTTTTTTCCATTCTGACTTTAATCTAAAAGAAAAGAAAATTCATAGCAAATGACTAATTTGGCAAATTAAAACAAAAAAAAGAAAATTGTATGCACAATTTCCCTTAAAAGATTAGATAATTTGTCAAATTGGAAACAAATCAAACTGTTTTCGTTCTTTTTTACTTTTTTTAAATCCAAACCCCATAAGTAATCGCTGCCATAGCAAGCAAGAAACCGATTACCCAAAATAATTTTACAATATCCGTTTCTGCCCAACCAACTTGTTCAAAGTGATGATGAAGAGGAGCCATTTTAAATATTTTTTTATGAAACTTTCGTATCGCTATGATTTGGACAAAACTAGAAATTGTTTCAACAACAAATACACCCCCAACTAATACAAGAGAAAGTTCATGACGCGTTACAATCGCAACAGTTGCCAGAGCCCCACCTAAAGCGAGGCTTCCTAAATCTCCCATGAAGATTTTAGCAGGATGGGTATTATATAATAAAAATCCCAGTAAACTTCCTACTAAAAGAAAACAAAATATTGCCACCTCTTCATATCCTTGCATCCACCCTGTATTCCAAGCAATAATTCCAAAAGCCAAAAATGCGATTGCAGAAAGGCCTCCAGCAAGACCATCTAGTCCATCTGTAATATTGACAGCATTAGAAGTACCTACTAAAACAAATAAAATAAAGATTCCAAATAACCAGCCCATATCAATACTAATTCCAATAGAAGTAATCCAAAGAACTGGCTCCCCTCCATTTTTCATAAATACATAAAAGAAGACAAGCGCAATCGCCATTTGTAGTAAGAATTTCGTAGTAATGCTAATCCCAGCATTATTTTTAAACTTTATTTTTAAATAATCATCAATAAATCCCAAGAAAGCATAAGCAAGAAAAACAAAAATTAAAATAAATAAATTATGATTCATTGTAATACTACCACGAATATAAAGCAAAAATAAGGAAACCAAGACAGGAACAATAAAGATAAAGCCTCCCATTGTTGGTGTCCCATTTTTCTTAAGATGTCTTTCTCCAATAGTCAAACTAACATTTTGCCCTAACTTTTCCTTACGAGCAAACTTTACAAAAAAGAAACCAAATATCATGGAGATTACAAACCCTAGCATAATGGACATCGCTGCTTTTGCTAAAATTAACATTCACATCACCCCGTATTCAAATTATACAATACTTTTTCTTAAAACGAATTCCAATCCATAAAAATTGACATTAGTTAGACAACATTAAAGAAATTTTACTTCCTTCCTCTGCATAATAATTTCCTTCTGGACTTTGATAAATTACTTTATCTCCACTACCAGAAGTAATAATTTGAAAGCCTTTCAAAGTTTTTCTGGCTTCTTCTAAAGTCATTCCTACCACATCTGGTAACATTGTGTATTTTGTATCCAACCAAGTATATTCTCTTGGCATTCCTTCCTTGCTTTTCTCATAACCATAAAGTTCAATCGCTGTTTTAAAAACATTCTTGGCAATTGGTGCCGATACAACTCCACCATATTGTGTTACTCCTTTAGGATTATCAATCGCTACATATACAACAATTTCAGGATGATCTGCTGGCATAAATCCCATAAAAGAAACAATATAATTTCCTACCATATAGGCTCCATTTTGTACCTTTTGTGCTGTTCCCGTTTTTCCCCCAATTCGATAATTTTCAACATAAGCATTTTTTCCACTACCATTTGCAACAACACTTTCTAAAGCATACCTTACCATCTTACTTGTCTCTTCACTAATAACACGTACTCCCTCATCTGGAGTAAACAATTTTATTACACTATCAGTTTCAGGTTCTGTCATTTTAGAGACAATATAAGGCGTATGTAAAATGCCTCCATTTACCGCTGCAGATACGGCACGCACTTGTTGAATTGGTGTAACACTAATTCCTTGTCCAAAACTTGTAGTCGCAAGTTCAACAGGTCCCATTTGTTCTAATGAAAATAAAATACCACTTGCTTCTCCATTTAAATCTATCCCTGTTTTTTTACCAAATCCAAAACTTTTAATATAATTTAAAAGTCGTTCTGCTCCCAGTTTTTGTCCCATTATAACAAATCCTGGATTACAAGAATTTTCTACTACTTGAAGCATTGTCTCTGCGCCATGTCCACCTGCTTTCCAGCACTTAATTCTAGCCCCCTCCACTTGTATGGAACCACCATCATAATAATTATCATTAAATAAATTTATTGTTTGTTCTTCCAAAGAAGCCGAAAGAGTAATAATTTTAAAAGTAGAACCTGGCTCATATGTCATCCATATTGGTAAATTACGATTAATAACTTCAACGGATGACGTCTGGTATTGATTTGGATTAAAATTGGGTCTTGAAGACATTGCCAAAATCTCTCCTGTATTTGGATTCATCGCCATAATAAGGGCTTGTTCAGGATTATATTTGCTTACAACATTATCTAACTCATTTTCAATAGCAAGTTGTAAATCGATATCAATCGTTAAATCCACATTAATGCCATTTTGAGGTTCCTCATAAACTTCTGTAAGTTCTAGTCTGTTTCCTTTGCCATCTGAAAAATACTTAATCGCCCCATCAGCACCAGTCAAATATTCATCATAATTTAACTCAATTCCAGATAAACCTTGATTATCTATCCCAACATACCCTAATACATGAGATAAAACATTTCCATAGGGATAATACCTTTTGCTTTCCTTTACTAAGTATACCCCATCATATCCTAAATTATTAATTTCTTCTGCAACATCATAAGATAATTGTCTTCCTTCAGGATGAACTCTTTCAATCGAGGTTTTTTTAGAAATATGACGATACATTTCTTCATAAGTCACATTTAAAATATTCGCAAGTTTCTTTGCTACTTCTTCTTTATTTTGAATTTGATTGGGAATGACGACTAAAGAAGTTGTCGTCATATTAGTAGCAAGTACTTTTCCATTTCTATCTCGTATTTCCCCTCTATCCGCCGTAATCGGAAGTTCCCTACTCCACAACGATTCTGCTAAACTTGAGAGTTTATTATACTTAAATACTTGAATATAAAACACCCGAAAAATAACCGCAAACAAAAGTACACACACTACAACTAAACAAACACGAATACGTATATGGATTTGATTAAAAAACATAATGGTTCTCCTTTATAAAATTGTATTATAAAAATGAAAAATTATGTTTTAAAAAATGGCTACCTCCATTATGAAAAAATTTTTTATTTTTTAAATATTTTATAGAGTATACAACTTTTCTTTTGCCAATTTAAAAAATTAAGTATTGAAAATGATAGAATATAACAAAAAAAAATCCTTTTAACAAGGATTCAATCACACTTATAATATTCTTCACTTTCTTCAAGTCTTCTAGCATACCCTGCCGCAACACAAAAAGAATAAAGAAAGAAAAGATAGCATAACAAAACACCAATAAAAATATACTTCATAAAAAACAACCAACCTTACTAATCTGTTATTAGTCTTCCCCTAAATACACCTCTATATTCTCATTTTTTAAAACTTTCAAAGGATTTTCATAAGTGAGTTTTTCAAACTTTTCAATGGTTATTAATTTAATAATCTCTTTTCTTATCTTTTTCATATTTTTAAATAATACATCATCACTATGATGAATATCAGTGGCCAAAAAATGGTATTGATTATTCTTTAACATATACAAAAATAAGTGCTTGGCATGTTTCCCATATTTACCTATTATGTTAGAAAAATTCCCTTGAAATAAACACCCCATTTTTAAAAATTCCTCTATTAATTTATGATTCTCTTGCAAATAAAGATATCTTTCTGGGTGAGCAATAATAGGAACATAATCTCTACTACGAAGATAAAACAGAAGTTCCAACATTTCTTGCATAGGGCTAGAAACTGGAAGTTCAATTAATAAATAGCGACTCCCATTTAATGAAGTAATTTCATTATGACGGAGTAAAGAAAGAATAGCCGTATCAATAAAAATTTCATTCCCTAAATACAAATGTATAGGAATATTCTCATTTTTTAAATACTCTTTTAAATTTTCTAATTGCTCATATTTGGCATAATTATTGCAAACGTATTTACTGCCCGTAATATAATGCGGAGTTGCAAGAATATGGGTAATTCCCAACTTATACATTTTTTTTAGTAACAAAACACTTTCTTCTATACCTCTTGCGCCATCATCAATCCCGCATAGTATATGAGAATGTATATCTATCATTTAAAACACCTTACTCATAATAATTTCCATAATAACTGCCATGTATATCATTTGTACGATTCACAATAATTCCTGCAATATCCGCTCCAACACTCATTAAACTTTTCTTAGTAAACTCTAATTCATTAGTTTTGGTTTGATTAACAGAAGATACAATAACAGTTTTATCTACATATTTTGTCAATATAAGAGAGTCCGTAAGACCATTTACTGGAGTACCATCTAAAATAATATAATCAAATTTATCTGCTAAAGTTCGCAAAAGAACTTTTGTCTTTGGCGAATTTAATAACTCACTTGGATTTGGAGGAACCACACCTTTTGATAATAAATATAAATTTTCAATACGTGTTCTTCTAATATAACTGTTAAAACGCACTTCTACATTTTCAAGTAATAGATTAGAAAGACCTTTATCATTTTCAATTTCAAATATTTTATGAAGTCTTCCTTTTCTCATATCACAGTCCATTAACAAGACTTTACTTCCATTTTGAGCAAATGCAGTTGCTAAGTTAGTACTAATAAAACTCTTTCCTTCCCCTGGAACAGAAGAAGTCACCAATATAGAACGTACTTTTTTATCAACTCCAGAAAACTCTAGATTTGTTCTAATAATACGTATGGCCTCTGCAACACTAGATTTCGGATTCTTATCGACAATGATCTCATCTTTCATTTACGTTTTCCTCCTTTTTTCTTTTTAGTATAATCTGGTACAGAGCCTAAAATTGTAAGTCCAAACTTTCTTTCTACATCATTAACACTCTTTATCGTAGTATCAAAATAATAGAAAATGAAAAGTACAAATATAGCAACTGCTACTCCTGCTCCAACATAAAGAATCACTTGTTTAGATATATTAAAATTAGAAGGATAATCTTCAATTTCGGCTGAATCTAATATGGAAACATTGGACAAATTATACAAATCTTTTGCTTCTTTACTAAATACTTCCGCTACTTCATTGGCAATGAAATAGGCCTGTTTTGCAGAAGCATCTGTTACAGAAATCTCAATAATCTCTGTGTCTTTAACTGCGCCTACGTTAATCATTTTCGCAAGTTCGACAGTACCATACTCTAATTTTAAATTTTCAATGACTTGATTTAATACTCTTCTACTTTTTACGATTTCTTGATAAGTACTTACTAATTTTGAATTTACAGTTAAATCAGATTGCGTAATACTAGAAGTTTCGCTACTACTAAATCCAGTTAATATAATACTTGTTTTTGAAGTATATTTAGGTTGTTGTAAAAAAACAGAATACAAACACCCTAAAGTAACAACAAAAGCAACAATTGCAAAAAATTGAACACTTTTATTTAGAAAATATGATAATAAATCCTTTATATCAAGTTCTTCCATAACGCCTCTTCCTATTCTATTCATAATTATATCATAAGGAATTTTCTTTGTATAGAAAAAAACCGAAACTTGTCTTTCTGCTTTTACTGCTTAATTTTATAAGTTAGTGGGATAATATTTTCACTTCTAATAAAGTTTGCAATAAGTTGTTCTTGCTTTTTAGAAATGATAATCCCAATTGTTTTGTTGTGCATTGGTTCTTTTAGTTGCTCATCAATTAATTTCATATAAAACTCTATTTGGGCTTTATCTTCTTTTCTTAGTTCACGTAATTTTAGTTCTACTGCGAAAAAACAATTCAATTTATAATTAAATAAAAGAATATCAATGTAATAATTCTTGTTGTTATAACTTATTTTATATTGGTTATCGATTAACGCAAATCCTTCTCCTAGTTGACTAAAAAACATTTGTAATTTCACAAGAATAGTAATTTCTAAATCACGTTCAGAGGTAATTGCTTTATTCTTTTCAAGTTCAATAATAATAGGATTTTGCATCGTATCCAGAAGGGAGAATCTTTTGGAAGGAGTTATAATTTCAATTTTATCTGGTTTCTTTATCAATCGTTCATAAGCATTGTTTTTGATTTCTTGTATAAGTTCTCTTTTTGACAAATTCTTTGTTATACAGATATTGATATAAAAATTCCTTTTATTTTCATCTTGAATCGGTAATAATTCGCGAATATGACTCCAAGTTAATTGGTGCCCCACTGGTGCACCTTTTTGAAAACATTGGAAAAATTGTCTAAATCTCTTTAAATTTGTAGCATCATAACCTTTACCATATCTCTCCGTATATTTCATACTCCATTCTTTAATTAAACCATTTCCATACTTGGCTCTTTCTTTTCCACCTTGCGCTTCTACTAAGAGTCTTCCTATATTCCAATAGTTTTCTAAAGTACTTTGGTTTTCTTCTAATATTCTTACTTTTTTACTTACTTCATTCTTTTTTATAAACAATTCAATTTCTGTGTAATAATTCATAATATCCTCCTACTATTATATATACACTGTAAATTGGTATTTTCCTTTTTTTAAACAAAAAATACCTTCTTTTTATGAAGATATTTTGGCTTTACTTTTTTTCTTATCAAGTATATCCAAAAAAAGAACTCCTACACTTGCCCCACTTGTATCAATAAATACATCAAAAAATCTTGCAGTACGTTCATTTACAAATAATTGATGGAATTCATCAGTACACGCGTAGAAAAAACAAAACAATATAGAATAAAGAAATGCATGTTTTACTTGATAATTTTTTAAAGTTAAAAATACTAAAACGCCAAGCAATAAATATATAATAAAATGTGCCCCTTTTCGAATCAAAGTCCTTGTATTTACAATATAATCTTCTTTTTCTTGCATAGTTGTCTCTTTCTTTAAGATTTCAGACTTAATTTCTAACGTTTTCTTTGCCACTTCATCACTTAATCCTTGGCTAGTTTTAGCATTTTGATTAGAAAAGAAAAAGATAGTCGCCATACAAAGAAAGACCAATACAGAAAGTAATATCCTTTTACGCTTCATGTAAAACCTCATTTATTTTTTGTTTTGCAACCTTTACACTATTCATATTAGGCTCCATAACATACAGTTTATATTTTGTTCCCATACTATGAGTATAGTCCATATTTCCACTTCCTGTTACTGCAAAAGATTCAATTTTCCAAGACGGCATTTTTTCGAGTTGATATTTTATAAATGAAGTAATTTCTTCCATAGACATATCCGTTTGGAAAGTTCCATCTAGAGCATTTAAAATACTATTATACTTACTAATTAAAACTGTAGAATTCGTTAACTTCTCTAAAATAGCCGTCATGACCTGTTGTTGATTTGCTCCACGATGATGATCTCCTGTCGTATAAGCATAACGTTCCCTAGCGTAGGCTAAAGCAAGTTTTCCGTCAAAATGATTCCAGCCTTTATTGATGAATCTACTATCGTTTCGAGGTTTGTATGCTAAATCCGAATTAATATCAATTCCTCCAATTACATCTACGACTTTCACAACCGTATTAAAGTTTACCCTAACATAATGAATAATATCAATTTCATAAAAATTTTCTAATGTCTTAATACTTTTGTCTATTCCATAAATCCCTGCATGAGTTAATTTATCTTTTAAACCCGTTGTGCCAGCAAGTTGCACATAATAATCTCTTGGTGTATTTACAAACAAAATATGATGTGTATTTGGGTTTATAATAGCCAGTTGATTTACATCACTTCTACCACGAGAACTTACAACGTCTCCCCATTGGTCAATTCCACTAATATAAAGAATAAATGGAGACATAGTAATTTCAGCATTCTCTTTTGTTTCCTCGTTTTCAATATGTAATTTTTCTTTTATCTCAAAAGTATAAATCACTTTGGTACTATTTTCAAAAGTATCTATCTCATCTTTTAAAATAGTCAAATAACTATCTTCCAAAACAATAGCGTCGGCTTCCTTTTCTAATAAAGCGTCCACTACACTACCAAATTCATCATTTAATACTTCTTGATACTCTATTTTACTTTGTAAAATATTTCGAATTTCTTCTTGATAATCATTATTTAAATAGAAAATCGTTTTCTCTTGTAAATCATCCATTTTTTGATAATTCAATTCATTAAGAACAATAACAGAAAAAGTAAGCGTATCATACTCTTGTTGTGTATTTTCAATAAAAGTATAAGTATTTTTAAGATACACCACCCCAAAACAAAACATAACTCCAAAAATGACAAATAATAGAGAAACAATCACTTTTAAGCATTTATTCTTCTTTCTAAACAACAAAAAGATAAATAGTAAAAAGAAAAGAAAAACCGCAACAAATCCCCCTATTAAAAATTTAAAAGGAACTATGTTTAATTTTAGCAAAAAATAACTAAACCTACCACAACTTCCTAGAAAGAAAATCACAAATAAAGCACGAAGCAATATAGAAATTTTTTCCATTTTTGTTTTTTTCACAACTATCCCTCCTTTTTCTCTCCGTTATTCTAGCATATTTTTATATGAATAGATAGATAAACAGCAAAGCCTTACAGAATTTACTCCAATTCTATCCTTTATTCGGCAATTTCTATCTTTTTCTTATAATGTTTTTTATTTCTGCATAACAAGTTTTTAAAGTAGGATTCATAAAAACAAATAGTAAGAAAATGGTTAAAATTGTATAAAGAATCCCTCCATAAATAGCCCTACAAAAATATCCTGTTGTTAAAAATAAAACCAAAATACACAAAATACAAATATAATCTCCACCCTTTAAGCGATATTCTTTAAAATGAAACTCTCCGATAACAAACCACAAAATATTAGTAAACAAAGTAGCAATAGCAAAAGACTCTATTGTTTTAGATATAGCATAACACAAAAAATTCATGCCAAGAGAAAATAAAATGATAAATCCCATAATTCCAAAATATTGATTTTGTTTTTTATTTGCTTTATACAAATTGGTATGTATACAACGAATAATAATAGAAACAACTTGAGAAGAAAAAAGTATAAATACAACATAAGAAGCCTCTTGGTATTTATCTAACCATATTTCAACTATAAATTGTATTGGATACACTAAAAAAATCATAAGAAAGGACAAAATCAACATAACCCTTTTGATCAATACTATTTTCGTTTTATCGTTATTTTTACATAAATAATTGTACATCACAACACTTAAAGGACTAACAATTGTATTCATTAAATTCTCTAAACTAACAGCAAAAGAATAATAGGCAAAACGAACAATTCCTAAAAAATGATTTACTAACAAACGATCAAGACTTGTAAAAATTACATTGGAAAAATTCCCGAGCATTAAAAAAAATCCTTCTTTAATATTATTTTTTAAATAAGAAAATTGAAAAGAAGATTTGACTTTGCCAAATAAGGTATTCACTTCTAATTCTAAAAGGAGCCAATAAACAAAATAAAATAAAATGTATCCTAAAATATAATAATTTGCATTGTCTGTTTTTATAATAAACAATAGAAAGAAATTCACAAAAAACGTAAACAAAGTATTTAAATTTGTAAATTTAGCATATTTGTCAAATTTTCCAGTGGCTTGATATAAATTTCTTAAATAATTGCCTATATTGATAGGTAAAATCGATAAAGAACAATAAAATAAAATAGAATTTTTAAGAAGAATGCTAATAAAAAGGCAAATAACTGTAACAAAGAATTGAAATATTTTAAATGTTTTAAATTCATATTTTACTTCAGAATTATTAATACACTGAATCTCTTTTCCACCATATTTTAAATACATTCCGTCTGAAAAACCTAAATGTAAAATTCCTATATAAGCAATATACAATTGAAATAATTTAATATTGGAATAAGAATCAATCGATAACATCTTAGGTAAAACAAAACCTGTTATTACACTGATTATTAATCCCAACATATTTGCTAAAAAAACATAAACAAAACCTTTTTTTAAACTCATTTAATCACTTACTTTCAAAAAACCTTTTTATCCAATTTTCATAATCATAATACTCTATAATTTCTTTAGAAATTTTTACACAAGGTTTTTTTAGAAAAGTGGGAAGTTTATCTAAAGAGTCTTCCCCTATAATAAAGATATTGTTTTTGTTATAAAATGAATAATTTTTAATATCTGCATTATTTGTAATTAATTTTTTTTCCAAAAATAAAGCCTCCATTGTACGTAATGTAAGTCCAGTTTGACCAGGTGCTAAAATATCTAATAAACTTTTACTTTCGCTTACAATTTCTAAATAATCTTTATAAGAAATAAAGTCCGATTCCTTCTTTATTACTATTAATTTACTATGAAGATGAAGTCTTCTAAAAGAATTATCCATTTCATCTATACAATTTGCCCTTCCCTTGTCTCGTCCTAAAAACAGGATATCATACTTTAAATTCTTCTTTATTGGTTGCACTTGATAGGTATAAAATTGAGGATTCCATTGAAGATGATATTTTTCAGAATCCTTTTTATCAAAAGTCCAAATTTCACTAATGTACGAATCATTAAGAATCCAGTGGTTATACTCCCCGATAACATTCCAATAATAAAATATAATTTTACAGTTCGGATTTTTCTTTTTTATATATTTAGAAATATTTGTTCTATACAAAGTATCAAAAATAATAACACAATCTATATTTTTTATTCTTTTTGTCCAATTTCCAAAAAGAAGATAATTCATTTTTAATTTAGAAAATACTTTTAAAATCAATTTAGGAATTTTTTCTCTATAAAATCCATATATTTCTTTTTCACTTAATTGTGGAAAAAAAATAGTGAAAATATCATACCTTAAAATTATATACTTTTTCATGTTTTATCCTTTCAACCTACTAACATTTCTTATTTTGACTACATTCTATCAAAAGACTGCATTTTTTAGATATTGGCTAACTATTTTTTACGACCGAGATAATTAATTTTCTCCCCTATGATTTTTATGTATTATAATTTTAGGATTTTGAAAAATATTATTTCCTAAGGTTGTAATTTGCTTTACTTGGATGTTCTTTTTCCAAAGAACAAAAGGAAGCGAAATTTGATCTCGTAAACTAGAAGTATTTAATAATTCCAAAAACCATGCCTTTAATATTTCTATTGCCATTTTATTATGTAAATCTGAAACAATCATACCACACTCTGCCATACCATATTTTTTAGGAAATCCCTCCTTTTTATATTGTTCTATTTGACCTTGCAATAGTTTTTGATTTCCTTTTTTTAAAATTTTACAGGCTTCATATTCATCATAAATACAATGACGAAAACGATGTGTATGTAAAGCAATTCCAAGAGGGCCAACGCTATGAATTAAAGTAGAAAGATCTGAGATTATTTGCACACTTCCATCTACATAAATAGCATAGTCATACTCTTTAAATAACAAGGATGGATTTAATTTATAAAAACGATTTAAAAGGGTACCATTGCTTTTATACTTTTCCATTATTTCTTTCGGAATCACTTGAACGTTCCATTTTTCACTTTTTAGATTCCCGTCATCTGTAAAAAGAATATAATCACAATTTGGCACTTTTAATAAAGGTTCTCTTACCTGATCGTAATTTCCTGTAATACACGTATATATGACTATTTTCTTATCCAACACTGGAATATTTTGAATATTGTACTTTGTTGGTTCACTGTTTTCATATTTTCTTATTTTATTATGAATCATTATCTTTTTTAAAATCGTAAAAATTTTACCTCGTTTGATTAAATTTTTAAATTCCAATAATTTGGCTCCTACTCTATATTCTTTGGAATATAAAATAGCATTGTACTCTGTCACAATTTCTTCTAATGCTTCCATAATCTCTTTATTCATAAAAAAGAACTCCTTCTAATTAAAAATACTTACATACGGTACTAGGGAACTATTATAAACGGTAAAGTTTAAAAAATAAAGAATAAAACAAAGTCCTAAAACCGAGTAATAGATTCTTTTATTATTTTTATATTTTGAATATTCTATGGCATTTGGTAAACTAGCACATAAAAATACCCCGAAATAGAAACTAATACGAATCATTTCCCCTAAAACTGGTGTTAATGCTGCAAAACACACACACAAAAATTGTAGGTTCAAAAGAATTCGATTTTCAAATTCGTTCTTTTTTTCTTTAAATAAATATAACATAAAAAGATACAATAAAAAATTAATAGCAAAAAAGACTAAACTCATAGATTTTCCAATAGTAAGATAGTTAGAAAAATGCCCCGAATCAAAAATAGAAAAAATGAAAGTAAAAATAAATTCTCTAAGTAATGTAGAACATAATAAAATCAATAACATTAAGAAAGTCTGCTTCCAACCAATTTTAAAATGAACAACAGGATAAGCAATTAAAAAGACTAATGCTGTACGGTGAAACAATGTGGCTAGTAAAACACAAAGTATAAAAGGCATTGCCCTTTTTTGTTTCAAATAATCATAACTAAAAACCAAAACACTTGCCGCCAAAGTATGTCGCAACGCTGAAAAACTAAAACAATAGTAATTTAAAGAAAGGAAAACCAAATAACTTAATAACGGATTTTTAGAATACTTGTAAATAAAGCGACTTACTACCAATACATAAGGAATCGACATAATAGTCAAATAAAAATGAATATTCTTACTAAACAAAGAGATAATTTTATTTAAAAGATAAAATAGCACCTCCGTTTGGTGGTTTTGAGTAAATTGAATGGTTTCTGCAAAAGATAAGTTTTTAATAATATTAAAATAAGGAATATAAAGTCCTTGTAAATCAACTCCCATTGAAGTGTCACGTAAAGCAAGCATTAAAAATAAAATAATTCCAATAAAAATACAATATTTTTTTTTATAATTTTTAAAATTCCTCTTCATGATAAAATAAGATATTACTACAATGAATACTAAAATAAGATAAGGTACCACTCTAAACCACCTCTTTTTATTCCATTTAATTCTTTTTTATTCTTTTCCAAAATTCTCTTATTAAAGATACTCTATTTTGAATCATTTTCAGTAAAGGATAATGATGCATAGCAGAAACATTTCCATAATGTCTACGATATTTTATTAATTTTTCTTTCATAAAATAGACACTTCCATATTTTTCACACAATAACCCTATCCATTGGTCGTGCATTTCAATTGTTTCTGGGATTGGTAAAATAGACTTTGCCATATCTTTAGAAAATGCCATACAACATCCCAGATATCTATTTTTGTATATATTCCTTATTATACCAGATTTTGATTTACGATGTTCAAAAAACGAATCCATTAAATTTTGGGTTGTATCTTCATTCACAACAATACAATCATGTACTATACCTGTACATTGTCTTTCCTCCAAAACTTCTAAAACTTTAGAAACTTTATTTTCTAACCATATATCATCTTGATCAGATAAAAAAATATACTTTCCACTACAATTTGCAATTGCATTAGCAAAATTTTGCTTTACTCCTTTTTTAGGACCTTCTATTATTTTAATTCGACTATCACAAAATGATTTTATTATAGTAAGAGTATTATCTATTGATCCATCATCCGAAATAATGATTTCATCATTCTCTTTTAAATTTTTTAAAATAGACGTAATTTGTTCTTTTATAAATCTTTCTCCATTATAAGTTGCCATAGCAACAGATATAAAAAAATCTCTATCCTGCATATATCTCCCTACTTTACTAATTTTTTTATTTCGTTTCTATATTTTTCGATTGATTTTTCTTTCGTAAAATTTTCTTCTAAATATTTTCTTCCCATCATATGTTTCTTAACAAATTGTTCCTTTTCGAAAATTATTTGTCTTAATTTTTCCTCAATCTCACTATAATTTCCAGTTTCTGCTGTCACTCCACAATTTGATTTTTCAATAATATTCCACGCTTCTGTTCCAGGTTCTAGAATACCAAAAACGGGCACGTTTGAGGCTAGACAACCATAGATTTTACTAGGAACGGATACCCCTTTAATTCCTTTAGCATTTGTAACTAAATGCACATCCGCCGCATTCAAACTATAAATCAAATCCTTTTTATCTTGATAAGGGATAAACGTAATATTTTTCAAATTCTCTTCATTACAAAACTTTACAAGATTCTCTTTAATAGAACCTTCTCCAACAAAAGCAAAAATAATATTATTTTCTTCTTTAAATTTTGCAATTATTTTTATTATATTTTCTAAATCATAATATAATCCAATATTTCCAGAATACATGATAACAAATTTATTATCTAAATGGTATTTTTTTCTAAACTGCAGCACTTGAGTGTGATTCTTTTCTAAAGGATAAATTTCTTGTTCATTTATCCAATTATTAATCACAACATTATAAGGAATTTTTTTATTTTTAAAACGATTTTCTAATGTTTTTTGCATATCCATTCCTACTGTCACTACTAAATCTGCTCTTTTACAAGAATGTTTATCCAGCCAAAAAAGTACTTTTAAAAGGAACTTATTTTTAGAATATTTTATGGCCATGATTTGTTCTGGATTAAAATCTTGAATATTGTAAATCAATTTCCCTTTCGTTAGCAAACGTCCCAAATTTCCTAAAATTCCTCCTAATATTGGAGGTTGTGATATAGTATACACAATATCTTGTTTTCCAACTTTACAAGTTGCTAAAAGGGAATTTAGAAAATAACTGGTTATGTGAAAAATTCTACTTTTTTTATTTTTTTTATTAAAATCACGTACACGTACTCTTATAATTCTGATTCCCTCAAATTCTTCCTCATAAAACCTTTTCGTTTTGTATTCTGATGCTATATTTCCTGTATAACAAGGAACAGAGCATATTACTGTAATAAGAAAATCATTCTGTAACCCTTGGCATAACTCCGTTAATATTTGCGCCGTAGAAGCAACTTCTGGATAAAAATAATTTGCATACACTAACATCTTCTTCTTTTTTTCCATTTATCTGTCACTCCCTCACATAAAAAAATAACTATACTGCTATTTTACATATATAGTTATCATATCATATTTTTACTCTTATTTTTATCCTAAATTGATTATTCTGCACCATCTTTTTTAAATACTTGTACGATAGTTTTCCAAATAATTTCTAAATCCTTTTTAAAACTAAGATGCAAACTATAATTTTTTTCCAAAATCAAACGCTTCTGGAAAGTTGTATTGCTTCTTCCACTAACTTGCCAAATACCAGTTAAACCTGGCTTAGTAGAAGTGATAATTCTAAAGTAGCCTCCCATATCTTCTTTTTCAATGGGAAGATATGGGCGATTTCCTACTAAACTCATATCTCCTAAAAGTACGTTAATAAATTGTGGAACTTCATCTAAAGAAGTTTTTCTTAAAAACCTTCCTACTTTTGTAATTCTTGGATCGTTCTTTACTTTTTTGTTTTTAAAATATTCATTTCTAAATTCTGGGTTTTTGCGCATTAATTCTACTAAAACTTCATCAGCATTTGGAACCATGGTTCTAAATTTATACATATAAAAATTTTTACCATTTTTTCCTATTCTTTTTTGTTTATAAAAAATACTATGATAATCTCTATTGTAAAGAGAGATTGCTTTTATTATAAAAGCAAGTGGTAACATCATAAGTATTCCAAAAAAACCACAGAAAATATCAAAAGCACGTTTTACTTTGAAATACAAAGCATGGCTTACACTTGTGCTTACTTTTAAACTACTTTCTAACATCACACTATTGGTATTCATATAACCTTCTCCTTCAAACAATTTTTATCCCCCTGTTTTCTATTATCACTATTATAAAACATTTTTATAAATTTGACTATTAGTATAACATAAATTTTACAAAAATCCATAAAAACATGGCTTTTTTCGCTAAAAAATACTACCCAATTTCTGACAAAAAAACAATTAGTCTTCACTAACTGCTTCTTTTGCTAGTTCTTTAAATAAGTCAAAAAATAATCTTCCTACTTCTTTAAGTTCATTTTCTTCTGTCACTTTTTCGATAGCCTCTTCGCCATCTTTTAAAACATATCTTGCTATCATTTGGTTACTTTCTATCAAATTTTCTTCTTTATCTACTTCTATTAAATAAAGATAAGTTGTATTGTTATAGTCTAACATATTGGCAATTGTATAATCTTTATCTCCATTCCCATCTTCACTTTCGATAGTTAATATTTTATATAGTTCTAATTTTTCCATATTATCTTCCTCTTCCTTCTGAAAGTTCTATGTCTTCACTATTGTAGAATCCTTCATATCCTTTTTCATCCGCATTTTCATTCATAGCAAGTACACCTACTTGTTCTGCACCATTTGCTTCTATCGCTGCCTTTTTAGCCTTAGCGTCTTCTTCTGTTTCATAAATTGTTAAAACAGTTCCATTATATTCATAAACAATCCCCGCAACATCTCTTATGCTACTTTCTTCAAAATAAGGAGAAACACCATTTTGTTCGTTTGCAGCATGTACATCTTGTGTATACACATCTGCTCCCTCTTTGATAACAAAAGTATCATCAAATCCTACATTAGTATTCATTAAGCCATCCCATACTGGAGCATAATCAAGTTCATCTTTTTCTTTTCTGTCTTGGATATTCTCTTGTTTCTCCGTTACATTCTCCCGTTTATTATTTTCCGCATGAGTTTCATGTAATGCCTTAAGTCTTGTTTCATCAGCACTTATTTTATCCCCCATAGCAACTTCTTGAACTGAAGTTTTGTTCTCTTCCTCTATTTTTTCTAAAATTAGAGCATCTGTTTCTAAAACGGTTCCAGTAGCACTTGCATTTTTGGCCAACACTTCTTGGTCTATTACAGTTTCTATATGTTCGTTTGCTTCCACTAAAGGAACATCTTTAAAATCTTTTAATGAACCGATTCCGACAATGGTAGCAACCCCTACTGCAGCAGTTGTAACGGCAAACGCCAACCTTTTAGGATTTTGGGCAACACGACTATTCTTAATTTTTAAAACATTTTGCAGATTCTTAGGAAGTAAATTTAAACATCTATGTACTTTCTCTACTTGATTAGAAATAATAGTTTTAAAACCTACTTTTTCTCTTTGCTTAACTTCTCTTTTTTCTTTTAACGACTCTAAATATTGATTGGCTTTAGAAAGAATTTCAGAAAAAACCTTTCTTTTTTCTTCTACTTCATATTCATCAGAATTTAAAAATTTTTCTGGATATTCTGCGACTAAAGAAGTAAAATCATAAAGATCAACGCCTAAGTGTGTGGCTCTAAACATGACTTTTAAATTGGCAAGCAAAGCAAATCTTTTCCCTTTATTCAAATTATATAAGGTTCTTTTTAATTTCTTGATATTATGAAGTACTTCCTCTGTTTGATTTTCTTTATACAAATCACTTAGTTGATTAAATATTTTCTTTTCAGCCTCTTCAATACTTTCTAACTTAACATCACTATCAATAATTTCAATATTGTTTTCAACGGCATACGCTTGTAATTCACGTTGTAATCTCTTATAATTCATAAAAATTTTATTAAATTGTTCTAAATGTCTTTTTAAAACGTAAAGGGGTTCTCCATTAATAGTCGCGACTGCCATTACTTCATCTTTCGCAGAACGATTTACTACTTGGCTTGCTAAATGAAATAAATCTTGTTTTACATTTTTAAAATCAGCGTAAAGATCGGAATACTTCATTTCTTGTTGTGTTGTATCTACCATGTCACTTGGCATATATCCTTCTTTTTCTTTTTCATACTGACGTTTTAATTTTTGCAATCTTCCTGTATATCTAATAAAAAGTTCTCTATATTTTTTAGGGATTTCTACAATTTTTCCCTTATATTTCATACAAGTTTTTCTTCCCTTTAACTCGCCTTTTGCATTTAAAGTAAGAATATTTGCAATAATAAGACTTAAATAATCAATTTTATCTGTAAGAGAAAGTGTTTTAAAAAATTCTTCATCAACAATTACAGTATCTTCTTTAACATTAATTTTATTACTTTGTTCTTCTTTTATACTGTCTTCTACAACTTGAGAACTTTCAAAAGAAGGAACTATTTCCTTGACAAACTGAAGATTCTTTTCGTAGGCAGAAACTAGATTTTCTTCCTGCTGAATAGGAATCTCTGCTTCTTCCATATCAAAAAAATAATCTAGGGCACTTATAGTTTCATTTCTTAGCATTTCTATTTTTTGATTAATATCTTGAGATACATGTTTCAAATTTTGTGATATTTCATCATCAATTCTCTCAGTAGCACTCCCTAATTCTTCAATTTTATTCATTGCATCCAAAGTATCTTGACTAAAATGTAAATTATCTCTTATCTTGACTTGTTCTAACATTTCGTTGTATTCTTTGGTTTGCAATATAGAATTATAAGTATTTGCACTATTTGGATTGGATTTTAATCCTTTTTCATATAAGCGATTCATTTCAGCATCTATCATTTTTGCTTTTAAAGTAAGTAAGTTATATTCTTTTAAAATAGTAATAAGATAACCCCACTCTTTTTGAATCTCTTTCTCAGGAACAAAATGAATTACCCTATGATAGTGTTTTAAATTTTTTAATAAAATAGAAAGAAATTTAAAAAATTCCATTTCCTCTTTTAAACGTTCTTCCAATATTTTTCTTGAAATAGAATTAATGATTCCAGAACAAATAGAATCATATTCTTGCTTAAAATATCTTGTCGTTTCACAAACACGACCAAAATCAGGAAAATTTTTTACCACTATCTTTCCACTTATTATATCTTCTTTAAAATTTCTCAAGCCATCTTGGAACTCTGCTACTCTTTTATTATAAACGTCTTGGTTCATAACAAACACTTCCTCTTTTATTATTTTTTATTATAACCGATTATCCTGAAAACTGCAAATGATTTCGTATTCCTGAATTTTCTTAAAAAAGCACGTGAATACGTACTTTTCTTTTACTCATCCGAAAGTTCCACTACAAGTGGTGTTGTTTTATCTATCACTTCTCCTGGAATGATATTCATTGTTTTTACTTTCCCATATTTACCTGTTAATTCATAAGGCCAACCTAACATATTACAAAGTGTTACCACCTCATTTGTACTCCACCCAATAATATCTGGCATTTTGTAAGTTGTATCATTTGTAAGAAGAATAACTTTCGCTCCCATTAAAACTTCTTCATTATTTAAAGGATATTGATTAATAATATATTTTCCTTCTCCTAATACTATTGGGTTTAATCCTTTATTTTTTAACTCTTCCACCGTTGTAGTAAGTTGTTTAGAAATATAATTAGATAAAGCGATAATTTTACTATGATCTTCATCACTAATAGTATTTACAATTTTTAACGTTTTTGCTGTTTCCTTCACAACATTTTGGACAATGCCTGCAACATCAGCAGTTCCTCCTACAATTTGTTTAATTGAAATAAAAATGATATACTCAGGATCTTCATAAGGAAATAAACCCGCAAAACTTTTAATATAATCATATTCGCCCTTTAAATATCCCCCTTGCGGACTTGCAATCTGTGCTGTTCCCGTTTTTCCAATTAAGGTCACATTATCTGGAGCAAACTTATTATTAGATTTTACATCATAAACGACTTTATGCATTAGTTCTTTAATTTTATCTGTTGTTTTTTTACTGGCAACTTTAGCAACTTCTGTTCGTCCATTTTCTTCTATAACTTTACCATTTTCATCTACAATTTTAGAAACAATATAAGGTTTTATCATTACCCCATCATTAGCAACAGTCGTTAATGCTTGTAACATTTGAATAGGTGTCACTGTAATTCCTTGTCCAAATGAGGCCGTTGCGACTTCACTTTCATAGGTAAAAGTAATTTTTCCATCGGCTTCACTTGGAAGTTCAATTCCCGTTTTCTTTCCAAATCCCAACGTATCATAAAAACTTCGTAAATTTTTAGCGCCTAAATCTAAACCTAATATTGTCGCGGCTACATTACTTGAAAAAGCAAAACCAGTATCAAAATCAATTTCTCCCCAACCCACATTATTATAATCATTTATCTGGGTACCATCACTCAGAATATAATGCCCAGATTGAAAAGTTTTTGTTCCATCATATTTCCCACTTTCAATGGAGTCCATAAAGGAAAATATTTTCATAACAGAACCTGGCTCATATTGATAAGAAACTAAAGGATTCAGATAACTATCCAAATCTTCTCTAGAATTCAAATCAAAATTCGGACTACTAGCACTTCCTAAAATAGCGCCAGTTTTAGCATTCATTATCGATAATGTCGCCCAATCATAAGTATAATTTTTCTTTAATTCTCCAATAGAATTTTCTAAAATATGCTGAACATCTTCATCTAGCGTTAAATAAATATTATTTCCACTAACACTTTTTTCTTCAATTACAGGTGTATTGGGAATTTGATACCCGTAAGCATCTTTTTGATATTCAATAGAACCATTTTTTCCCTTTAATATATCATTATAGTAATACTCTAATCCCATTTCTCCATTGATTTCGCCTTCGTCGTTGGCTTTCGCATACCCTAAGATAAAAGAAGCATATCTACCATTTGGATAATACCTTTTAACGCTTCTAACAAAATCAAGTCCTGGCAAATCTAATGCAAGAATTTTATTTTTATCATTTTCAGAAATTCCTCTTTTTAACTCCACTTGGTATTTATCACGATTTAATAATCCTAATAACGTTTCTTTATCTCTTTCTAATATAGAACTTAAAACTTCTGCAGTATATTCCTTATCTACGACATGCTCTGGATTTTCAGAATTTTTGGTTCTACTCTCTGATAAATACGCAATAACTGTATAAGAATTTACATCGGTTGCAAGTTCTCTTCCGTTATTATAATAAATAGAACCACGAGAAGCATAAAGACTACGCTTTTCAGTATTACGATTGCTTGCAAACGCCGTAAGATTTATCCCATCTACATCATTTGAAACAGATACATACACTAACTTTATACAAATAAACAAAAAGAAAAGAGAAACAAATAGCATGGTCATTTTTATATTAAATCTCAAACTATTCCTTCTCTTCATAAATAATCTCCTCTTTTATTGATTGGTGCCAACTACCTTAATATTATCATAATTATAAGTTAAACCGGCTTCTTTTGCAACCTCTTGTATTTTATCAAGAGAAGCAAGTTCATCAATTTGCATACTTAAACTTTCATTTAAATTTTCTTGCGTACTAATTTTATTTTTTAACTGTTCTACTTCAATATTTGATTCAGATAAAAGCGCTTTCGTAAATACATTTGAAATGGGAACTGCAACAACAAGCAAAAATAATAAGCAATACAAAAGTTTTTCCCCTCTCACAATTTTAAATCTTTGTCCCATTTTATTCTTTTTCATTAAATCACCTTTTCTATCACGCGAAGTTTTGCACTTTTACTTCGACTATTTTCTTTTATTTCTTCGTCACTTGCTATGACTGGTTTTTTATTTATAATTTGAATGTGTGGTTTATATTCCTCTGGAATATCTGGAAGCCCTTTCACCATCTCATCTACTTCACTATATTTTTTAAAAATTCTTTTTACAATGCGATCTTCTAAAGAATGAAATGTGATTACACAAAGCCTTCCACCCTTTTTAAGTAAAGATATTGCATTGGGAAGTACATCCTCCAAAACATTTAGTTCATGATTAACTTCTATTCGAACGGCTTGAAATATTTGTCTTTCTGGATGTTTTTCATAGAAATATTTAGCCCCCACAGCCGTTTCGATAATATGCACAAGTTCCCCTGTTGTGATAATTTCTTTTTCTTTTCGATATTTTAAAATAGCAGCAACAATGGCTTTACTTCTAGGTTCTTCTCCATAAGTATAGAACATAGACAATAAATCTTCGCCAGAATAAGTATTCACAACCTCTTTAGCACTAAACTTTTGCATTCTATCCATTCGCATATCTAAAGGTCCATCTTGCATAAAGGAAAATCCTCTATTTCCATCATCGATTTGGGGACTTGAAACTCCTAAATCAAACAAAATCCCATCAACTTTTTGAATCCCTTCTTTTTCTAAATATTCTTTCATATTCACAAAATTAGTATGAAAAATTTTGAAATTAGAACTGATACTCAAAAGTTCTTTTTGAGAATAAAAAATTGCATTTTCATCTTGATCGAAAGCAAATAAATAACCTTCTTTTAAATTTTTTAAAATTAGACTACTATGTCCAGCATATCCTAGTGTTGCATCAACATAGATTCCATTTTCTTTTAAATTTAAATTTGCGATTACTTCCTTTTTCATTACACTGTAATGTTTCATGACCAATTCACATCCATAAATAGATTTTCTGCAATATCAGATAAATTCTCACTGCTTTGGTTTATAAATTCTTCCCATGCAAGTTTATCCCATATTTCAACACGGTCGTTAGCGCCGATTATCACACATTCTTTAGATAAACCGGCGTAACTAACTAGTGGAGAGGTAAGGCAAGTTCTTCCTTGTCGATCGAACTCGCATTCAGTAGCACCAGAAAAGAAGGTTCTTGTAAATGTACGGGCATCTTTTTTTGTAAAAGGTAGAGTTTTAATTTGTGCTTCTAGTCTTTCCCATTCACATCTTGGATAGACATATAAACACTTTTCAAAGCCTCGTGCAATGATAAATCTTTCTCCTAAGCCGTTCCGAAACTTAGAGGGAAGCACAAGTCTTGATTTATCATCAATATTATGATGATATTCGCCCATGAACATTCACATCCCCCACTTTCTACCACAATGTACCACTGTCTACCATTATATTACACAAATTTCCTGCAAAAGTAAATAGATTCCCTAAAGTTTTTTCAAAAAATTGACATAAAAAATACAACCTAAATGGGTTGTAAAATATACAAAAAAATATACCAGTTATCAAATACGCAATAAACTTCTTTATAAATATCATTCTTTTATCAGGGCATGTAAAAAGAGCCCTTAGGCTCTACTTGAATATTTACCATCTTTAGTAGATATAATAATTTTTTCTCCAGTTTCAATAAACAAAGGAACTTTTACTTTATAGCCTGTTTCTAAAGTTGCATCTTTCATTGCGTTATTTGCTGTATTTCCCTTTACAGCAGGCTCAGTTTCTACAACTTCAAATTCAATTTTTTCAGGAAGGGTGATTCCTATGATTTCTCCTTCATAAAAGTCAATTAAAATTTCTAAGTTTTCTTTTAAAAATTTAACATCGTCTCCTAAAACACTAGAAGAAATTTCAGTTTGTTCATAGGTATTTGTATCCATAAATACAAAATTATCACCATTTGCATAAAGATATTGCATAGGAGACTTTGTAATATGAGCACGATCTACTTTTGTTCCTGAATTAAAAGATACTTCTGTAATAGAACCTGTCTTTAGATTTTTAAGTTTCATTTTTACAAATGCGGCGCCCTTTCCTGGTTTTACGTGAGAAAAATCTTGTACAACGCAAGGAGCACCATCTACCATAATGGTCATTCCATTTTTAACATCATTAACACTAACGTTCATCTACTAAACCTCCTATTTTCCTAGTTTTGTTTCTTTGAATGTTGTTGTTTTTTTACATTTAGGACAGTATTTTTGTAATTCTAATTTATCTACAGTATTCTTTTTGTTTTTAATACTAGGACGTCTTGAGTATCCACATTCTGTACACTTAAGACCAAAAAATACTCTATTTAGATTTTTTGCCATGTAAGATACCTCTCTTTCTTTTTAAACTATATGTATTATATAGTAAAACGTGCCATTTTGCAAATTATTCTTCATTCTCTTTTTTTAAAGATTTCTTTTCGATTTTTAAATCATTAATTACAGAAATACCAAAACAACAATTATTTTTTCTTTCTTTTTTGTTTTTTCATTTTATCACGAACCATTTTCATAATATCAAACTCTTTAGCATTGGCATTTTTCAAATTAGGAAAAGCCTCTAATAAACGTTTTGGATAAGTTTTAAATTTTACTACCCTTTCTTTCATTATTTTTTCAAGCATACCAGGTAACTTAGCAAGTTTTTCATTTTTTAATTCTTCACAAATAATAATTCTATTTCTTAAATTATAAGCGATAATAAAAGAATAAATCATATCTAAAATGAAAACAACTAATAAACTATAGGCAATAATATTCATAGCAAGTGGGGAAAAATAACTTAATATTTTCGTAATAATATCATTCCCTGTATAAATAATAATTAAAGTCCCAAAACCAAAAAGTAAAGAATTAAATAAAAAAATACGTCCATGAACATTAAATTTTTCATCAGAATAATCCCACCATTTATTATGAAAAATTTTTTCTAAAACAAAACTTGTTACATATTCTATTGCAGAAGTTATAATAGCCCCTAAAACAAAGACAATGACAGGATCCTCTTTAAATCTTAAGAGTAAAAACAAAATAAACAGACTTCCTACTCCATATATAGGACAATAAGGACCACATAAAAATCCACGATTGACTATTTTTTTTTGTTTAATACTAGAACATACAATCTCACAAAGATACCCTACAAAACTGTACAACATAAAAACTAAAAATAAATACGGAAAATTCATTTGCATACGCCTCACCTATTTTAAGTATAACATTTAATATTTTACTTGTAAATTAGCATAAAAAAAAATACCACACGTATACTTTTACTAAATTGGAGGGATTTAAATGATTAATAAACAAGGTTTATGGTTTGTCACATTATTTAGTTTAATATTAGTTTTAGGAATTTATTATGTTACAGTGAAAGACGATAGTAATCTACTCGCTCTACCAACTGCTACTACTTCAGGAAATGAATCTGAAGTAGTAGAAACAAATGAAAGCAGTATTTTAGTCTCTTTACGGGTACAAGATGAAGAAGAAATGCTAAAAGAAATGGAAAGTCTACAAACTATTCTTTTAGACAACGAAGCAAGTTTACAAGAAAAAAATGATGCTTATAATTCTCTTCAAACACTAAACGCAAACAAAGGACGTGAAGAAAGTCTAGAAAAGAAAATAAAAGAAAAATTTAATTTAGAAAGTTTTATTAAAATTAAAAATGAGCAAATTAGCGTAACAATTGCTAGTAAGGAACATAATAATACTGTAGCCAACAACATCATAAGAGCCATTCAAGAAGAATATGATACAAAAATGTTTATTGTTGTAAAATTTCAAGGCTAAGCCTTATTTTAGGCATATACTCTCACTAAATCTTATCATACTTCATAAAATATTATAGATTATAAAAGTATTGAAAAGAAAGTGAGGATGCTCATGAAAAAAAGTAGTATATTAACTATCCGTGAACAAGAAGTTTTTGAACTGCTCGTTTTAAATAAATCTACAAAAGAAATTGCTGAATTTTTAGGCATTAGTGAAAAAACGGTTCGTAACCATATTTCAAATGCAATGCAAAAATTAGGAGTCAAAGGACGTGCTCAAGCAGTTGTAGAACTTTTAAAACTTGGAGAAATTACGATAGAATAATTGAAATTATACTCATCTAATAAGATGAGATTTTTTTATTTTTTTGGTATAAAAATGAATGTTAAAAATAAAATATATTAGGTGATTTATCATGTTAAAAAAAGGGATTATTAAAAGAATAACAATTTCTTCTCTTGCACTTCTTATTCTCCTTATTACTTATTTTTTTCCCACCAAAATGGAGCAAAAAATTCCACAAACACTTAGTTATAGTGATATCAAAACAAGTGCTATATACATTTTAAATAACACATCTTACGTTAGTCGCATTCCTATGAAAATATCTGCAAACGAAACACTTGATAGAGCAAAAGAAATCCTTACTATTTTAACGATTAAAAGCAAAGAAAGCGAATATTTACCCACTGATTTTTATGGGGTAATTCCAGTTGGAACAGTCATTCGTGATATTTCTTTAGATAATGGAATTATAAAAGTAGACTTTTCTAAAGAATTTCTAAATACAACCAAAGATTTAGAACGCAAAGTAATCGAAGCAATAGTGTTTTCTCTAACGGAGTTAAAAGAAGTAGAAAATGTCCTTATTTTTGTAGAAGGAGAACAATTATTAGAACTTCCCTTCAGTAAAGAAAAACTTCCCCCTATTCTAAATAAAGATTTTGGAATAAATAAAGTTTATGATATTGAAAGTATTAAAAATACCACTAAAACAACTATTTATTATGGAAGTAAAACAAATGATACTTTTTACTATATTCCTATCACTTATATCGACAATAACCCACAAGAAAAAGTAGAAATTATTATTGAAAAGTTAAAAACTTCTCCATTATACGAATCTAATTTAGTAAGTTATTTGCATGCTAATGCAGAAATGACCAATTATGAAATATTAGAGCAAGAAATAAAATTAAGTTTTAACAATTATTTATTAGATGATGTAACGAACGGAAACGTTTTAGAAGAAGTAAAATATACAATTTTCCTTTCTTTACGTGATACTTATAATATAGAAAAAGTAGAATTTAATATTAAAAGTGATATAGAAAATTTGAATTTTGTTATAAATCCGCTTGAATAATACAAAATATTATTATATAATCAATATGTCCATGAGTGAAACGTCCCGGTAGCTCAGTTGGATAGAGCATACGCCTTCTAAGCGTACGGTCATGTGTTCGAATCACATCCGGGACACCACTTTAAGTATTATAATTCCTTAGAAATAAGGGATTTTTTTATTTTTGCTTTATTGTACCTATAAAAAAGAGCACAATTTATACTTGTTCTCCTGATTCTATTATTTCCTCTGTTACATATATTTTACTGACTTCTTTTTTTAATCTTTTTACCAAAGTAAATTTATAAGGAATTTCTTCTATTTCTTCACGAACATTGACTAAGAATTCTTCTCTTTCCTCTTTATCTAAATTATTAAGCAAAGTAGAAAGATAAATACTTCTTAAAAAAGCAATTTGTTTTGTTCTACATAATCTTTCAGATATTAAACAATTTACTTGTTGAATAGCAAGATTAGTATTATATTCGTTTATTGTTTTCCATAACATATTTTTATCAAATACTTCTTCATAAATGATTTCTGTACTATATAATTCATAAGGAAAATGAAGTATTCTATCTTTTATATAAATTTGTTCCAATAATGTATTTAAATACGTGATTTCATAAGGAATACGTGTCACTTTTTCTTTTAATATTTTTTCACGTGGATTTTGACATGTAGAAATATTTAGAAAACGGAGACAATTTTCTAATTCTAAATCTTGAGAGATTGTATCTAAAATATAGTCTTCTTCTGAAGCATAAAATTTATTAATAGTTGATTTTTCTTGTAATAGTACTTCCCCTTCCTCATCTTTTATTGTTGAAGTAATAGGATTTTCTCTAACCAACTTTTTTAATTTTTCAGAAATTCTTAATAAAGCAAGGGATTGGTTATTTAAAACAATATAATTTTCTAATACACTATCATTGGATAATCCATAACATGTTAAAAATTTAAAATAGATGTCTTGCAAATGCGAAGCATAATCTTTTTGTAATGTTTCTAAAAGTTTTTCTTCTTTTTGGGTTAAATATTCTAAACAAGTAAATAGTGCTTCTTTTTCTGTTTTATCTTCCTCTTTTTGAATCCTACGATATAAATTATAGATTTGATGTGCATTTTCTATTAAAAATTCTATGATATTATGCAAACTAAAACACCCCTGTCTTTTCTAATTTTCAAAATATTATAACCCCCCCCCGATCGTTGTCAATAAAATTAAAAATCATATTAATAATATAAAAACTATTTTATAATTTATTCTTCCATTTCAACTAAAGAAAGTAGCAAATTATTCTTTAATAGTTTTGCTACTTTCATTTTTAAATTTCCACGGATTATCTTTTTCTCCTGTCCCTGATACTTTTAACCCAGATTTAAGAACAACAATAGGTCGAATATAAGCGCTACTTGTAACTTCGGCATCAGATTCCATGAGTCTAATCCCTGAATATTCACTCCCATAACTATTTGAAACTTGTAGATACAAAGACACATTACGATATGTAGTGGCAGAAGTATGTTCATTTGTATAGGTACGAGTCGATAAAAAATAATTCCCTGTTTCGTTAGTAAAAACCTTATTACTGGCAAGCGTTCCTAAAGCATTTTGAAGCAAGGAAACATCTGTTTTATACGCTCTATCTCCACATCCTTGTGGCTCCAATGCCCCATCTAACCAATTTTTATCATAAGTTCTATGATTCCAACAATTATTATTAATACCAGATAGACTATTATATATAATTAGAGACTGATTGCTATACCCTACATGTCTAGAACCATCTGTATATAAATCATTTTCATATTGTTTTGCAATATCCTGAATTGTTTGTACATAATATTTGTATCCATGTACACCAGTAAAATATATAGCAGTACTTGATACATATTCCGATACCATTTCGATTTTTCCATCATTTGTTTTTCTTATAACTCTCCACAAATTTAATTCGCTAGGATGAATAGTTTGATTTGTACTATAGCCTGTATAACTGTTTGGTACTGTATATGTTGTACTTTCAGGAGTCATTTCCACATAATCTCCTACTTCAACTACAGTTGTAAGTTCTACATCGTTATAATGAGGTCTAAAAACAGGGATTCTTCCCTTTAAGACATTAAATTCCTTTTTCTCTTCATAAAAAGCAAATGTTTTATAAAGTGTGATTCCACCTACTACCAGAAGTATTCCTATTATGCTTCCTACTAAGACTTTCTTTTGTTTTTGATTTTTATTAAACTTCTTAAATTCACCTGGGTTACTTTCTAATATACCCCCCCCCAGGCGTGTTCCTGAAGTTGGGAGGTTTCTTTTCTTCATTTTTTTCATTTATATCTCCTCCATTTATTATATACTTATCATATCATATTTTTTTACTATTGTGACAAATAAATAAATTTCCACGAAAATCCAAAAATGTAGTTTTCTTATGATATATTATAAAAATATTCTGTATTTCATAAAAAAAATGAACAAAATAAATTTAGATTATCAAATTTTTTACGTCTTTAAAATAATTTTATAACCGCATAAAAAAATACTAGCCTAAACCTAGTATCTTTTAATCTGATAATATCTTTTTATTATTTCTCTTCAGATATTTTAATTACTTCTTTGTCTTTGTAATTCCCACATTTTGTACAAGCACGATGAGGTCTAATAGCAGCACCACATTTAGAACATGTATTAATGGCTCCTACTTCTTTCTTTAAATGTGTACGACGCATTCTTTTTTTCGTTTTACTCGTTCTTCTAAACGGAACTGCAAATCTTTGAATGTCTAATTGTAACATAATCTCATTCCTTCCCATGATCAAGTAACTCTGCCAATTTTGCTAGTCTCGGATCAATTTCATTTTTCTTTTCTTCTGTAAGTTCCCATCCACTACCTGCGGTCTTTAAAATATTAGTACTTGCTTTGGTAGCACTAATGGGAATTTCCAATACAATATTCTCCCATAAAATCTCGCTAATATCAAGAGTATTTTTACTTTTTTCATAAAAATCACCACAAGTTTCTTCAAGATTTTCGACTTTTTCTTCTATAAGACAAGAAAATGGATACTCTATTGGATCTAATGTAATGGCATCTTGTAAAATAAATTTCCCGTTGGTTTCTAGATTTAGAGTCAAATTATTTTCATAGTCATAATTTATGTTTCCACTAACATGTAACTCTTTTATATCCAAAATAGAAGCATTTTTATAGAGTTCTTTTTCTAAGAAAACTTCTTCGTCTATTAAAAGTCCAGTATTAGGTATTTTATTTAATTCTATAATCATCTTTTCACCTAAAAACATTATACTATAAAAAACAAATACAATCTACTTTATTTTTTATGTTCTCTTATGCTAAACTATGACAAAAGGAGTTTTATATATGGAGAAAATTGGTATTATTTGTGAATACAATCCATTTCATAATGGACACATGTATCATATCCAAAAAATAAAAGAGATGTATCCTGATTCTTTTCTAGTTTTGATTTTAAATGGTTATTTTTTAGAACGAGGAGAAGTAAGTATCTTAACTAAAGAAGATAAGACCAAAATTGCACTATTTTATGGAATAGATTTGGTGGTAGAACTCCCTGCTTTATATGGAACACAATCCGCAGATATTTTTGCAGATATTTCTGTTACTCTTCTACATCATTTAAAAGTAGAAAAATTAATATTTGGAAGTGAGTTAAACGATATTTCTCTTCTAAACAAAATTGTAGAAGAAGTCGAATGTCCTACTTACCAAGAAACTGTACAAAAATTTCTTAAGGAAGGCATAAATTATCCTACTGCTCTTTCCAAAGCCATTTCACTTAATATAGATTTTAACAACCCTAATGATTTACTGGCTATTTCTTATATAAAGGCTATTAAAAAACACAAGTATTCTATTACCCCACTCTCTATTAAAAGGACTAGCCATTATCACGATTTAAAAAGTACAGAAGAAATTATTAGTGCTTCTAACATTCGAAATAAATTATTCCATCAAGAAGAAATTACAAATTACTTACCAGAGATAAGCCAAAAATCTATTATTCCTAACAACGACAAAACATTCTTTACTTTATTAAAATTTAAAATACTAACTACCCCACATTTAGAAGAATTTTTGACAGTAGATGAAGGGATTGAAAATCGTTTAGTAAAATGTGTAAAGACAAGTAATTCTTTAGAAGAATTTTTTAAAAATGTAAAAACGAAACGATATACAATGAACAAATTAAGACGTATGTGTATTCATATTTTACTGGGTATTACTAAAAAGGAAAATACAAAAACTCTTTCTTATATTCATATTTTAGGTTTTAATAAAAAAGGACAAGCATATTTGAATAGCATAAAAAAAGAGATAGATATTCCTACCCAAATTAATAAAAATTCTATAGAATACAAAACCGAAATAAAAGCCGCTATTTTATACGACTTATTACATAATACGAATACTTATAAATTTGAAATGCAAAATAAACCCATTCAAAAACTCTAATACAATTTTTAGAGTTTTATTTTTTTAACAATTCTCTTTGGAATTTAGTAAAATTAAATTCTTCATAATTAGATAATACTTGGGTTATAAAATTTATTAAATCGTTATACATATCGATTTGTTCTAGTAAAGGTACTTCTTGATTAACAATAGACATTTCAATTCTTTTAAAATAAGCATCATAATTTTCTTGCTCTTTTATATAAGTATCCATTGTAATTTCTATCAATGATTCTAATATACTAAAAACGTCCTTTATTAAATTTCCCTTTTTATAGTAATCTATCAATATGCTAACTAAGGCTTCCACTAAAATAAGATAAGAATCTAACATATTTTCTTTTTGTTTATAGGCAAGTATTTTTCTATTAAATCCATTTGGTAATTTTTTATAAGGCATTCTCAATATCATTTCTGAAATTGGTCGGCGTAATTGCTCTTTTTCCATTGCATTTTCTATTTTTTCATTTTGTTGGTACATATCCTCTAAGAACACGTCCATTTCTAAGATTTTTTTATTTCTTATCGTGGTTGTTTTCTCTGTTCTAGTTGCAAAAAATAAGTATCTTATTTTCTTTAAAATACTTTTGTATATTTTTCTAAAACTTAAATTTGCATTTGCTTGTATTAATTCTTCTTTATATTTTAAAAATAGTGCTTCATAATCCATAAAAAATATCTCCTTTTATAAGAGATACTTTAGCGCTTTCTTTTATCTTTGTCTAGAACTTTTTAATTTAGAGTCATTTATCCTTTCTTCCATTTCCCGTAATTCATTTACAGTATAATTTTTTTCTTCTTCGTTCAAAACATTTGCTAACATTTTAAAATTGAAACTATATTTTTTAGGGATTACATACACAAATCCTTTTTGAATGATTATTTTAGCATTTTCTCCCTTCAGATTTCTATATACTCTATTTTCTTTTTTCTGGTGTTGTTTCGTTTCTCTTTTAGGAATTAAAATTTCATATCTCTCTGTTTGTTTATTTTGGATAACAACTAAATCTTGATTCGAATAAGTTTCCGCTTCTTGATTTAAATACTTTTTTATTCGTTCTAGATTTTCTCTACTTTCTTCTAACACTTCTTTCATAAATTCTTCCCCTAACATTCACCATATTAAGAAATTTTGATAAGAATTGCAAGTTATTTTTGACAAGTAGGACAATAATACGTACTTCTTCCATTGATTTTTTCCTTTTTTATTGTGGCTTTACAAACTTTGCATTCTTCGCCCTCTTTTTTATGCACCATAAGTTCCTGTTGGAAACGCCCAGTCACTCCCAAACTTGAGGTATAACTTTTGATTGTCGTTCCTCCAAGTTCCATGGCTCTTTTTATAATTTTTGCAGCACTCTCGACTATGTTTTGCGCCTCCTTTTTCGTAATCTCGCTTCCTTTTTTCAATGGATTAATTTTAGAAGCAAATAAAACTTCATTGGCATAAATATTACCAAGGCCACTAATGATTGTTTGGTCTAAAAGTAGAGTTTTAATGGCAATATTTTTATTTTTAAACTTTTCTAAAAGATAAGTACTTGTTAGTTCCTTTTCTCCGGGTTCAAATCCTTGTTTTTGAATGGCTTTATTTGTTTCTAGTTCTTCCTTTTTAATTAATTGCATTCGTCCAAATTTTCTTGTGTCATGGTATCTTAAATCGGTATTATCTTGAAAGGTCAAAATAATGTGTTCATGTTTTTCTATTGGATTGTTTTCCTTTTTCAAAAAAAATTTCCCTTCCATACGAAGGTGACTTAACAAATAATGGTTTTCTAGTTCGAAAATCAACCACTTTCCTCGTCTTTTGATATCTATAAATTCATTATTTTTTAACACTCTTTTAAATTCTTGTATATCGGATTCAATCATTTTTTCATAAAGTACTTGGACATTTTCAATTTTTTTATATAAAATTTGCTTTTTTAATGTATTTCGTACGGTTTCTACTTCTGCAATTTCTGGCACTTTTATTACTCACTTTCTAAATATTCTTCTAGAGTTAAATCGTTATCCATTATATGATGTGCTACTTTACTATCCTCTACAAATCGAATATGCCATGGTTCATAGTTATATTTGGTTATTTTTTCTTTATATTCTGGATAACGAATAATGAATCCATAATCGGCACAATTGTCTTTTAAAAAACTATAAAAATCATCTAGTCTCTTATCAAATCCACTTAGCCATTCTCCTTCTTTTTTTAAGCAGACATCTATGGCTAGTCCTAATTCATGTTCACTAAATCCTGGTTTAGCAACATAATTTTTAGCGTATTCGCTTCCTTCTTCCTGTTTTATTTGGTTATATATCTTTTCTTGTAACTCTTTTGTACGATAAGCACTTTCTACCTCTGCTTTATATCCGTTTTCATGCAAAAATGTTTGAAATTTTTTCCAAGCCAAAAATGTATTTTCTTCTATATTACTATCGTTTATACATTTTGGATATTTAGAATGATATTCGACTATCTTATAATTGCATGGGTATTTCAGTTCAAACTCACGATTTACCAAACCCAAATATTTATGGCATGAAGAAACGAGCCAGTCAAAGAGTAAACTTTCTCTTTCTATTTCTGGATGGAACTGCACACCAAGCAATAGACTTCCATTTTCCGTGTATTCTATGGCTTCGTATACACCATCCTTAGATTCTGCACTTATACTCATATTACTAGGAACTCTTGCAATCGCCATTCCATGCAAACTGACTACATTTAAAGTTTCTTTCTTGACTATATCAAAAAGTAAAGTATTTTTTTCTATTTTAATACTATGTCTTGCATTTTCTATAGAATCCTTTTCTTTAGTTACCATATGAAAATGGATATTACCTTCTTCTAATTTTTTTAAATACGGATTCGTTTCTTTATTAATTTCGTAGGTTTCTTGAAATGTTTTTTCAGGACTTTTTTGTTGGTCTTCATAAATATTTAAAGCAGTGGCTAATGCTTGCGCTCCTAAACAGACGCCTAATAGAGGTTTTTTATTTTGAATTGCATCTTTTATTATTGGTATATATTCTTTTAAAATCTTATTCCCACCAGGCCATATATATCCATCACAAATAGAAGTAAATGATTCTACATCTCCTAGAATACCAATAGGAATACCTCCACTTTTTTCAATTTTCTCACTATACATAGTTACAAAATTTGCCTTATCTTGGTAAGGATCTGTTTCACTATAAACAAATGTTGGAATAATTCCAATAATTGGTTTTTTCTTAAGCATAAAAGCACTTCTCCCTTCTAATTACCATTTTCTTTGATTTCCTTTTGATTTATTATCTTTACTAATTTATTGAATTCGATAAAATTCTTTTTATAAGGAACATGAATAAAAATTACTTTAGTTTGTTTTTCTGTACTATTCAAATATTTTAAAACATGATAATAGGCATAATTACAATGAGATGTTCCTGGATTTCTACTTATTTTATAAGATATATTATTTTTCTTTAAATAATACATTAGTTCTTCTAGTGGAAAATTTGTTTCTAAAACATCCTGCATTTGTTTGCATATTATTTCTATGCTTAATTGTTTTATTAATGGCTTTTGCCCAAACATAATAACATAATCGTATTCTTCTTTTAAAAACAACTTACCAATTTCATCATTTATTGTTGAATAATCATTTGTAAAAAGAAATCTTGAATAAACACTCGATAGCATTCCCAATAAAGTAGCCGAAGAAGTGTTTTTAAATCCTGTAAACAATATTCTATTTTGTCTCATACCAATCCTTACCATAATCACTACTTACTTTAAGGGGAACAGACAAATGAATGGCGTTCGTCATTTTTTCCGTTACAATTTTAGTTACAATTTCTTTTTCACTTTCTAATAAATCTATAATAAGTTCGTCGTGCACTTGGATAACTAATTTACTTTTTATATTAAGGCGTTCAAATTCTTCGTAGATTTCAATCATAGCCTTTTTAATAATATCTGCACTGGTGCCTTGAATCGGCGTATTTAGAGCAATTCTTTCTCCTGCCTGACGTACCATATAATTACTGGCATTTAACTCTTCAATGACTCTTTTTCGATTAAATAAGGTACGAACAGAGCCATTTTTATAGGCTTCAGCAACAATTTCATCCATGTAGTTTTTCACTCCTGGATAAAGTTCATAATATTTTTCAATAAATTGTTTGGCCTCTTTTTGACTTATTTCCAAGTTTTCTCCTAAACCAAAACCACTAATTCCATACACTATCCCAAAAATAACGGCTTTGGCAGTAGAACGCATTTGTTTTGTAACAGCAATTTCAGGTATACCATGAATATCTGCAGCCACTTTTGTATGAATATCCATATTGCTATTAAAAGCATCAATTAATTCTTGGCATTTCGATATATGCGCAAGTATGCGGAGTTCTATTTGAGAGTAATCCGCACTTAAAAAACAATCGTTAGTAGGAAGGAAGGCTTTTCTTATTTTTCTTCCTCCTTCGTCTCTTATTGGAATATTTTGAATATTAGGTTCTACGGAAGAAAGTCTACCTGTTCTAGTTAAAGTCTGTTTAAAAATGGTATGGACTTTCCCATCCTCCTGAATAAAGTTTTCTAATCCCTCTACATAGATAGAATAAATTTTAGAAATATTACGATATTCTAATACTTTTTCAATAACAGGATGGCTTCCAAGCAATTTGTGCATGACTTTTACATCGGTTTTATAGCCTTTTTGGGTCTTCACACCTCCTGGTAATCCTAATTTTAAAAATAAAATCTCTCCTAGTTGTTTGGTACTCGCTATATTAAATTCTTCTCCTACCAAATTGTATATATCATGGGATACTCGATCAATTTTAACTTTTAATTCGCATTTCATTTCCTCTAATATGGTTTTATCTACTTTTACGCCCGTAAGTTCCATGTCCGCAAGCACTTTTAATAATGGCATTTCGATAGATTTATATAAATCATACATTTCTTCTCGTTTTAATTCTACAATAAATTTTTCATTTTCTTCTAAAATAAATTTACTTTTTAGTAACATATCTTGCTTTACTTTCTCTAGTTCATAATTATTTTTGGCAATTGTATCTTCATATAAATCGACATCGTATCCTTCTGGTTTCATAAGGTAGGCTAAATCATCTTTAATCGTATAGTTTAAAAGATAAGATGATAACATCAAATCTTCTTCTACTTTTGGGGCTTTTAGTCCTAATCTATGAAGGGCCACTATATTTTTCTTTTGATCGAAGGTGTATATATTTTTTTCCTTTAAAAGACTTAAAACATCTGCTATTAAATCTTTTTTTATAAAATAAGTATTGCTTTTATCTCTAATAGTCATACCCAAAATATTGCCAATATGATAATTGACATTGTCCATTTCTATATAATAGGACACCGTATCTTCTAATTTTATCTGCTCAATACTCTCTACATCTATATAATTTTCTATAGTAGGAGAGGATTCTTTCTTATTCATTTTTTTTAAAAAGGAATAAAACTCTAATTCTTCATATAAAGAATATAAGGCATCTCCTGTAGCAGTTTCTCCTTCGTATTTTAAGTCTTCTAGAGACTTAATCTCTAAAGGAACTTCGTTATAGATAGTGGCTATTTCCTTACTAATAAAAGCCATTTCTTTGTCCATTAACAATTTTTCTTTCATTTTTCCTTTTATATTCTCTATATTTTCATAGATTCCTTCAATTGTTTTATATGTGGCTAGTAAAGTTAATGCTGTTTTTTCTCCAATACCTTTTACTCCTGGAATATTATCAGAGGAATCTCCTGCTAGTGCTTTTAAATCAATCACATGAATAGGCTCAATTTTGTATTCAGCAAAAAAAGTAATTGGATTATAACGAATATGTCCTTTTTGCTTTAACAGTTTAATATCAACTTGTTCATTTATTAATTGTAATAAATCTTTATCGCTTGAGATAATGGTTGCAATAAAATTGTCGTCTTCTACAACTTTTTTAGAAAGGGTACCAATAATGTCATCGGCTTCGAAAGGCGCAAGTTCAAAGTGTTTAATTCCCATAGCATCAAGCACTTTTCTTGCGTATGGCATTTGTTTAATTAAATCCTCTGGTGTTTCTTTTCTCCCATCTTTATAAAAAGCATACTTTTCTGCTCTAAAATTCTTACCAATATCAAACGCTACGGCAATGTATTCTGGATTTTCCTCTTCAATTATTTTGTGCATCATAGAAACAAATCCATACAAGGCATTCGTTGGAAATCCTTTACTATTACGCATGATCGATCCTGAGTATGCTGTTGCATAATAACTCCTAAACAATAAATTATTTCCATCTACTAATATTAACTTTTTCATTTACTTCCTCCATATATCACTATATAAATCCATTATAACATTTAATTTTCTAAATAAAAGAAAAAGAACTAGTATTTTTAACAGGTTCTTCATACTTTACTTCTTTTATTTTAACACTAACTTCATAGGAAAAACATCTATAATCTTTAAAAACATTTTTAAAGGTATTTATTGGTATGGATCCTCATATCTAGAATATTATTGTGGTGTTATCTCTAACTTACTTTCGAGTTCTTTTTGCGCATAACCGCAACTTTTACCTATTTCTTTTATATTTTTTTTCAGTACTTCTTAGATTTTCTTACCCTTTTAATGTCCCCTCCTCCCAAGTTTATTCCTGAAGTTAGGAGGGCTTTCTTTTCGTCTTCCTTCTATCTTAAATTCATTATAAATTATTTTTTTTGATTTTCAATTATCAAAAAAGGAAGAATCTTTCTTCCTTAAAACAAACTTAATTGACTTGTTTCTGGCATTCCTTCAAAAATACCCATGATTCGCATTTTTTCAATAGTAGATTGGTTTACTTTACCACGATTGCTAAAGTCTTCCACACTATAAAATTGTTTCTGCACTCTTTCTTCCATAATTTTAGTGGCAACTGCATCTCCAAGTCCATCCAAACTTCTAAAAGGAAGGATTAAAGCATTTTCATCTTCTACCATGACAAAATTGTTACCATCGCTTTCTCGAATATCAATCATTTTAAAACGAACTCCTCGAGCACTTGCCTCAAGTGCAAGTTTTAGCGTTTCCAATAAAGACGCATCTTTATTGGTTGCCTCATGCCCTTTGCTTTGAATATCCAAAATTTTGGCCTTAATCGCATCATAACCTTTCACCATCGCATCAGGATCAAAATCTTGAAATCTGGTAGAAAAATAAGTGCAATAATAGACTAATGGTTTATGAACCTTATACCAGGCTATACGAAAAGCACTTGTAACATAGGCTGCAGCATGGGCTTTGGGGAACATATATTTGATTTTTTGACAAGAAGTAATGTACCAATCTGGGATATTATACTCTTTTAAGGTATTTGCATGTTCTGCCCAAACATCAGGCTCTCTACTCGCTTTTCCTTTACGAACAAATTCCATGATTTTAAACGCCTTAATAGGCGGTACACCCTTATTCATAAGTTCCACCATGATATCATCACGACATCCTATAACATCTTTAAATGGGCATATATTGTTTTGTACCAAATCTTGTGCATTTCCAAGCCACACATCGGTTCCATGAGCAAGACCTGATATTTTTACTAGTTCGGCAAAAGTAGTCGGCTTTGCATCTTTTACTAGTTGTATCGTAAAGGGAGTACCAAACTCAGGAACACCAAGAGTCCCTGTATCACACATAATCTCTTCTTTCGTGACACCTAAAGAATCCGTTCCTGTAAATAATGCCATCGTTTCTTTATCATCTAATGGTACTTCTGTTACATCGTCTCCAGTTAAGTCTTGAATCATACGAAGTTGGGTTGGATCTGTATGTCCCAAAATATCTAATTTTAAAACATCGGCATCTATAGCATGGTAATCAAAATGAGTAGTTCGCCACGCACTAGTAGGATCTTCTGCTGGGAACTGAAAAGGTGTAAAATCGGCTACCTCCATATAATCAGGAATAACAACGATTCCTCCTGGGTGCTGTCCAGTAGTTCTTTTAACACCTGTACAACCTTTTGCTAAACGTTCTGTTTCAATGTTACGCATTATAATGCCTTTTTCTTCACAATACCCTTTTACATACCCGTAAGCCGTTTTTTCGGCGACAGTACCAATTGTTCCAGCACGATAAACATTATCTACTCCAAATAGTACTTTGGTATATTCATGGGCACTGGCTTGATTTAAATCAGAGAAGTTAAGATCAATATCTGGTACCTTATCAGCATTAAATCCTAAGAATGTAGCAAAAGGAATATCATGACCATCTTTGGTCATTTTTTCTCCACACTCTGGACAATTCTTATCTGGAAGATCAAAGCCACAAGAATACATAACACCTAAAGGCTCTCCCTTTTCATCATTAAATATACTATTCTTACATTTTGGACAACGATAATGAGCAGGCATACTATTCACTTCCGTAATTCCCATCATATTGGCTACAAATGAGGACCCAACTGATCCACGAGAACCTACTAAGAACCCCTCATCATTAGAATGCTTCACTAACTTTTGCGCAATCAAATAAATAACATCATAGTTAGCCCCAATGATTCCACCTAGTTTTTTGAATGCTAGTTTATCCATTTCATCTTCGGTTTTCTCTTGTATATCTTCCTCTGCTAAATGCTTCTTCACCATATCTTTAACGGCTTCTTTTCCTTTTAAAATCGTCTCATGAATTAAAGCAAAAGCCTTTGCTTCATCACTTTCTTCATTCTTACAAGCCTGAATTAATGCATCTCCATACAACTCTTTGGCAAGTCTCTCTTCAATATTTAAAGGCAAAGGACTTCCATACAATTCATCTGCTTTGGTATAAACCAACTCTGTCATAGTTTCCACAGAATGAGGAATTTTTGGAGCAAATGGATTAGGGGTATCAATAATAACTTCAATTTCTTCCACTTTTCCAGCAATTTTATTTGGATTATCAATAATAATCTCTTTACGCGTTTCTTCATCTAAAAATGAAAAATCCTCCATCATCTCTTCTGTAGTTTTTAAATATTGATTAGGAACTTCAATTCCTTTTCTTTTTAAAGGATGCAATTTGCCATTGAATTTTTGGTTAATAATAATTTCGCGATAAATTTTATCTTCCTTTTTTAAATTATGAACATCCCCTGTTGCCACCACTGGTTTTCCGGCTTCTTTGGCAACTCTAATAATTCTTTTTAAATACTCTTCTGCCGCAGAAACACTTGGAAATTTTGCATCTGCTCCTATCAAATGCGAAAAAGCGCTAATAGGTTGCACTTCAATGTAATCATAAAAACTCATCATGTTTACTAACTCTTCATCTTCTTTTCCAGAAGCCTTATCAAAAATTTCTCCATGAATACAGCCAGAACCAATAAGTAATCCTTCTCGTAACGCTTCTACTTCTTTTCTTGGAATTTTAGGTTGTTCATTTTTATACAAATATTTCGTATTCGCAATCGAAACAATTTTAAATAAATTTTTAAGACCTGGTCTATCTTTTGCGATTAAAGTAGCATGGAAAGGAAAAGCAAAACGAACCAAAGACTCCATATCGATATTGGCAAGTAAATCATCTGTTGTACTGATATTTTGGTCATAAAGGGCTTTTGCCATTTTGTGAAATGCAAGTGCCGTTCCTTCTGCATCATAATCCGCTCTATGGTGTTTTTCTTCATCCCAAGGAATGTCTAGTTTTTTAGTTAATGTTTGTAATTTATGATTAGGCCACTCAGGATGAAGCATTCGAGCCATACTCATTGTATCTAAAACTGTCGCATTAAATTCTTTAAAATGATACTTATTACAAGCCGCTCTCATAAAAGAGATATCAAACTTTGCATTATGCGCGACCATTGGCAAATCTCCTACCCAATCTAAGAAACGTTTTGTAACATTTTCCTCTGAATCTTTTCCCGCTAACATTTCATCCGTAATAAATGTAAGTTCTGTAATTTTTTTAGGAATGGGACGATGAGGATCAATTAACTCATCAAAACGATCTACTATTTTCCCACTCGCTATTTTTACGGCACCAATCTCAATCATTTGGTCACTTCCCGCATAAAATCCTGTTGTTTCGGTATCAAATACAACAAATGTATCTTCCAATAAATTATAAGTACAATTATTTACAATAATATCAACATCATCGGCAACTACATTCATTTCTGCCCCATATAAAACTTTAAAACGATCCTGTTCTTCCCTCCCCTTGTTATAATCACATACGGCATGATAAAGGTCTGGGAAGGCTTGTACACAGTTATGATCTGTTACGGCAATGGCTTTTTGCCCAATTTTAATAGCGTGTTTTACTAAAGTTTTTGCATCAATCACACCATCCATAGCACTCATCATCGTATGCGTATGTAACTCTATTCTAGGATTATCGGTTTGTTCCATTGTAATCTCATCTTTCGATTCAATACTTTCATATTTTAAAATGGTAAGCACTAAATCTTTAGCAAAGTCATCTCGCTTTACATTCCCCTGAAAACGATACCAAGCCCCTTCTTTCAAATCCTTAACAATACTACGAAATTCTTCTTTTTCATTAGGTCTTTTAAATACTTTCGCAAGCAAACTATTTGTTTTGTCACTAATCTTTAAAGTAAGAATATTTATCTTTTCATGTTCCATAACGTCTTTTCCAAAAATATAGGCTTCAAGTGTAATATTGGCAATATCTCCCATAATATTATCAATCGCCGTTACATTCCCTGTAATAGGGCCTTCATTCATTGACTTAGGAGAAATTTCTTGTTTTTCAATCGTTTCTTCTTCCTTATCTAAGGACATAAAATCATTTACAGTTAGAATTAAAGCGTTAGCATAAGAATCTTGTTTTATTCTTCCTGAAAAACGATACCAAAAGCCTTCCCTAAATTCTTCTTTTAATTTTTTAAATTCTTCTAGTTCACTCGGTTTTTTAAAAATTTTAACAGATAATTGACTGGTTTTATCACTGATTTTTAATGTAATAATATTCACTTTCTCATGTTCCAAAGTATTCATTTCTAAAACATAACCTTCTATAATGGCTTTTCGAATAGGCTTTTTTATTGTTTCTAAAGAAGTGACTTCTCCTTCTAATAATTCTACATCTGATTGTTTTGGGCTTGAAAGAATAACAGGAATTTCTGCCGTCTTATTTTTTTCTATATCTTCCTTTACTTCTCTATTTAATTCTTCGTTTAAAATACTGGTAAGTTCGTATTCTCCTAATCCATAAGAATAAAGTTTAGACGTAATTCCTTTTGCTTCTTTTTTTACTTCTGCTTCTTCCATACGAGTACTCACCTCAAGTGTAATAATTTCATCTTCGATTGTCACTAGAGCGTCCATTAAATTCACTAAAGATGGTCTTTTTTTCGTCAAATCTTTAATACAATCTTTTAAATACACTAAAATATCATCATGAGAAATTTCATCATACACAAAATGAATCGCACACTCTTTTTCTTGATTGATTTTATTCATAGAGGCTTTTAGAATTTCTTTGGCAATAGAAATAGGCAATACTGCTTGGAACTCTAAATAAACTTCAAATATATTTTTTTGTTTTAAATAAATCACTTTTTGGACACTAGCCCCTTCAAAGTCACTTTCTTTAAAGGCATAGTTTATACTTGTAAAAAAACGCTTTAACTCTTCTGTCATACTTTAACTCCTTTACTTATAAATTTTCAAAAACAAAATTCATTACTTTTCAATTTTCTTTTCTACCAATTTCACATATCCAACTTCTCTATTATAACCTAATTTTTCATAAAAAGATTGCACAATTTTATTTTCATTTTGTGTTATAATGTTAGTGAACCACTCCATCCTCGAATGAGGGCAAGGTGGGGCTTTTTTTTGCATTTCTTTAGGATAAATTACTAAACCATATTCATTTGAAGAAAATAAAAGTTTCACTAGAATATGGAACTGCACCGTCGTCTCCTGATTCATCAAAATATGCTATGACACTCATAATTACAACATCCTCTCTTTTATATTTTCCATAACTTTTTTCTTTACTTTCAATCATTAAGAAAAGAAAATATGATAAATTTTTATTTTTTAATAATATTGTTAATATTGATTTGATACTTATCAAATCTCTTTGTGACTCTTCCTTGCATTTCCACAATATCTTTTACATGCAAATCTTCCACTAAACGCATTTGACGAGCAAATACTACAAAGGAAGAAAAGCCCGTTTCATCACTTGCTTCTACAAAAGCCATTTCTTCTCCTGTTTTCGTTTTTGTTTTTCTAATACTTTCTATAAGAACTACACATCTTACATATTTATCAAAGTAATTTTCTATGTTTTTTAATTTCATTATGCGTTCCCCAGTATAAATAGAAGAAGGATGATTTGTAATATAAAATCCATAACTTTCCAATTCCAATTTATTTTTATTTTCTTCCTCTTCGTATGGTTTTAATATTGGTTTTAAAAGAAGTGGAGAATCTACGGAACTTGCAATTTCGGCGTAATTCATAACAACGGATAAATTTTCTTTTAACGTTGTCATATTCCCAAAACATTCCAATGCACCTGCATGAATCAAAGTTTCAATAATTTTCGCATTCACATTTTTATGTATAGTACGTGTTACAAAATCAACAAAATCTAAAAACAAACCATTTTTTTCTCTTTCTTCTAAGATACTCGTAATAGTAACGCTCCCTAACCCTTTAATAATAGAAAGAGGAAGAATAAGTTCATTTTTTTTCACTTCATATACATTTTTACTCACATTAATACTAGGATGGACAATCGTTAAATCATGACTTTTGGCTTCTACTAAATATTCTTTCGTTTTGATTTCACTATCTATACTCATATTCAGTAAATTAGTTAAAAAATAAGTAGAAAACTTCACCTTTAAATAAGCCATCTGGTACCCTATCAAAGCATAAGAAACAGAATGCGATTTATTAAATCCGTATCCAGCAAATTTCAAAATCAAATCGTAAAGTTCTTCTACTGTTATTTTAGAAAATCCCTTTACTATGGCTCGTGATAAAAACTTATCTCTTTCTGATTCAATAACTTCTCGCTTCTTTTTACTCATAGCACGCCTTATGATATCTGCCTCGGCATAACTATATCCCCCTATTGTAACTAAAATTTGCATGACTTGTTCTTGGTAAACAATAATGCCTTCTGTTTCTTTTAAAATAGGCTCTAATTCTGGCAATAAAAAGGTAACTTTTTCTCTTCCTTCTTTTCTTTTGATAAACGTACTAATGTTATCCATAGGTCCTGGACGATAAAGAGCAATCGTCGCCACCAAATCACTAAAATTTCTAGGTTTTAACTTTTGTAAAAAACTACGCATTCCACTACTTTCATATTGAAAAATACCTGTCGTATCTGCTTTGGTAAATAAGGAAAGAACAGAAGGATCCTCTAAATTAATTTTGTTTAAATCGACCTTTTTCCCTGTATCATTTTTAATCAATTCTAAAATATTAGCGATTATCGTTAAATTCTTAATAGCGAGTAAATCCATTTTTAAAAGACCTAGTTCTTCTAAATATTCCATCGTAATACCAGTTGAGATTTGTTTCCCCATTTTAATAATCGGAATAATATCATCTAAAGGCACTTTGGAAATGACAACCCCCGCCGCATGTGTCGAAATATTTTTTTTAATTCCTTCCAGTTTTAAACCAATTTTATATATTTTTTGCAAAATCTTATTTTTTTCCAACACCTGTTTAATATTATCATTTTGTAAATTTTCACGTAAATCTTTTCCTGAATTTACTTCCTTTATTAAAGTTTCAAAATCACGTTCATTGTATTCAAAAATACGAGCCATATCGCGTAATACCAATTTGCTTTTTAAAGTGGCAAAAGTCATAATAGAGGCTACTTTCTTTTCTCCATAACGTCCTCTAATATACTCAATCACTTGCCCACGTTTTGTATTCTCAAAATCAATATCAATATCAGGCATCGTGACACGTTCAGGATTTAGAAATCGTTCAAATAACAAATTATACTTTAAAGGATCAATATCGGTAATTCCTAAGGTATAACAAACCAAACTCCCCGCGGCACTTCCTCTTCCAGGACCTACAAACACATTGTTTTTTTTCGCAAACAAAACATAATCATATACAATCAAAATATAATCAACAAACCCCATATTTTTAATGACACTGAGTTCATAGTCTAAACGAATTTGGTATTCTTCTCTAGCCTCTCCTTGTAAACGTTTTAATAGTCCCTTTTTCGTAAGTCCTTTTAAATAAGCATACGAATCTTTTTCCTCAGGATTGTATAATGGAATGTAATTCTCATTCTTGGGGATTACAAGCGAAATTTCTCTTGCAAAAGCAATTGTTGTTTTTTCATCTTCTAAAGATACATTTTCATGATAATAATTATTTTCATAACTTTGAAGCGTATAATCGCTAACATGAATATCTTCTTCTATCATTTTTAAATAATCTAAACAAATCGTATCTTCTTTTTTTAAAGAACGAATATTTTCTACATAAACAATATTCTCCCCTTTTAACAAGGCATGCGTTTTTTCATATTCATTTTGATATCCAATGTATACTTTCTTAAAACTATTGGTTACTTCCTCATAAATAGGAAGAGAATGAAAAGGCACAATCACTATCACTTCATTATGATACATTTCCAAATCTATAAAATTAAGGTCTCTTTCTGTTTTAATGGTATGGATTTTTAATAGATTCTGATACCCTTTATAATTTTTAGCATATAAATAAAGAACACTATTATTTATAGAAACTTCAAATCCGATAATGGGCTTGATATTATTTTTTAAACATTTGTTATAAAATTCCATAACTCCATACAAGTTTTCATCAACAAGAGCACACGCAGATATGTCTTTTGTTTTTAGGAAGGCAATTAAATCGTCCACACGAATGGTACTTTTTAGTAAACTATAATCTGTGGTTATTTTAAGTGGTACATACATATTTACGACACCCTCCTGTTGTTACTTCTATTATAGCAAAGAAGACATTTTCTGGATATAGGAAAGAACAAATTTTTATTAGAATATTGACAATTTTTATTTTTCTTTAGTTAAAACAGATCGGATTTTTGAAACAATTAAATCTGCCTATTTTTTCTAACAATTACCAAATAATTTAAAAAAATACTTACTATAAGAAGTGTTATAACTTAAATTGACAAGAATTTTAAAGTTAGAGAAAATACTATTTATTGTAAATATCGCTTGATTTCTTTTCTTAATTTTCATATACTAAGTATCCGAAAGAGGAAAATCACTATGTCTACAAAGAAAAATAATGAAACTGTTACAAGTGAAAAAAATACTTTGCAGTTGATTGAAGATTTTGGAAATTTATTTGAAAGATTTATGCTATTTACAACTCCTAGAAAGATTTTAAAAGAATTGGATTTAAATTGGCAACTTATACTCCTTACATTAGAAAAAGAGCAAAAAAATAATATGGATATTTTTCAAACGTTACTTGCTCTTCTTCGAACAAAACTAGACTTAATTTATGAAAGAAATAACAATACCTTAGGCGCATCAGCAGAAATACTAAATGGTGATATATATTATATTACTTATGGAATTATGGCAAGTATTCTTTTTCAAATTCGATTTATAACAGATACTACACTTGGCGAGGACATAAGTTATTTTGATTATAGAGAATATAATAAATCTTTAATCTCTCAAGTCAATGGAAAAATTGGCTCAACTTCTTTAGAAAAATTACAAAAAGAACAAAAACAAAGAATACAAGAATTACAGAACAATTATAAATTACAACTACAAAATTTACTAGAATTGCAAAATAAGCAAGAATTTACGCTTTAAATTTTTAATTGACTTCACTACTCTTTCTTGTTAAAATGAAGAAGACTTTTTTATTTACAATCTATTATTTTTTTACACCTTAGTGGCTCGAAAGATTATTTCGGGAGTTTTTTATTTGCCAAAAATAGAAAGAAGGGAAAAATATGAATGCAAACGAAAAAAAATTAGAAGAACAATACTTAAAAAAAACTAGCCATTATTTAAATGAACAAATAAGCAAAATGGAAAAAGATATCTTTTTAGATACAGAGAAAATCAAAGAATTTAGAAGATATGCCTGGGAAAACAAAGGGGGAATGGACAAGCAGGAATTAAATGCAGTAAGAACAAGTGATGCCCAAGAAGCCATGAATCTATTAAGAGAACGTACATATTTTAAGAAATTATTAAAAATCAAAAGTAGTCCTTACTTTGCCTCTATTATTTTAGAAGATGAACAAAAGAAGAAACAAAAATTATATATTGGCATGACCTATTTAAAAGATGAAAACTTAGACAATTTGATTTACGATTGGCGTGCTCCTATTAGTAGTGTATTTTATGATTATGAAACAGGTCCTGCAAAGTACGAGGCTCCTATGGGAATTATTGAAAGTTACTTACACCAAAAAAGACAATACAAAATTGAAAACCAAAAACTATTACGTATTATCGATAGTTCTATTAATATTGATGACGAAGTGTTACAAGAAGTTTTAGCAAGTGAATCTAGTGACAAAATGAAAAATATTGTCACAACCATCCAACAAGAACAAAATAGTGTCATTCGAAATACAAAAGACAAACACTTAATTGTTCAAGGAATTGCAGGTTCTGGAAAAACCAGTGTTGCTCTTCATCGAATTGCTTTCTTACTTTACAAAATCAAAAACTTATCTTCTGATAAAATTTTAATCTTCTCCCCTAACCAAATATTTACAGAATACATCTCCGATGTTTTACCAGATTTAGGAGAAGAAAATACTTTACAAACTACTTTTCATGATTATTTATCTAAAATTATTAAAGAATACAAAACGGTAGAATCATATATTGATTTCTTAAATCGTCATTACTTAAATCAAAATGCTAGTATAGAACTTATAAAATACAAGCAATCCAATGCTATCATAAAAGATTTAGAAAACTTTGTTTCACATTACGAAAAGAATACATTCTTTAAAAAAGGATTTACTGAAAATAAAATATACGAGTACACGAAAGAAGAACTAAATTTTTTATTCCATCAGCGCTATTCCACTGTTCCTTTTTTTGAAAGATTAGACCAAATGGCAACCAAGTTTTCTGAAAACAACTACAATGGCAGCAAAAAAAAGAAAGCCACCTATTATAAACTTCTATTGGAAGCATTGGAAATAAAAAAAGATTATAAAAACATTCTAAAACAATTTTATAAAAGTATTTTCTTTAAAGAACAGATTACGGAAATGGAAATTCAAAAACTAAACAATACCAAAATGATTTCCTATGATGATGCTCTACTACTAGTCTACTTAAAAGGATTACTGGAAGGATTTTACTATGAAAAAGATATAGAACAAGTCGTGATTGATGAAGCACAAGACTATAGTTATTTGCAATATAGTATCCTTTCTAAAATATTTAAAAAATCTTCTTTCACTATTTTAGGAGATATTAACCAAAACATAAACCCATTTTATAACTATGATACGTTAAATGAACTTACAAATATTTTTCCAGGAAAATATATAGAACTTACCAAAACATATCGTTCTAGTGAAGAAATAATAGAATATGCAAACCAAATCTTGGGATTACATCACATTTGCGCTATTCGAAAAAAAGTACAAAAGCCAGTTATCATTCGAAAAAACAATTCTACCTTAAAAGAAGATATACAAAAATTAAGAGATAATTATAAATCTTTAGCCATTATTACTAAAAATACAGAAAGTGCAAAACAACTTTATGAACAACTAAAAAAAGATTTCAATTTATCTTATGTAGATACAAATACGGAAGAGTTTATAAAAGAATTTGCCATCATGCCTGCTTACTTAGCAAAAGGTTTAGAATTTGATGCCGTTTTAGTATACCAAAATAAAGAAAACCATTTTACAAGTAATGAGAAAAAACTCTATTACGTTGCTGTAACTCGAGCACAACATGAACTTTATATTTATGAATAAAAAACTAGTATTTACAATACTAATTTTTTTCTACAATTTTTTGATAAAACGATTTAAATTTATTTACTAATCTCTTTTTTCTACTCAGAGAATTCAAATTTTGCTCTGCATAAATACTCATAATCTCTTCTAATGAAATATTTCCATAATAAAATACTTCTTGTTCTGAGTCATGCATACCACAAATAATTTGCTTATAATCTGCCACATTTGGTAAATTAGCCCCCATGCTTTTCAAAGCGATATTAGATAGACTAGCAGCTCCTGTACCAATCGCAACAGTAGCAATATGTTCTCCGTCCGTGGGTATTTTATCAAAACACTCTTTTATAATTTCAGTTTGATCCTCGTTCCAACCATTTTCACAAGAATGGCAAATCAAGGCATGAAAAGTTTTATCTCCAATCTTCTTAGAAAGAACCGTTCCTAACTCATTTTTCCCACAAAATTCTAACTCAGGCCAATATTTTTTTGAAAGCGACCATGCAAAACCACAATCAATACTACCTTCAGTATTTAACGCAAAAGCAATATGTTTAGCCTTTGTTTCAAATATATCCCCACGAAATGTTCTTGTTATCATAAAAGCGCTCCTTTTTCACAAGAAATAAAATAACATAATTGCATAGTTATAGCAAGTTTAACTATATTTTTTAAGCATAAATATTTGACTAAACGCATATTTAATGATAAGATTTTATAGAAAGAAATTTTGGAGGTGCAAAATGGCTAAAAATATATCAAAAAAGAAACCTTTAACTGTAAATTTAAGAAGTAAAGCATGTAATGCTGTTAAATCTCGTCAAAAGCCAAATTTACAAAAGAAAAAAGTAAATGGTAAAACTGTATTAATCAGTGCTAGAGAAGCCAAAAAAATGGCATAAGAAAAGATTTCAAAAACTGAAATCTTTTTATTTTACTACATTTTCCAATTTTTCAATTTGTTTATCAAAATTAGCACTTTTGCAAACATAAGAACCTGCAACAATTCGATCTAATTTGTTTTCTTTTAAACTTTTTATCGTATCTTCGCTAATCCCACCATCAACACTAATTACAAAATGTAAATCTTGTTCCTCTCTTATCTTTTCCAAATAAGAAATCCTTTCTGTAGTTTCTTTTAAAAACTTTTGTCCTCCATATCCTGGAATAACAGACATAACAAGAATTATATTTATTTTTTTTAAGTAAGGAATTAATAAATCAATATTAGTTAACGGATTTATGGCAATTCCTACCTTGACTTCCTTACTCTTTATATACTTAATTAATTTATTATGATCAGAAGTGGCTTCAAATTCATAAATAATACTTTCTGGTTTTATATAAGAAAATACATCAATAAATTTTTTTAAATGCAAAGTCATTAAATGCACTTCTTTTGGTTTTCTACTATTTTTTAAAGTATCTAACATCGATTTATCAAAAGGTGTTCTATTATTTACAAACAAACCATCCATGACATCTACATGAATAAAATCTGCTTTTGATTTATTAATCAATTCTATTGTTTTGTCAAAACTATATTGACTACTTAAAAAAGAAATGGAAGTTTTCATACTTCTTTCCTCCTATTTATTCTTCAAAAAACTTAAATAACTTTGGTAACGAGTTTCTAAAATACTATGGTTTTCTACTGCTTCTTTCACTCGACAATCTTTTTCCTTATCATGCATACAATTTTTAAAAGGACAGGCATATTCTCCAAATTCTATAAAACTATTTCTTATTTCTTCTTTTGTAACTTTACCGAAATCTAAACTAGAAAAACCAGGAGTATCTGCTATATAAAAACGTTTAAATTTAAAAAGTTCTACATGACGTGTTGTATGTTTTCCTCTCCCTAAACTTTCCGAGATTTCATCTGTTTTCAAATTCAATCTCTTATCCATTTTATTAAGCAAAGTACTTTTCCCTGCACCAGTTTGTCCAGTAACAACTACAATCTTTCCCTTTAATAATTTATTTAATTTTTTATGTTCGCGATTGGTAATGACTTTATATCCAATAGTTTTATAATACTTAATAAGTGCTTGCATTTCTTTTTTTTCATTTTTAGTAAGTAAATCTAATTTAGTAAAACACAACACTGGTTCAATCTGATGAAGAGTTACAATACTAATCATCTTATCTAATAAATTTAAAGAAAGATTTGGTTTTTTTACACTTGTTACAATAAGGGCAACATCCACATTCGCAATTTGAGGTCGCAATAAAGAATTTTTTCTTGGAAGCATTTTCATAATGTATCCATTGTCTAAGTCAATTTCACAATAATCTCCGACAAGAGGAGTAATAGAACAATTTCTAAACTTTCCTCTTGCTCGGCAACCGATAATACTTCCATCTTCTGTTTCTACTGTATATAAATTACTAATAATTCTAACAATTTTACCTTTCATACTTTAACATTGTCCTAATTCTCTAAGAGTATCATCACACTCGCCTACTCCACCATCGCCATTATTTCTAGCAACTTCTATCGTTAAGGTTACCCCTGCTCGAATTACGAAGTCTTTTGGCTTATCTTGACTAATGATTTTACCATCTGGTTCTTCATTCGTCACAACTTCATTTACCTGTAGTTTTATACCATATTCATCACAAAAGGCTTGGATTTCTTCAATGCTATAACTTCCATCTGTAAAATCAGGATATTTGCTAATAATATTCGGTATATAAAGGGTTATGGTATCTCCAACACTTGCTTTTTCTCCCGCCTTTATAGATTGGTCAATAATCTCTCCATCTTTAGCCGTTTCTGGATTATCTACATCCTTCTTCTCAATTAAAACTTGTAATCCTAAGGCTTCTAACGCCCCTTTTACTTCTAAATAATTTTTTTTCAAGTAGTTTTCTATCGAAATTTTAGTATCTCCCATTGATACAAATAAAGTAATTACAGTATTTTTAGTTCTTTTGCTATTGGCAGCAGGATTTGTTTTAATAATACGCCCTTCTGCTATTTCACTACTTGACTGTTCTTGCTGCTCGTCACTTACACTAAATCCAGCATTCTGTAACTCCTCGATGGCTTCCTGTATTGTCTTATTCGTAACATCTGGCACTGTAATTTCTTTTTGATTGGTAATTATTGGGATCAAAACCACTACAGAAGTTATTATGACTACAAGTCCTGTAAAAATTGAGGCTAAGGCAATTAATAATTTATTTTGTTTCTTTAAATCATTTTTAGTAATTTGCTTTGCTATTGGAACTTCACCATCACTTTCTTTTTTATTTCCTTTTAATAATTTGTTTGTCTTTGTATCATCAAAACTATTTTCTGGATATTTAAATTGCACTTTTGCTTCTTTCGCTCTTGCATCCTCCATACAAGTTTTTAAATCTTCATGCATTTCCCTAGCATCTGTATACCTATTTTTGGGATTTTTGGTCGTTGCTTTTAATATAATATTCGCTATACTATTTGGTATAGTTGGCAACTCTTCTTTAATATCTGGCATAGGTTCTCTTAGATGTTTTAAAGCAATTTCAACTGCATTGTCCCCACGAAATGGCAATTTTCCAGTTAAAAGTTCATACATCACGATTCCCATTGAATAAATATCACTTTGTAAACTTGATCCGTTTCCATTGGCTTGTTCAGGTGGCAAGTAGTGAACACTTCCCATCACTGAATTTGTTTGTGTAAGTTGCGTTGCATTCATCGCCATCGCAATTCCAAAATCTGTGATTTTTACAAGACCATTTTCTAAAATCATAATATTTTGCGGTTTAATGTCTCGGTGTATAATATAAGAATCATGAGCAACACTCATACCATCTGTGATTTGCATCATAATATCAACGACTTCACTGGTCGTTAGTTTTCCACGTTTTTTAATTAAATCTTTCAAATGTTTTCCTTCAATATACTCCATTACAATATAGTAGTTTCCACTATCTTCACCGACATCATAAACCTCTACGATATTTGGGTGATTTAAACTACTTGCAGATAAGGCTTCCCTTTGAAAACGATGAACAAATTTTTCATCACTTGCTAAATCTCCCCTTAAAAGTTTTATGGCAACATTTCGATCTAAAATTGTATCATAAGCAAGATAAACGTTTGCCATTCCTCCTTCTCCAATAGATTTAATTACTTGATAGCGATCACTAATCTTTTGCCCCTTCATAATCATTTTTCTTCACCACTTTCTTTTATTTGTAAATAAGCGATTGATACATTATCTTGTCCCCCTCTGGCATTACATTTACGAATCAATTTAATGACTTTTTCTTCTACTGTAAGCGTTGTATCATTTAATACTTTTTCGATTTGCTCGTCATTTAGCATATTGGTTAGACCATCACTGCATAAAAGAACAGCATCAACAGACAAATCAACATCAAAAATATCAAGTTCTACTTTTTCCATTGCTCCAAGTGCTTTCATAAGCACATTTTTTTTGGGATGGTATTTTGCCTCTTCTTCTGTTAACTGGCCTGTTTCTACAAGAAGATTTACTAAAGAATGTGGTTTTGTTACTTGATGCATTTGTCCATTTTTTAAAACATATCCAGTAGAATCCCCAATATTTCCAAAAATCAAATATTCTTTTGTTAGAAGTGCTAATACAAGAGTAGTTCCAAGGCCTTTTGCGTTTGGGTATTTTTTTGCATATTCGATAATTTCATTATTTACTTCACTAGCATTATCATTAAGCCAATTTACAGCATCTAATTTAGAGCCAATAGACGGTGTATTACTAAATCTTTTTCCAAAATGGGTTACTGCAAGACTTGAGGCTACTTCTCCAGCACGATGACCACCCATCCCATCTGCAACCATTAAAAGATATTCATTGCTAGCATTCTTTAATATTGTGACACTATCTTCATTGTGACTTCGAACACGACCCGCATCGGTTAAATAAAAACTTTTCATTTTTCCACCTCTTTGCTCCTTAACTGTCCACAGGCAGCAGATATTTTACTACCAAACTCTTTTCTGATGGTGACATTAATACCGTTTTCTTTTAAAGTGGCACAAAATTTGCTAATTGTTTTTGCATCACTTTTATAAAGATGAATGTGGTTTGTTTCGTTATAAGGAATCAAATTTACATAAATATTCATACCTCGTAAAACACTCGCCAATTCTCTCGCACAATCTTCACTATCATTTATCCCTTTAAGCATAACATATTCTATGGTTACTCGTCTATTAGTATGTGCAATATAGTCACGAATTGCTTGTATTAGTTGACTAATATTATACACTTGGTTTACTTTCATGATTTGGTTTCGTATGGCATCATTTGGGGCGTGCAAAGATACTGCCAAATTAATTTGGATATTTTCGTTCATTAAATCATAGATTTTAGGGACTAAACCACTTGTCGATAATGTAATATGACGTATCCCAAGTGCAAGTCCTTTGGCATCATTGATAATGCGAATAAAAGCAAGAACATTTTCGTAATTATCTAAAGGTTCTCCAATCCCCATAATGACAACAGAAGAAATTCTATCTCCAATGTCACTCTCTATTTCTAAGATTTGACTCACCATTTCAAAAGACTCTAAATTACGAACCTTTTTTAGTCTACCACTTTCACAAAAACGACATCCCATATTGCATCCAACTTGACTCGATACACAAAGACTAATTCCGTAATCATGGTACATAACAACGGCCTCAATATAATTGTTATCTTCAAGTTCAAACAAATATTTACGAGTTAAGGTATCTCTTTCTCTACGAATAATTTTCGGTCTTTCAAAAGAAAAATCATTTATTATTTTCTCACGAATTTCCAATTTTATGTTAGTCCACTCTTCTACATTCGAATTTTTCTTTTCATAAAGCCATTCAAATACTTGCAAAGCCTTAAATTTTTTTTCACCGATACTTAAAAAATAGGCTTCTAATTTTTCTCTTGTATATCCGTAAATATTGTCCATAGTTCTCACCTAATCCAATTATAGCACGTTTTTAAAAAAAGAAAAAATAGCCAAATTGCTATTTCTTAGGAATATATTTTATTTTTAAATTTCTTGCTAACTCTTCATTTTTATCTGTATACTTGCTATACAAAATTTCTCTTATTTCTTCAAAAGAGTAGCCTTCCCTTTCTAGTTCTAAAAATTCTCTGTGAAGAATTTCATAAGATGTCTCTACACTTTCTAAATTCCCATCTTCCCCTTCTGAAAAAATAAGTTGTTCATTTTTTCTATAATTAGAAATTCTAAAAGCACTATATTCTAAAGATTTATTACAACGTATACATTTACAGAAATACGTAGTAGTATTAGTTAAAAACCTATTATTTGAATACATAAAATAATGAAAAGGATGAGGACATTCTTGTTGGAATTTTTCTTCATATTCTGACTTTTTACGTTCATATTCTTCTTGTAACTTTTCTCTATCATACAAAGCCGCATTGTATTTTGCTATCAAAGGAATCATTTCTATCTCAGCAATATATTCTTCTTTGTCTTGAATACATTTTGATAAATTTGCCATTTGTTCTTTTAGTAATTCTAAAGTACTTTTTTCTTCCATAAATTCATTTTCCTTCTTTCAATTTTCTATTCTAACATAATATTTTACAAAAACAAGAAAAAAACATATATTGCTTTTAAAACGCAAAAGACAACTCATACGTTTCATTTCCTTTAATTATGGTAATACTTTCAATTTGGACTTCATCTGTAATCACTACTATTTTTAAATTTTCTTCGATAACGGTATATTCATAAGTTGTTTTTTTATCTTCTTCCACAATATCAGAAGCAGAAGCAGGTATATTTTGAATAAAGTCTTCTAAATAAGAAAGATTTACGAAATCGGAATCAATATTTTCATAAAGAGAATTCCATTCCTTTTTCTCTTCCATTAAAATTTCATAGACAATTCCATCTTCAATGCTATATCTTATAATCCCATCTGCTCGTTCTCTATATCCTGTTGTAATTTCATCTGTTACTGTACCCTCATATTTTACAGTTCCTTCTGAAGTGGAAACTATATATTTAAAAGAATAATCCTCCTTTGAAAAACGATTCCATTTCACTTCATAAGATACTTCATTTGTTTTAGGTATTTCTTTTTTCGTCGCATCTTTTGGGCTACTAAATTGATTTACAATAGTAACAATTCCCATTAACAATGTTAAAGAAACAATCCAAATAATCAAAACCATCAAAGAATGCCATCTAGGGTGCTTCCAACATTTTTTCAAAAATTCTTTATTCATATTTTTAACCTACTTTTTTATTTGTGAATTCTTCCTTATTAATTCCATTTAGATAATCTTTTATATCCATTTCTTTCTTTCCAAATGGTTTGACTCTTTCTAAGTAAATAATTCCATCTTGACAAGTAACACCCAATCTTTTTTTATCCAAAACGAACTTGCCTACTTCCTTATTCGTTCCTTCTTCAAAAGTGGCTTCTAGTACCTTCATTTCATTTCCATCTAGCAAAAAGTTAGCAATTGGCCAAGGATTTAACCCTCGCACTTTATTTAAAATTTCCCTTCCTGTCTTACTAAAATCAAGTTTTTCTTCTTCTCTTTTTATATTATAAGCATACGTTACTTCGCTTATATTTTGTTTTATTCTTTCATTTGTTCCATTTATAATACTTGGCAAGGTTTCAATTAATAAATCGGCTCCTATTTGTGATAATTTTTCATGAAGGGTTCCTACATTATCATTTTCTAAAATTTTGTATTCTCTTTGGGCAATAATATCTCCACTATCCATCGCTTCATCCATATACATTATTGTAATTCCCGTTTTTTCATCACCATTTAACAAACATTTGTGAATCGGTGCACCACCTCTATACTTTGGAAGAAGAGAAGCATGGACATTAATACAACCAAGACTTGGATAATCCAAAATGGCTTTTGGAATAATCTGTCCGTAAGCACAAGTTATAATAATGTCGGCCTCAGTATTTAAAACCACATCAAAATCTTCTCTAATCTTTATAGGTTGGAATACTGGAATACCTGCTTTTTCTGCCTCTACTTTCACTGGGGTTTTGGTTAAAACTTGTTTTCTACCCACCGATTTATCAGGTTGAGTCACTACCAAAACCACGTTTGTATTCTCTATTAACTTTTGCAAAACAGGAACTGCAAAATCAGGAGTTCCCATAAAAATCACTTTTAAGTCTTTCATAATTTTTTTCCTTTCTCTTTAAAATGATTTTCTAACACATTATGCATAGAGGCTAAGATTATATTTCTATCCTCTTTTCCTAAATCGTGTAATTTCATTATTTTAATACAATCTATAAAATCTTTTTCGTTTATTTGTTTATGTAAATTTATTATATCCTTCATAAAATCTTTATCCTTTTTATATTCATTTAATAAATAGGGGGCTAAATAAATTCCTAATAAATGCCAAGTCTCATAAATCAAATCGTAACTAAAATTTTCTTTTAGAAATTTTACATTTTCCTCATAATCAGTATTCTCTTCTTTTTCTTCAGCAAAAAAATATTGATAAGATTCTCTTTCTATGTTTCCAAATTCCATATAAACTAAAAATAATTTGGCTACTTTTTTATATTTTTTAACAATGTTATATAATATATTTCCTTCCATCTTTAATACAGATTGTGCCTCAATAAAAAAACCTATTTCATTTAAATAATCTGCACTTATTAAAGTTTCTGTATAAGCAAGAGTTTCTGTAAGTAAATTACTAATTTGATTTCTTGGGTTTAAAGGCTCATCTCTAAAATGACTAATTTCATGAATCAAAAGACAAATATCGCTAGCAAGTCCATTTTCACATACATCTATTAATTTAATTGCGCCTTTATTTTCTCTGTACATTTGACCTCGAAAGCAATTATAAATATCAAAGAAATCATAATTTTCATTTTGTTGATTATAGTCAACAAATTCTATCGTTCCATCACTAATATATTTTTCGATATTAAAATCTATTTCACAATCTTTAAAATATTGTTTTACTATTTCTATTTTTTCTTCCAAAGTGACTTTAGTAAAATTATTAGTATCTATCTTAATTCCATTTTTAAAGTATTTTTCTAATAATTCTTCTACTTCTTCTGCTATTTTATAAAATAAATAAAGATTATCTAAAACACAGTTTGGTAAAGCATTATTATAGACTAAGTAATCATTTAAAAATTCTTCAACATTTCCTATTTCCATAATAATGCCTCCTTGAATTTATTATACAAAAAAAAAGAAAATATTTCTATCTTCTAGACTATTTTTTCGTTTTCTTTTTGGTTTTAAGAGCAAGTTTTCGAACAATACCTTCCTTCTCTTGAAAGGCATCTGTTGCAATACAACGTTCTATTTTATCAAGACCATATTCAGTATAGTTTTGATTTAATTTTTCTCTTAACAGTCCTAATTTATACCACAAAATATACTTCTTATAATTATATCCACAATCATAATATAAATTTTCACAACTATTCATAAATTTTATTTTTTTCTCATTAGAAGGGATATTACCCAAATAAAAATCCTGTTTTGGTTCCGTATATAGTTTTTCTTTTTGATTTAATTCATCTAAAGTATTTTGAGCCTCAACTAGTTCTTCTTCTAAATAAATAGAACTATAATCTATTGCGTTTATTTTCTTTTTTATATCTACAAAGGTATCTATGTAATAACATGTTGAAATTATAGCCAATAAAGCATATAGAATCTGTAACCACGATGCATTCATCGAAAATGCAAATACTCCTCCCAAAGTATATATACCACATACAAATAACATCTTTAATAAAGTTTCCAATTTTTTCTTTTTTAAATCTTGCTTTCTAACTCTATATGATTTTATTTTTTCTTGTATTTTTTCTACTAGATTTTGTTGACTTAGTATTTCGTCAAAACCTTCAAAATGAGGAAACATCTTTTTTTCTTTATCTGTTTCCACAAGAATTTGTCCATTGGCATAAATATATTGTTCTTTATTCATATCTATTTTCCTCCTCTAACCAGTTCTTCTTTATATTCTTTTTCTATTTCTAAAGCCTCTTCAATTGTTAAAGATGTTAAACCTGGGACTTCATTCATTTCAACAAAAGAAATACTTGCATCTAAATTTCTAAAATATAATGGTGCTAAAATTTCATATTTTGTAGTTGCGTTCTTTTCTAAATCTTCAATAACCCAAAAACTATATGGTTCATCATCAATGGAAACATTTTGATAATACTTTTTATTATCCAATTGTCCAATATATTTAGCCATACGCATAAATCTCTCGTTATTTACTTCAAAAAACAAAGAATAAAAACTATCTGCATTTTTCTTCAATTTGCTATGATTATTAAACAAATAACCTAATTTTTCATATTGTTCTGCTCCTTTGTAAGTCATAAAATGCTCCATATCACGAAAATACTGAACAACGTTTAATTCTAAAATTTCATTTTTTGTACTTAAATAATACTTTTCTTGTTTTTCTTCATCTATTTTAACAATAATACTTTCTAGAGGTTGTGTAATGCTTCTATAAATTTTTTCATTTTCACTTCTAGTGTCAAGATAAACATATTTCTCTTCTATTCTATCCTCTATTTTATACTTAAATCTTCCTATCTCTCTTGTTATATGTACCTCTTCATTAGCATCTATTGCTTGTTGATATTCAAAATAATCATCCAAATATTCGCTTATTTGTTTTTGAGTATTATTTTTTTCACTTTCTAATGTATTTTCCAATTCTAGAATTCTATCTTTTGATATATTTATATCTTCAATACTACCATCTTTTTTAAAATAGCGATATACTTTATGGTCAACTTCTCCTTTAATAAATTCGCATTCTTGACCATCAGAATAAACAATACATTTTTCTTCATCATTATCAAAATCTGTTACAATGGATTTTATATTCGGTTCTGTAATGGACTCTAAATAAGAAGTACTTCCATCTCTTTCCCATTGTTTCATTATTTTTACACATTTTTTATCCATTGTATTATATTCCGCAAGGGTTAAATTATAGACTGGATACGTTTCTTCTAGTTCTTTTTTTCCACAACTTGTTAATAAAGAACTAGAAAGTAATCCATATAAACCCACTAAAGCGATTCTTTTTGTCCACATATTTTTTTTCATTCAAACATTCCCCCTTTGAATTGGTTTCTATATTAGCATAACCCCCCCATTTGTCAATGTCAAAACTTCCTGTATCGACTTTTTTATATCTTCGTAGGATTTACATCGATTTCTAAATTTACCTTCTTATTCATCACAAACAATTTATCAAGTTCTTTTAAAGTAGGCATTAATTTATCATCAAAACGATATTTTATAATGATATTAAAACGATAAACATTATTTACTTTAAAAACATTCGCCGTCGTTGGCCCTAAAACAATAGAAGTCTCTGCTATTTTTTTCTTTAAAAATTCTGCAACCTTTACTGCTTCTTTACTACACTCTTCATACTCTTTACTTACTACTTTTAAACTTACTAAATAATAATAAGGAGGATATTTTAATTTTTTTCGAATATTCATCTCATAATTATAATATTTTTCATAACTTTGTTCCGCTACACATTGTAAAATAGGATTGTCTTTATTAAAGGTTTGGATAATAACATTGCCAACTGTATTACATCTTCCTGCCCTACCAGAGGCTTGATACAAAAGAGAAAAAGTTCTTTCCCCACTTCTAAAATCTGGAATATTTAAAGTAGCATCCGCATTGATAATTCCAACCAAACTTACTCTAGGAAAGTCAAGCCCTTTGCTAATCATTTGCGTACCTAAAAGGATATCATAATCTTCATTTTTAAATCTTTCTACTATCTCTTCATAACTATTTTTCTTTCTCGTAGTATCGGCATCCATTCGTAAAACTTTTAAATCTGGAAATTCACTCCTTATAATTTGTTCTAACTTTTCTGTACCATACCCATAAAAATTCAAATCTGTTTTGCACTTTGGACAAGTATCTTTTTTAAAAGTAGTATAACCACAATAATGACACCTTAAATTATTTTTGGTTTTATGATACGTAAGCGTTATATCACAATTAGGACATTTATAAGTAAAGCCACAGTTTGAACAAGTAATCGTAGTGGCATAGCCTCTCCTATTTAAAAGCAATATAACTTGTTCATGACGACTTATAGAAGATTCTATTTCTACTTTTAGCCTTTCACTTAAAATAGGATTTCTTTTCTTTAATTCAAGAGCCATATCTACACAAGTACAAATAGGCAATGTTTGGTTGTTCACTCTATGTTTAAGTTCTAGTCTTTTGTACAAATTTTTTGTAGATTTTGCCATACGTTCTAGCGTTGGAGTAGCACTTCCAAGGACTACTGGAATTCTATTGTACTCTCCACGATATTCTGCTACCTCAATTGCATTATATCTAGGATTATTTTCTTGCTTGTAAGATTCTGAATGTTCTTCATCTACAATGATGATACCTAAATTCTTTAAAGGAGCAAAAATGGCACTACGCGCCCCAATCACGATATCCACTTCGTCTCTTTCAATCTTCCGCCACTCGTCATAACGCTCTCCATCCGATAATCCACTATGCAATACGGCTACTTTGTCTTGAAATCTTTTTTTAAAATTTGTTACAAATTGTGGAGTTAAACTAATTTCTGGAACTAATACAATCGCTGTTTGTTTCCTTTCTAAAACTCGTTCAATTACTTGCATATAAACTTCCGTTTTCCCACTACCCGTTACCCCATATAACAAAAACTTTTCATATTGATTTAAAGAAGCAACAATCGCGTGATAAGCATTTTTCTGTTCTTCATTCAAAACCTTTTTTTCATCTTTTTCTAAAACTTTATTATTTATTCGATACACTTCTTCTTGTTCTTCTTTAATAATATTCTTTTTTAATAGTGTATTTACACTAGAAATAGAAATGAGATTTCCTTCTTTTTTAGTTAAACAGCCATTTTCATTTAGCAAATCCACAATTTCTTTTTGACGATCACTACTACACATACGTAAGGCTTCTTCATAAGCCATATTTAATATTAAATTACTTTGAAATTTTTTATTTACTTGTGTTTTTTCGCTGGCTTTTAGTGCTTTTGGAAGCATTACAGCATATGCACTTGCTAAACTACAAAGATATGTATCTTTGATAAACTTTCCGATACTGAATAACTCTTCACTTAAAACAATTTCTTCATCAACAACTTCTTTAATTTCTAAGATTTCAAACTCTTTTTTACAAACATCTTTAATACTTAAAATAAACCCCTCTAACTCACGATGATTAAAAGGCACTTTTACTCGTTTCCCGACTTGTATTTGGCTTTCTAAATTGTTTGGAACTTTATATGTATACGTTTGATCTGTTTGTTTATTTTTTAATTCTAGAAGTACTTCTATATACATATGCTTCACCTTTTATTTATTATAGAAGAAAAATAAAAAGCCTGCAAGGACTAGTTACACAATATTTCTATATTGCAATGTATTTTCCCTATGATTTCCTGTAATATATAACAATATCCACTATGACGCAATATGTTTCTTTAAATGCTTATTTAGCAACGATAAGTTTTAATTTTTCCTCTCTTTTTTATTTAAAAGATAAAATAATCTCTTTATGTTATAATTAAATTAGAAAAAGAGGAATCAAAATGAGAAAAAAAATATACATAGGAACTTCAATATTAATTTTACTAATAGGAATCGCAATTCCTTTATATCTATATAATGTCAAAAATAATAAAAATTCAAATAATCCTAAAGAGAATCAAAATGAAGTAAACAAAAGTCCAAACCATTCTAGTGAACAAAATAAAATTACTAATGATCAACGATATTTAACTATTAGTGAAAATGGCATTATTAAAGATAAAGAAAATGGAAATATAATCTATAACCCAACAGAAACTTATTCTGAACCAACTTTAAGTAAAATAGAAATATCAAATTTATTAGAAAATAAAGAAGCAATGTATGAATATTTAAAATTCTTTTTCTGGGCTTTTCCTAAACAAACATATGATTCTTTCTCTTTGAATGAAATAGCCATTATTGTATCTCTTACATTAAATACTTTTGAACCAAATTCAAACGATTATGTAAAAAAAATTGCGAAAAGATATTTCGGCATTACTAACTATGAATTACCTACTGGAACCTACGAAATTTCAAATTATGGTAATTATACAATTATAAAAGAGAATAATTATTACATTCGCTCTTCAATTGAAAAAAGTACAACCTCTGACTTAGAAAATACATCTCATGAATTAACTAACATAAACAGAAACGGAAATAAACTCATCGTTTATTATGATTATATGAAAGGAAACTTAATGAATGGGACTTGCTATTCTGAAAATGAAAGTTTCGAAGAAAGAGAAAAATGTAAAATTGGTTCCTATATAGTAACTTTAACATATGATTCTAAAGAAGATACACTTATTGTTGAAAAAATGGAATATAGAAAAAAATAAATTTCAAAAAAATATTCTAACCAAATAAAACCATTGCCAATCTTGCTTTTTATAGATAGAAACAATAAAATAAAACAATTTATAAATACTCTTTGATTTTCGAATATTCTTCTACTAATTCTGGCATTTTAATTTTACAATTAGCAGGAGAAGTACTAGGAAGACAAAATACTGGCAAATGGGTTTTCTCTTTAAAAAACTGCAAATAATATTTGTATGCCGTCTTTCCTGTTGTGAAAATAACTTTTATATTGCTTTCCTTTAATAACTTTGGAATTTTATTTGGCTTAGCATTTTTGATACTAGCATCGCTAGAGCCCTTAATACTACAAGAAGCAAACACATCCCATAAAGCAATATGATGTTTTAACAAAAACGCTTCTTTGTCTTCTATCTTTTCTTCAAATATAATTTCTAAAACTGGCCAAAAACGATTTTTAGGATGCGCATAATAAAAACCTACTTCTCGTGATTTGACACTAGGTATAGTACCTAATATCAATATTTTTGATTCCTCATTATAAATGGGTTTGAATTCATGTTTTACTCTAGTTTTCATATAATTCCTCTCATTTCTATTATAAAAGAAAAAAATTAAAAATGCACTAGGAAGAAAGATGTTGTTATGATATCATAAAATTAAACATGGAATCATTCATGAATGAAAAGGAGTGTGAGTATATGGATGAATTAAACATGGAAAAACAAAAACAACAGAAAGGATTATTAATGGGTGGAATACTGGTTGTTATATTGCTCATTATTGGAACAGTTGCGTCCTATTTTTTAACTCCAAAACCTAAAAAAGTATTTACAACGGCCATTGAAAGTATTTATTCTTTATCAAAAGAAAATAATAAAAATGCAGAAACATTAGGAGGAACGTTTACTTTAAGTACTGATTTGCATAGCGACCAAAAAGAACAAGAAAAAATTTTAGAAATCTTAAATAATCTAAATATAAAAATTGATTACAAATTAGACACTAATGCAAAAAAAATGCAAATGGTATTGAATAGTCATTATAAGGATAAAGAATTATTAGATGCCTCTATGAATATAGAAAATGACAAAGCCTATGTATTTTTAAAAGATATTTACAGTAAATATTTACTCGTTCCATCAGAGGGAATTGAAGAAATATTCAAGACTTTTGAAAATACAAAAGATTATGAAGTCGCTTTAAAACATTTAAAAAATGCCTTTGAAAAAGCCCTAAAAGATAAATACTTTTCAAAAGAAAATACAACTATTTCATTAAATGGAAAAAATGTAAAAGTAGTAAAAAATAACTTAGTATTAGATGAAAAAAACCTAAAGGAAATTGCAAAAGTGTTAGGTGAAGAACTTGACAACAATGAATTTGTAGAAAGTTGTTCTCGTATAACCAAAACTACGGAAGAAGAAATTAGAAAGAGACTGAAGGAATTAAAAGATAATATAGATATAGAAGAAACACTTACCGTTTCTATCTATACAAAAGGAATGCAAAATAAATTTGCAGGAATTTCTTTCCAAGATGATAATGACACTATTTCTATTTTTAAAAATACAGAAACAAACTATTCTTATGAAATAAAAGCAAATAGACAAAACTATAAAGGAGATATGGAAATAAAAGTTAATAATAAAGATAAGAGTATAAAACTTTCTTTTGATATAGAAGGAATAAAAGGTTCCGTTACATTTAATTTTGTTTCCAATGAAAATATCAACTTTAATGAAATCAATACGAATAATGTAATTTCTACTGAAGATTTAAGTAATCAAGAAGCCATGAAAATTCTAAACAATTTGCAAAAAAAAGAAGGAATTGTTGAATTTATAGAAGCTATAACTTCATTATATTCTAGTAATTTCAGTTTCTAACTAAAAAAGCCTTTTCGAGGCCCTTTTTTATTTGTACTAAACAACCTTGACATCTCTTATTTTTTATTGTATTGGCTATAACGTTTATTAAATTTATCAATTTGATTTAGCCTTTCCCTTTTTAGGGACTCTTCAAGTTCAGGCGTTACATCTCTATAACTTCTTCTTTCAATATTTTCATACGGATACATCGTAATAATATCATTAGAATCTGAGAATGTAATTATTTTTATAAAGTCAACCAACTTACTGCCAATATGCCCACTTCCAATAAACCTAAAAATGTAAAAATTTGTAAAATTATCATTTATATATTTTTCATTATTAGGGAGAATTTTTCTAAAATAATCATACATTTTTTCAATTGGAAATCCCTCTGAAAAATGAAATACCTCATCACTAATATTATATTGATGTCTTTTTATATGTTCTATTGCATTTTCTTCAGAATAACAAAACAATTGATTAATTAAATAATAACCCCCCCTAGCATAATCTTCTGGAGTCAAAATATGTAATTCCCTTTTTAAAAAGCACTGTAATCCATAAAAAAACCATTTTCTTTTATAAAATATAGAAATATTATCTTGTAACATTTGATAGCATTCTTGGTACTTTTTTTGACAACATAATAAAGAAATTCTAACTCTTTTATACTCTTCGTAAGATAAAATGGAAGTATCTTCATTGATTATACCGTCGACTTTGTTTAATATCCTTTCTGCTTCATCCAAACGATTCATTTTTATTAATACATTTGCATAATAAACATAACCGCCCACATCTATAGGATAAATTTTAACATATTTTTGAAATTCTAAAATGGCTTCCTCCAATCTATTTTCATCTGCCATTTTTGCAATCTTTTTAAAATAAGTATCATGATAATATTTCTTTTCCATTCTACATCTTCCTCTCAGGTAAGTTTTGATTATTGTATTGCAAAATAAAAAAGGAATCAAGAAAAAAAGCCAATTATTTTGACTTTTTATCAGATAACATTTCTTTTACTGTTGTACCAATAGTTGCAATAGATTGAAGTTCTGATGGAACAATAATCTTTGTTGATTGCCCATTTGCAACTTGTGCAAGTGCTTCGTAACTTTTTAAAGTAAGGACAGATTGGTCTGCTTTAGCATCTTTTAAAAGTTTTATTCCTTCTGCCTCAGCAGTTTTAATTTTTAACATTGCTTCTGCTTCACCTTCTGCACGTTTAATCTGTGCTTCTTTATCGGCTTCCGCTCTTAAAATTGCACTTTCTTTTTCACCCTCTGCAATTAGAACACTTGATTTCTTTTCTCCTTCGGCTTGTAAGATTTTTTCACGACGTTCACGTTCTGCGCGCATTTGTTTTTCCATCGCTTCTTGAATATCTTTTGGAGGCAAAATATTTTTTACTTCTACACGATTTACTTTAATTCCCCAAGGATCTGTTGCTTCATCTAGAATAGAACGCATTTTAGAATTAATAATATCACGACTTGTTAACGTTTGATCAAGTTCTAATTCTCCAATAATATTACGTAACGTTGTAGCCGTCAAATTCTCAATCGCACTAATCGGATATTCTACTCCATATGTATAAAGTTTTGCATCTGTTATTTGAAAATAAACAACTGTATCAATTTGCATTGTAACATTATCTTTCGTGATAACAGGTTGTGGGGCAAAATCTTTTACAATTTCCTTTAAAGTTACAACATTAGATACACGATCTACAAATGGTATTTTTACATGTAACCCATTTTTCCATGTTGCATAATAAGAACCTAATCTTTCAATAACATAACTCTTCGCTTGAGGTACAACCTTGATGTTTGGAATAACAATTAATATAACAATAATTAAAATAGCAATTAAAAATGGCATTTTTACTTCTCCTTCTTTCTAACAATTAATTTTACACCATCAATACTTTCAATAATGACTTCTTCTCCTACTTCTAAACTTTCTTTAGAAATAGCACTCCACTTTTTACCTTCAATTTTTACTTCCCCTACTTCATTTTTGGTTAAGGGTTCTGTAACAACTGCTGTACTACCGAGTATTCGGTCTAAATTAGTCTTAGTATCTTCTCTTGATTTTATTAACTTCTCTAAGAATTTTCTGGTTGTCATAAGTAAAATGATTCCTAGTATAACAAACACTGCAAATTGAACAAAAAAGTTATCATAAAATATAGAAATAATTAATGATACGATTCCACTTGCAATAAACCAAATAGATACTAAATTTACAGTACTAACTTCTGCTACGATTAATATAAATATAATAATTAACCAAAGTATCCATAATTCCATAAACTCTTCACTACCTTCCCATTCCTCTTTGTTCTAAAAGATATTCTTGTTGCTGTTCTAATAGATTCTGTTTCATTTCTAAATCAACTGTATCCCAAAATCCATTAGGATATGGAATATTTAATGCTTCTGCCAACATTGTCGGCAAAACTTGCTGATACTCCCACTCAAGAGAATTTTTTTGGTTAAGAAAATGTTTAATTTCTCTCTTTAATTTTTCATATTCTTTCTTTTTTTCTTCATCATTTATTAACAATTCTTCTTTTTTAAATAAATTTTCTAAATATTTATTTACTTTTTCCATCTTTTCTTCAATTGTAATTTCATCATCAAAGAAATCCCACAATATAGGATAATCTAAACATTCTTCCAAACACTTATGTGCTTCTTCTAATTCTTTTTTTGTTTTTCTTGGTCTTTCCGGTTCATAAGGCCTTACCGGTGTTACTGCAAGAAAAGTGTCTACCTTGGGATTACAACATATTGGATCTTCCATTATAAACTTCACCTCTTCTTGAAACTTACTATACTCTTATTTTATGTAATTTACAAGTATTTAGAAGAAAGTTTAATTGAATTGTTCTATTAATAAAAAAACATCTTTTTACAAAGACATTTTTCCTTTTGCTCCTTTAGAACCATTATATGTACTTAAAACGTTTGATTCAAAACTAGAAATCTTTTTCTTATTGACTTTAAAATCTTTAATAGTCAAAGTAATCACAGTATCCAAAAGTTTTTCATAAGAAATACCTTTTGGTGTAAAGAAGAAGAAAGCAAGACAACCAGGAATTGTATTTGGTTCGTTTACATAAACTTGCTTTGTTTCTTTATTGATTAAAAAGTCAAATCTTGTAATTCCTTTTAAATTTAATACACGAAACGCTTTTTTTGATAACTCATAAATTTCCTCTTCTACTTTTTTATCTAATTTAGCAGGAATTTGAAAACCAGATGTCGATACACTTCCACTCATCTTCTTAGAAGAACCTTTTTTACCACCACCATTTAAATATTTATCTTCAAATGTTAAAAATTCATTATTGGTAATCATCTCTCCAATAAGACTTGTTTCCATAATTTCATGATTTCCATAAACAGCACAATCTACTTCTAAAAGGTTCTCAATTGTCTCTTCTACAATTACTTTTTCATCATAACTAAATGCTTCTTCTAAAGCACTTTCTATATCTCGTGCTTTTTTTACAAAATTAATTCCTATACTACTTCCAAGACGTGCTGGTTTTACGATTACAGGATACCCAAGTTTATTAATCTTTGCCAAAATTTCTTCTTTTTTCGTAGCATAATCCGATTCGTAAAACCATACATAATTAGCAACTGGAATACCTTCCATTTGCATGACTTGTTTTTGAATGACTTTATCTTGGCCAACAGAAGCCCCTAACATATCACTACCAATATAAGGGATGCCTAAAGTATCTAAATATCCCGCAAGAGAACCATCTTCTACACCTTTTCCATGAACAATTGGAAAAGCAACATCAATTGTACCAAGTACTTTATTAAATAAACCCTTTAATTTCATTAAAACAAATTCGTTATCTTTTTTCGTTAATGTAATTCTGGGTAAGGTGTTTTTTAAACTCTCCATATCTTTATAGGTTTCCATTTCCATAAGACTACTACCAGTATACCAATTTCTTTCTTTATCAATATAGATAGGAACTACCTCATACTTTTTTTTATTTAAATATTCCATGGCTTGAACAGCCGTAATAATACTTACCTCATGTTCAACAGAATCTCCTCCAAAAATGACTCCTACTTTAATTTTCATAATTTCACTCCTCAACTTTCATTAAATGCATCTGGTAAATCACTTTGCAATAAAATATATGCATCTTTCTCACCTAATTTTTGAATATAAGAAAAAGCATCTTTTATATCATTAAATAAAATTATATTTTTCTTCTTAAATTTCTTTTCAAGTAACCCTTCTTGAATAGGTTTAGTCTGACGTTCTCCTATTAAAATAGCAATATCAACAACACTTGCCATAACATGACCTAACTCTTTATTCAATTCTTCACTTTTATCCCCCAGTTCAATCATTCCAGAAGAAATAACGATTCTTTTACCTGGCATTAATTTTAAAACATCTAAAGCCATCTTGGCTCCATCTGGATTTGCATTGTAAGCATCATCAATTAAATACATATCATAATATCTTTTTAATTGCAAGCGATGTTCGACTGGATGCACTTTTTTTACACCTATTTTCAATTCTTCTTCCGTAAGCCCTAAAGCATTTCCAAGTGCAATAGCGGCCAAAATATTATAAATATTGGCTTTTCCAAGTAATTTTGTTGTAAAAGTTATTTTTCCTTTCATGCCTTTAAAATGACAATCAAAACGAGTTCCTTCATTACTTAATTGAATATTCGTGGCATAAACATCACATTTTTTTACATTGTCAATTCCAATCCATATAATTTTACAATCATTTTCTAATTTATAACCAACTTGCTTTTCATCGTCCGCATTCAAAACACCAATTCCATCACTTGGCAAAGATTCTATAAGTTCAAACTTTGTCTTTGTTATATTTTCAATTGAACCAAATGTTTCTAAATGCGCAACACCTACTTTAGTAAGGATTCCATATTTAGGGTGCACCAAATCACAAAGTTCTTTAATTTCTTTTGTTTTACATGCCCCCATTTCCGCTATAAAATAATCATTAAACTTATCTAAATACTCATTCACAGTTATCATAAGCCCTGTTGGTGTATTGTAATTTTTTGGAGTGGGCATTACATTATACTTTACATTTAAAACATCATTTAAAATATTTTTACTACTTGTTTTTCCATAACTTCCTGTAATTCCAATTACATCTAAATTTGAAAAACTTTTTAACTTTTTTTGGGCTTTATGACGAAAATATTGGTTCACAGACTTTTCAATTGGGGTATTTAAAAAATTGGCAAATACCACCATTAAATTATTAAGATACATAAAAATCGCTAATAAAAATAGAGATAGGATGAAACGTTTATTTGTAAGAAAAAGAAGAATCATAATGATCATTATATACAAAATAGTAGTTGTAAAATAAAGTCTCTTAATTCTGCCTGTCCAATTTAGGGGAACCTTTTTTTGTTCCGTTTTACTTTTATATAACAACTTAGCAAGGATTATAAAATAAATCGTGTTAAAAAGAATTCCTAACAAGGCATTATCTAAAAAGAAAAAAATAGGCAATAAAAGAAAAACCAATTCAAGATTTAAATAATTCTTTCTAAAATTGCTTTTAATCCATTTTAAATATTTATTCCCCCGATTGTATCTATTTTGCTGTAACATATGTAAGGACTTTTTAGTTTTCACAAAAAAATAAACCACATACATTACGATGGACAATAAAAAAACTTTCATAAACTTCCTCTTCTCTACTCTATAAAAGATTTCATTACCTGAATCGTTTTATGTAAATCTTCTAAATAGGCATAATGTGTTCGACCAGGATATTCAATAACCGCAGAATTTTCTATTAATTTTTCAATCTCATAAGCATCTTGTAAAGGAACCGCAGTATCATTTGTTCCCCAAATGATTAATGTGGGACAAGTAATACGTTTACAATTTTCACTCACATCTGTGTTAATGTGTTTAACTAAAATAGCACGCATTTTAGGACTTGCATTTTTATAATCGATAGAACCCATATTTTTTTTCATTTTATTAGCAATATTTTTTAACAAAGGCATTTTGGCAAGTGTTTTTAAAACACGTACTTTAAAGGACACTCTTGGAATAGCAACTTTATAAGGACTTGCAAGTAAAATAAGTTTTTCGCATTTGTATTTTGAAGCATATACAATAGATACTTTCCCCCCAAAAGAATGACCTACTAAAATAGGAGAATTGATTTTTAATTTTTCAAGTAAAGCATGTACCATATCCGCATAATCTTCTAAACTCCAAGCGCTCTTCGGCTCCCCAGATTTTCCAAATCCAGGCAAATCTAGTATTAGAGTATCGACATTTTCTTGAAATGGTTTTGCAATTGGTTCCATCATTTCTATATTTTGACCCCAACCATGTAAATAAACGATTTGTTTGTCATAATTGTTATTGGTGTACGTATAGTGAATACTGATATCTTTATAATGGAACATAGCAAAAACCTCCTAATATTTACACGTTACTTCTTAGTTATTATACCACATTTTTTTATCTTAACCAACGGATTCTATTCTAAACTTTTGTACCTTATTCAAATATATGAAATACCTAGTGTCTTTATTTTCGAAATAGTTCTTAATTCCTTTTTTTACTGAATATGTTTTTTAAAACTCTAACTAAGTTTAATTCGGGTTGGGCTCTTTCTTTAATTACATATTCTTCTTTTATATGCTTCCCATTTTAATAACTTAAATTAATTCCTATAAAATTTTTTTTCATTAAACTTCTATAGGTTTCTCCTCTATCTATTTTTTTATTATAGAGATTAAATAGATATCCTTCATTTCGAGTTTTGGTATAACCTTTAGAGTTAGCATTCATTGCTAAGTTTACGTACAAAATCTGAATTTGAATGTAAATATTCACTACTCTTTTTTTAGATTTCACATTAATAGAAGTAAGTTTACTTTTTAATATCGTAATTTCTTCTACTTCCTCTTTTAAAATACTTTTTATGATTTTCTTTAAGATATTTTTATGTCTTGTCATAATGATTTTAAAAACAATATCATTTCTTGCTGTATAAAATATTTTCCTATTTTTGCTCTCTCCTTGCTACAAACTTTCTTTACTTTTTCCCATAGATTTTAATCAAATATGATTAACAAAAAAAGCAATAATATTAGAATATCTTTTTTATCGTATTTATCTACTTTTTTCATACACCACTTTTCTCCTTGTTTGGATTTTAAGTAGCAAACACCAAATTTTTGCCTTTTGCAAAGTAACTATATAACAACATAAATACAAGTGCAAATCCCCAATTTGCTAAATCCACACGAATTTAAATAAAATTTGTAAAATTTTAAAGAAGAAAAAAGCAATCTTTATTCGGTTGCTTTTTCGATTTCAATATATACTTCATGTCCATTTAAATCGTATTTTTCATCTAAACAATCTTTTTCAGTAATGCTAATAGCAAGAGTTTCATTTTGAATGTATTCTTTAAAATTTTGTAAAGCCTTATTAAACTCTTCATCTCCATTTACATAAATAGAAATGCGATCTACGACATTAAAGTCAAGTGTCTTACGCATATTTTGAACTTTAGAGACAAACTCACGAGCAATTCCTTCTAAAATTAACTCTTCTGTTCTTTCTGTATTTAGGATAATAAAATTATTATTTTCCATTCCTACATTAAATCCTTCTTTTGATGAAATACGAATATCTACAAAGGTTTCATCTATTTCATAAGATTCATTATTTATCACCATAGATATTGTTTTATTATTCACTAATTTATTTAATTCTTCTTCACTTAAACTCTCTAATTTATTTTGGAATTCTTTAATATTCGATCCAAAAATTTTACCCACATTCTTAAAGTTTGGTTTCACTGTAAAATTCATATATTCTTGCAAATTATTTGTAAATACAATTTCTTTTACATTTAATTCTTCTTGAATTAATGGTACTAAGTCTTTAATTAATTCTTCATTTTTTCCATCTAATAAGGCTTCTTTTAACGGTTCACGTACCTTTATTTTCGCCTCTTCTCTTACATATCTTCCAATACTAATTAAACTTCTTACTAAATCCATACGTTCTTCGATATGTTCATCAATTAAACTTTCATCATATTTTGGAAAGTCACTTAAATGAACAGATTCTTCTCCTGTTAAATTACGATAAATTTCTTCAGATACAAACGGAACTATAGGGGCAATCATTTTAACCAATCCCACTAACACTTCATAAGTAGTTATATAAACGGCTTTTTTAGAATCGTCTAAAGTAGATGACCAAAATCTTTTTCGATTTCTTCTAATATACCAATTGGATAAATCCTCAGAAGTAAAATCTGTTATGGCTCTTACCACTTTATTTAAATCATACTCCTCATAACTTTCCGTTACATATTTTAATAATTTATTGTATTTAGAAATTAACCATCTATCAATTTCCTCACGTTTTTCATAAGAAATTTCACATAAAGAAGTATCTATTCCATCTGTATTTGCATACAATTGGAAAAAACTATAGGTATTTTTTAAAGGATTAAAAAATTTAGAATATACTTCTTTTAAACCATTCATATCAAAACGAAGTGGTGTCCATACTGGAGAAACATAAGGAAGATAAAATCTTACTACATCTGCACCATATTCTTTCATCGTAGTAAATGGTTCTACAATATTTCCTTTAGATTTACTCATTTTCTTACCTTCGGCATCTTGAATTAAGTCATTTACTAAGACATTTTTGTATGGAGCAACCCCTTTTAAAAATACAGAAATAATAATAAGGGTATAAAACCAACCTCTAGTTTGGTCAATTCCTTCACAAATAAAATCAGCAGGAAATTGAGTTTCAAAAATACTCTCATTTTCAAAAGGATAATGGTACTCTGCAAACGGCATAGAACCAGAATCGAACCAACAATCTAAAACATCTTTACACCTTGTCATAACGCCACCACATTCTGGGCATTTCAAATGCACTTCATCTACAAAAGGACGATGTAAATCAATCGATTCATCAATTTCTTCTATTGCACGACTAACTAATTCACTCCTAGAACCAATCATCTCGTCATGACCACAACTACAAGTAAAGTAAGGAATAGGCATACCCCAATAACGACTTCTAGAAATCGCCCAATCGTTCATATTTTCTAGCCAATTGCCAAAACGTTTTTCTCCGACATAAGCAGGATACCAATTTACTTTTTTGTTTGCTTCAACAATTTGGTCTTTAATTTTCGTAACCTCTAAATAATAAGAAGGTTTTGAATAATACACAAGAGGAGTTCCGCATCTCCAACAATGAGGATAGTTGTGGAGCATCTTTTGTTTTTTAAAGAGTTTATCGTTTTCTTTTAAATATTTAATTACTTCTATATCCGCATCAAAAATGAGCATACCCTTCCAAGGACCTTCTGTATAACAACCATCTTCTCCTACTGGATTTAAATAAGGAAGATTGTATTTTTTTCCTACATTCGCATCATCTTCTCCAAATGCTGGAGCAATATGAACTATACCTGTTCCATCACTTGCTGTAACATAATCATCTACAGTAACAAAGAACGCTTTTTTATCCACTTTTAATTCTGGAATTAATTGTTCGTATTCCATGTATTCTAAATCTGTTCCTTTATAAACCTCTAGGACTTCTATATCACTACCCAAAACTTTAGATACTAAACTCTCTGCTAAGATAAATTTGTAATCTCCCGACTTTACTAAAACATAAGTTAACTCTGGATTCACACACAATGCAACATTAGAAATTAAAGTCCATGGAGTTGTTGTCCATACTAAAAAGTAAACATCTTCCTCTTTTTTCTTAAAAGGTACAATTACAGTTTCTACACTAATTTCTTTATAACCTTGCGCTACTTCATGACTAGCAAGTCCTGTTCCACAACGAGGGCAATATGGAAGAATTTTATGCCCTTCATAAAACATTCCTTTTTTAAAAAACTCTTTTAAGATGTACCATTCTGTTTCAATATAATCGTTATCATACGTAACATATGGATTTTCAACATCAATAAATTGTCCCATCTTTTCGGTTAAATTTGTAAATGCCTCTTTGTTTTTCCAAACAGATTCTTTGCATTTTTCATTAAACTCTTTTATTCCGTATTTCTCAATATCGCCTTTTCCAGTAAACCCTAGTTCCTTTTCTACTCCAAGTTCAACAGGAAGACCATGTGTATCCCATCCTACTTTACGAATAACGCGGGCTCCCTTCATGACATGATACTTACAAAAAGAATCCTTTAAAAACTTCGCTAGCATATGATGCAACCCTGGAAATCCATTCGCAGTCGCAGGTCCATCATAAAATACGAAATTATCACTATCTTTTCGTAATTCATTTTGTTTATTCATAATTTGATTAATAGAACCCCAAGATTCTAAAATACTTTTTTCTACCTCATATACGGGTCTTTTATCTAACTCTTTAAAATTTTTCATATATCCTCCTCTAAAATAAAAAAGCAATACCAAAAGGACGAACAAATCCGTGGTACCACCTTATTTTTTTCTCTTCATTGATAACGCAAAAAATATTTGCGGAACATCTTACTTTTTTCAGACATTCAACTCCCAAGTGATTTTGGGAAAAGCCAGTTTATTCATTTTCACCAACCATGAACTCTCTTGTAAACTCATCTTTTCCTACTCTTCTTGTTCCTTGTTTTTATACCTTTAGTATACGTATATTTAAAATTTATGTCAACTAGTTTAGAACTCTTTTTTGGAAATGATTTTTATATCTAACTGACATACATCTAGTATCTTTAAAAACATTTCTAAACTTATTTTTCTGATTCCTGTTTCATAATGCGCAAGTGTTGAATCTGCTATTCCTAACTTATTTGCTAGTTCCTTTTGGGTATAGCCTTTACTTTTTCGTAAGTTTTTTAAATTAATATTACTCATTTATGCCTATTCGATATGGATTTTCTTTTGTTCCAGTTCCACTTTTATACAGTACATTAGATTTTAAATAAAAAGTAGGACGAATTCCCCAATAGAATCTTTTATTTGCATCACTTGCATATTCAATTCTTACCTCTCCAGTAGGATAAACATACCAAGCAGATGGAGTATAATAACTACTTTCTGGTGTCATTGTCCATTCATAATATTTACTTTCTAAACTATATAACCATGAATTGTAAATATAATTTTCTTTATTCTCATAAACAGACTGTTTTTTATATTCTTCTCCAATTGAATAAGCATAATCACTAATGTACATTAAACTTATATTTGCAACAAATGATAGACTACCTCCACTTTTGCTTTCAATATTACTATGTTCGGCAAAATATAAATAATTGGGCGTAATTTCTTTTTTGTAGGTACTGGTTCCCCAATAAGGAGCCCCTAAATACCATATACTTGGTACTATATAATTTTGATAATCTTCTAAATTCTTCCAATACACTTTATTTAATACTTCTGTATTTAAACTTGCTTCCTCCCAATTATTACTATTTATTTCATTCCATCGATACCCTTTTCCCGTTGCGCCAGGCGCAGGATAACTTAAGTTTGTATTTGATAATAATCCACTTTCATTTTCTGTGTAATAATCATTTTTTATTAATTTTACTCGA